>JBBDUG010000033.1:0-102655 GCA_040904025.1 Minisyncoccota bacterium
GGCACCAAATACCCTATCCCTTAACATACACAAACAATGTATCGTGATCCGGTAGATCACTTTCTTTGTGATATGTCTTGATAATTTCAACTGGCTCCCATTCACTGAAATGAGAAGTATTTGTGATAATAACAGCCCCTTTTTTCAATTCCCTCTTCAGCTTCTTCTCCAACGGAGGCATAAGATCATACCAGAGATATGTATAGATCACATCAGCATCACTCAGATCAAGGTTGAATATATCTTCTCTTAAGAAATGGGCATCTCTTCTAAAGAGTAGTGCCCGCAGTCGCGCAAAGAAGATACGTACCCCGCTCATATCAACCCCAATCACTTCCCTATCCCCACATGCGCGCTTGAGGCGTAGAGATAATATTCCCTGAGCACACCCCAAATCATATATACGTCCACCTTTAGACGTATATATTTTAATAAGGCGGATGAGTTCCGCAGTTGCTCTCTTGCTTGTAGGGAGAGAGTGTCCACGTATAAGTGCCTCTCCCGCATATACAACAAGCCCAACTAGAAAGAGGAGTAACGCAAGTGCTATTAAAATATATACAACAGAAATCATGAGTAATATTTAAATAAGAGGTCGACAAGTGCTCCTGCAACATCCTGCGATTCACCGGAAGACGGAGTATGATGCATTTCAATACTCGGAAGACTATTAAGCTCAAGAATTGCGCATTCCTGTTTTTTCCAAGAAATTGATATGTCTGGTATACAGATATCAATTCCAACCACACGCATACCGGTATATTCTGCCACATCCTGAAATAGTCTCCTATTATCCCCATGCATCTCTCCTGTCACCTCTTCAAGATCACCTCCGAGTCTCATAAAGGGGTCACGTTGGAGATAGACACGCTCACCATTCTCGGGAACAGAAGAGAGTGTGTATCCCAGCTCTCCAAGTAGCCTCTTTGTTGTCTCATCGACAACCAGAGAATGAAAGAAGTCTCCCCCATCATCTCTCGTTCGATTTTTCTCTACTACTAGATCCCTGATGGATGAAGAACTATCCCCCACTACATGTGCGGGAACCTGCTTCACACATGCCACAAAATCATAATCAATAACAGTCGCACGATATACGAAAGAATTCTCAACATACCGCTCGACAATAAACCGAGGAGAATATTCTAAAACATGTCGTATTGCCCCAACAAATGAATCCCTTGAACGGATATCGGTTGTTACATGTTGAGCAACAGACCCTCGTCGCGGCTTCACCACAAGCGGATATCCCAGCTTTTCTCCATATCTCATTGCTCCGTCTCTCTGAAGCAAGGAGAAGGACAGACCTTCAACAACAAGGAACCCGCCATCTTGCAAAAATTCTCTTGTCTCCTGTTTACAATCTGGATCAAATAATCGAGAGGATATATGTTCAGCCAACGGAAAACCTTCAAATCGCACAACGATGTCTTCAAACTCTACTCTAAATTGATTTGTATACCCATACCTACCACGCAGCCCCACCACTCTCACTCCCCGATTTCGTGCCTCTGTGATAAAAAGAGCAGAACGCTTTTGGATAGAAGAAAGATCAATTTCCTCTTCTTCTTTCAATATTCCCAGAGAAAGAAAAGCTTTCTCAAAAAGGGTATCTGCAAATGAGAGGAGAGTATGCGGAAGAGGAGTTGAAGGCAGTATCATTGACATACATTCATCCAACCATGTTTGGATATGGTAGAAAGATGAGATTCCACAGCTGTCACATTTACCTGGCTTTAGCATAGATACATTCATACTATCGCAGAACGAGACGACAGGATAATAGAGGTATGTATTGAGAAAAAGAGCTAAACAAGGTATAGTATTTCGCGTACTCCGCTCGTAGCTCAGCTGGTAGAGCAGCGGCCTCTTAAGCCGACGGTCGAAGGTTCGAGTCCTTCCGAGCGGACACGGGATACAATAGGGCTTTATCAAGCCCTATTTTTTATATCAATATAGTACTTGACTATACATACATATATATTGTATAATTGTATGCGGAATCACGTAATGAATCTTGAAATTCTTATATACACGGAGGTTTGCCATGGATGACTACACGATCGATATGGTGCTCTTAGCACTATCGTTAGCTGGTTACTCAATAGCCGTGGGGGGAATCCTATGGCTACTAGCTCAAAACAAGGTCTTTTTCGGATTTGTCCGAGAAAAACAAGCCATCAACATCATGCGGTTTGACGGATATAGTCGGACTATAATGGCGGCCGATAACCTGATGCTTCGACAAGAAGCAGAGGATAAAGGCTATCTTCCCAAAGAGTTATTAGAAGATGCGTGGGAGAAGTTGGAGGAAGAAAAAGGGAAGCTGGAGGAAAAGGAAACCTTTTCCTTTAACAATCCCCTTCCCCACGATATCGTCTTGGTCAAACCCCAAGAAGGGAGGCGTAGGAGTCTTTATCTCATTGGACTATGGCCTATTCATCAGGCCCATCGGTACAACCTAATTGAAACCAAATACAAGCAGCAAGGTGGTGATAGCCTTTCAAGCGTCGTAGAGGAAACACAGACCGTCCAATACGACCACGTACCTTTAAATGAGATGGTACGGGTCTGCATCGTCGCCGATGTAGAGCTGCCAAGTGGAATTCCTGTTACAGCACACTTCTCTGTAACCTTGCGACTTCTCAACACCTATACCCCCATCTTCGACATCAAAGATTCGGAGTGGTTGGGCACAGTGTTCGACCAATTAGGTCCGGTCTTAAGAGGGTTCCTAGGTCATTGCAAGTACGAAGAACTCGCAACAGGAAAAACCCAGAATGAAGTCATCATGAAGTTCCTCAGAGGAAAAAAAGTAGTACCTCCAGGAGCAACGGAACTCCTTGCCCCGAAGCAAGATAATCTATCATACTGGGCCAACCAGTATCGCGTCGGTATCCTTCGAGTCGATCTCCAAACAGTTGATCCGTCAGGGGGGATCAAAGAGGAGATGCGAGAAGCAACCACGATCGCCTACCGCATGGAGCAAGAAGGAAAAGCGGAGGCAAGTAAGATCCGACAAGTCGGAGATGCGCACGCACATGCACGAGATGTTGAATATGAAGCCATCCTCAAGAGAGGTAAAGGGGCGGGACTACATATCCGACGCTCAGAAGCAATTGAAAAAACGAACGCATCTACCCTTGTACTCGGAGACGAAAACGGTAGCAGAACAGCCATTCCAATCGGAGGGGATAAATAATGAAAGAATTTGGATTAGTTCTACTCGCAATCTTTGCAATCTGGGGGCTGTTTGCAACGTGGAGAAAGTTATACCCACAAAGCCTCAATCGCGTGACGAATGTGAGTAGCCCAGCAACCTGGATTACTCTAGGAATTGGTGGCATCACAGCAGTCATCATGATCCTAAACCTGACACCCTTTCAACAGGCGAAGGCAACGGATCAAATGATGTTCACCGGAATCATCATTCTCGCAATCTGCGGAGGATTCCTCGCAACGAATAACCACCGTGGTTTTCAGGCAGCGGGGAAAGCAATGAAAGCACTGACGGCCTTTGCGTTCGCGGTGCTCCTCATCGTTACCGTATACGAGACGTGGTGGCAAGATCCCACCGACGCCTCGATGGACGCAGCGTTTCAGGGTGAAATTGCTGCTGTATCGAGTGAAGCGGAGGCTCAATCTCTCTACGAGAAAGTACTCTGCAACTCGGACTACAACGACAAGGTGTTAGCGGCATGGATGGACCACGCTCCCCTTGATGTAGCCTATCGCCAGAACCTCCGTGCTCGCGCGCTGGAGATGAGGGCAAAAGAATGCCCGTCCGAAGACCGAGTCCAGAGAGTGCGAGTCAATCCGACCTACAACCCCTTTGAGAAAGGGCGGGGTGTACCCCACTTGTGGGCAACACAAGATACCGTGAAGCACGCATGGTTGATCGGAGAAACTCGTCTCGGCGCAAGCGAGAAGAACAAGGAGTTGATTCAGATCAGCCATTGCGGTGATCCGAACAATTTCACCTCGCTCGGGGAATTCATCGAAGAGCGAAAAAAGAAGGACACGGTAACGTGCGCAGTACCTTACTTCTCAGTATATTCTTCCACCGGTGACAGCTTGCTGTTTATCGCGGAAGACTGAGCAAAAAGGCCAGAGAGACTCAGTCGAGTCACTCTGGCCTTCTTTATTTACCCAAGAATTAACGGAGTGTATTCTCGAGGATGCGCACTATAGCCCATGCGCTCACCATGATCACCATACCAACAATCCCCCATGTGATATGCTTCCGTCCTGTCTCTCGTGCTTCCGAACTTCCACCCTTTACAAGTGTCTTTAACACTCCAAACAGGAACAGTACCACCGCAACCGCAAAGAGAAGCAATATGAGCGGCTGTATGATAACGGTAAAGAGATTGTCGATGATGCGATCAAGTGACATTAAGAAGTGCTACTAAGGTCGATATCGACAGAAGTCACCGATGTATCGCACATAATCAGTTGCACATTCATCGAGACAATCACCACGTCGAGGTCCATCTACGTGTCTGACCTCAGATGCATCAGAACATCGTTCTGTCCCCTCTAGATCTTGCCCGAAGTCACCGAGTGGTAAATCTACGAGATCTTCAATGTTCCCTTCTGGAGCAGCGCTGTCAAGATTGAAGGTGTTAACCAGAATATTCACAATTCCCCAAACGGAAACCATAACGAAGATTCCGATAATACCCCAAATCATTGTCTGCTGTGCTTTCTTTCGCTCTTCCGGCTCTCCTGACTTTAGGATGTAGCGAAGTACCCCCCATAGGAATAGAAGTACCGCAGCTGCAATAATGATTGGGACAAGCAAGTTAATGATGTCCTGGATCCAGAAGAAGATACCTTCAATCGTGGGTCCCTGCGCAGATGCAACAGATGGTGCTGCGAATACTGTAAACGCAAGCGTGTATACTAATTTTTTCATTGTAAGTAAATAATCAATGTAATTGTTAATGTAAGATAAGCCTATAGCATGGGCCGATCAATACTTTACATGATAAAAAAATAGTGGCTACTGAGCAAGGGTACGTGTGGATAAGCTCTAATCACATTCGTCTCCAAAGATGTCACTTCCCACACCACAATCAATTGCACGGTCTCGAAAATTATCATCAGGTCTTGTCTCAAGTACATTGTCCCGAAGACCATCAGGCGTAGCTCCGAAGAATGTATTAGAGAGAAGATTAACTATCCCCCATAAAGATACCATTACAAAAATCGACATAATACCCCAGATCATGAACTTCTTTCCCTCTTCACGTTTCTCGGGATTGTTCTGATTTATGAATATAAAATTAAATACTCCCCAGAGGAAGAAGAGGATAGCCAATGCAAAGATGAGAGGAACGGCAAGTTCTATAAGATCAAATACGATAAAGACAAGATCGGTTAAATTACACGGAGGTGTAGAACACTCTGCGGCGTGAGCAATATTGGGAAAAATAAGATTGGTTATAAAATCTATCATTGTCCTAAGTCAGTTATGGTTCCAACAATAACTTTTGCAAGAATATCCGCCCCAATTATCACTGCGGCTCCGATCAATGTCCACATCAATGTCTTCTTTGCCTTTGAAATCTTCTCTGGATTACCCTGTGCCACTAGGAAGAGGAAGCCGGAATAGATGATAAATATAATAATTATTGGAATGGCAATTTGAACTATTCTGTCCAATAAAGCCTCCAGGAATTTAGGTATGGTACTTATACTACCAAGTGGGTTTGTGAGTCTCCCCACAATATGTGCGGGTTCATCAGGATCAACAACTATAGGCTCAGTGTATTCCGCACTCCTTTCAGTGATCCCGTCTGCATTAATTGAAGTCACCGTTAGCGTTACAAGGTATTCTCCTTCTTCTGGAAACCTATATGTGACTCGTTCTCCTGTGTCTGTATCAGTCCCATTAATACCTGGACCGGTAAAAGTCCACGTCCATCCATTAATTTCTTCTCCACCATCTGGATCTTCAGATGCTTCTCCGGTAAATGAAATATTTAATCCATCCTGACTAACAATGCCAATCTTTGCGACAGGATCTGCAGCAAACACAAATGAAAGGCCCGCGAACAAAACAAAAATCCCAACAACAAAGGCTGTGGTAAGTTTAGCTACTATTCTATTATCCAAGTATTGTCCAAAAACCATTTTCTGTATCTAGAAGCGATGCTGTTATCGTATTCACGATCAACCACGCCAACGCTATTATTATAAGCCCTATTGCCGTTTTCTTAAAAATATTGTGAGCTGTGGATATCTTTTGTGGACTCCCACCGGAAGACATATAGAGCCATCCCGCGTAGGCAAACATAACAGTCGCTACTACCGCTGCGGTATAGAATATCCATTCAATAACACGATTTAAGAGCTCTATAAAGCTATTAAAGTCACAATCGATCCCGTTGCAAGGTACAAGTCCACCCTTTCCGTAATCAGTATTTACATCATATTTCGGTGTATCGATATCTGTCACACCAGCCCCACTGGAGTCAGTACTTTTTGATCCAACAACAATTGTTTTTGTTGTCTCTGCTGCTCTATCGTCTTCCAAACTTGTAACTAAGAGCTTCACCCCATACTCACCTGGATTCGAAAAAGCATGTTGTTCACTGCGTCCAGATCCATATTGTACAGACCCTTCTGTGTCGAACTGCCACTGGAATCTGAAGTCACTTGTATCACCAAAATACGAGATATCCTCTTCAAAGGATATAACTTCTCCGGCTTGAGGATTCTCGGGGTCGAAAGTAAAGTCAACATTCAATGCCTGCTGGACCTTAATAGCTTGCGTTATGCTATGGGTCTCCCCTTCACTATCAAGAACAATGAGGGTAACAGGATGATTTCCCGGAGAAGAGAATGTGTAGGGAAAAATGGAGTACTCTTCATCCCGCCCACCCCACGTATTGTCTTTATCTCCATCGACATACCATGTCCATGCCTCTGGTGATGTTCCTGGATCATATGAAGAAGTGGAGATGAATTGAACCTCCTCCCCCACTTCTGCAGAAGGAGGGTCTGCATAGAAGTTGGCCTGTGGAGCTGCATATGCAACCATCGCACTTACCCCCACTAAAGACAAGAGGAGTGAAAGAGACCAAAATGCTGTATATACGTTTTTCATACCTACAAATTATTATGCGCCTTCTCAATTGCATCCGACCCGCGCAACCTTCCGGATGTCACATCATCAACCAATGTCTCGAATACATCATAACTACGATACAGATTAACATCCGGCCAGCTCACAGATCTCACCGCTGCTCGATAGAAGAGGTTCATATACGCATCAGACGGCTCGCTCTGCAATAGATCTCGCCGTGCCGGTGGTAGGAGCTGTATAGAGGATATACTCTCCGCAAAAGCCCTGTTTGAGAGCAATATAGCCCCTCGAACCGCTTCGGATAGCTGCGAAGACCTCTCCAGCACAGCAATTCCCAACACATGTGCATATGTTCTTGGAACTTCATCACGTATCTGCGGTACTGAAGTGACATCAAAATTTAAATTCGGATTTCGAGAACGAATACGTCTGATCTCAGAGGCAAACCCGATATAAAGTCCAAGATTATTTGTTGCAAAGATAGATTGAGCTTCAGGAAGCGCAGAGTTCCATGTATACGTTGGAGTATCAGGGTCAGCAAATTCGGTATAGAAACGTACCACTGAGAGCACAATGGATGCATTGCGTGAATTTTTTGGTGCTAATACTGATTCAACTCCATTTCCACTCCACTGTGCAATTGGGTTCCCTGACTGCAACAGAAGAAGTGAAAAGATATCTGCTGCATTGGCAATATTGGAGAATGTACCTAATGCGATAGCGGCACGCTCGATAGATGTCCCATTACGCACTCCCACCTCATCTACAAAATCAGGAATATCACCCCAATATGCTGGTGGTGTTGCAATACCTGCGCCAGAAAGCAATGTTCTGTTCCAGTACATCACGAGAGGATCTACAGAGATAGGAAGAGCATATATTCCATTTGGTGCAGCAAATACTTCTCCTGCCTCTACAAATGAATCGCGAAAATTCCGTAGTGGAAAGCTTTCATATGGAATCGGAAGTAGATCTCCTCGAACTCGCAGAAGTGTTGTCTCTGGATACAAAAGAAGATCGGGAGCACCACCATATGCAAGTGCCTCTACTAATATCTCCTCAAGTCTCTCGGATGAGATCTGTTGATATTGAAACTCAAACGGAGCCTCACTCTCTACAATCAAGGGCTCTACCGCATCTTCAAAATCTTCTCTTTCCATCTCCCCCCACACTGAGAGTTGAGTCGATGGAAGTGCTTCACTACGTTTCTGAAGCGCAAATACAATAACAGCAAGGAGTGCAACAACGAGGAGTATGCCGATAACTACATATTGAAATATACTTGTTTGTTCGTCCATATATCAGTATTATCTCTTTTTTCTTGCAATAAAGCCATAATGGTGATCACGGGCGGGAATCTCCTCCCCTATCTCAAATCCAGCTGATTCAAGTAGCTTCCGAGCATCACCAACAGATATCACATGACCGGGTTGCGGACCTAGCCCCCCAAAAGAATCACTCCAATCTATAAATAACATTCGTCCACCCAGCTTGAGAATCCGGGATACTTCAGAAAGAGCCGTTTCTTTATCCTCAACCTGGAAAAGGGTGTTTGAAAGAATGACGGCATTCATCGAATTGCTTTTCAGAGTACTCCCCTCCTTTGCCTCAAGATCTCCCCACACCACTTCCACATTGTCATACCCGCGTCGCATCGCTTCCTTCTTCAGACGCTCCACTAGCTGTTTTTGTATATCGACTGCATATACTTTTCCTCCCGCCCCCACCGCTTCTGCGGCAGCAAGAGTATAATGTCCTGAACCTGCTCCAAGATCAGCGACAAGATAGCCCGGTTCAAGCTTGAGATGCGTAATATTTCCCTGCGGATTACTGAATGCCATTATATATCTGATTGTAGCATTCTATTCTACACTCGTCACAGACAAGCAAGAGATGCTACCTTATCGCTACTACGTAATTTCATAATGCGCACTCCCTGTGTTGCACGTCCAAGAGACGGAATCTCTTCAACATCAATACGTATCACCTGACTTTTCTGTGACATTGCGACCATCTCCGCCTCTTCTCCTGAGAGTATCCGTGCAGATACCAGTTCCCCGGTTTTCTTCGTCACATTTGCGGTTTTTAGTCCGGATCCACCACGATTCTGTGATTTATATTCAGTGAGTTTTGTCTTCTTTCCATATCCGTTCTCACTAAGCACAAAGAGTGTTCCTTTATCATCCTCGGAATGCACCACATCACCCGATATCACCGCATCACCCTTTCCGAGTTTAATACCCCGTACACCCTGTGCGGTACGTCCCATAGCCCGAACATCTTCTTCAGAGAATCGGATTGACTTCCCTTTTCGTGTCACGAGTACAACATCCTCTCCCGGATCGGCAAAGTTTGCTGCAACCAAATTATCATCATCTTTGAGTGTAATGGCGATAATTCCACCACGGCGCACGTCATGGAATGATGACGCCTCTACTTTCTTCACCGTTCCACTTTCTGTCACAAGTACAATATCCAATTCACCGCCATCTTTCTTCACATTCTTTGGCATCGGCAGGATAGTTGTTACTTTTTCATCATCCTCAAGAGAAAGGAAATTCATAATTGACTTTCCTTTCGTCGCACGACGTCCTTCAGGGAGTTCGTACATCTTTATCTGATACACCTTTCCTTTGTCGGTAAAGAAGAGGAGATCACTGTGTGTAGAGCATTGAATAAGATGAGTTACCACATCCTCTTCTTTAGTATTTAGATCAACAACCCCAACACCTCCTCGCTTCTGCCTCTTGTACGAAGATGGATCTGTTCTCTTCACATATCCACCTGCGGTATAGACGAGCACACTTTCAACCTCAGGAATCATATCTTCCATGGAGATGTTACGTACTCCATGCTCAACAACGGTGGTTCGACGTGCGTCACCATACTTATCCTTCATATCTTCAAGTTCCTCTTTCACCTGTGCAAGTATGTTCTTTTCACTGGAGAGAAGTTCTTCGAGTTCTTTGATGAACTTCTGAATCTCTTTGAGTTCGTCTTCTATCTTCTGCCTCTCGAGTCCAGCCAATCGTTGTAGCTGCATAGCGAGAATGGCATCAGTTTGATCTGAGGAGAACTTAAACTTCTTCATCAGATTCTCCTTTGCAGCATCGCGATCTTTTGATTCCCTGATGATTTTGATGACCTCATCAATGTGATCAAGTGCTTTCTTGAGTCCGAGAAGTATATGTTCTCGCGCCTGTGCCTTTTTGAGTTCATATTCAGCGCGACGACGCACAACATTTTGTCGATGCTTCACAAACTCTTGCAAGACTGCTTTCAGAGAGAGCATTTGTGGGACTCCATCAACAAGTGCCACGAGGTTCATATGGAATTTCTCCTCTAATTGAGTGTATTTATACAATTTATTCAACGTCTTCTGTGGGTGTGAACCTGTCTTGAGGTCAATGGCAATACGGATGTCTCTTGTGGATTCATCGCGAATATCTCGGATACCCTCCAACTTCTTATCCTTCACAAGATCCGCAATCTTCATGACAAGATTCTCTTTATTTACCCGATATGGAATAGAACGGATAATAATCTGAAATGATCCGGCTTTGGGTTCAACTATCTCCGCTTCGCCGCGAACCACCATGCCACCGCGCCCTGTGGAGTATGCATGAAGAATATCCTCACGATCGAAGACAACAGCCCCTGTTGGAAAATCGGGCGCCTTTATATACTCCATGAGATCTTCTGTGGTCGCATCAGGATTATCAATGAGGTGTGTAGTGGCATCGATACATTCTCCCAAGTTATGTGGAGGAATATTTGTCGCCATTCCAACGGCAATACCGAGTGTACCGTTCAAAAGTAGTCCGGGCACTGCAGCCGGTAGCACCTCCGGCTCATCGTGTGTCCCGTCATAGTTAGAGACCATATCAACAGTTTCTTTGTTAATATCTGCAAGAAGCTCTTCAGATATCTTTGTCATCTTCGCTTCGGTATATCGATATGCAGCAGCGGAATCACCATCAATGGATCCAAAGTTTCCCTGTCCACTAATCAGTGGGTAGCGGTGATTAAAATCCTGTGCCATTTTCACCATCGTGTCATATACCGCAGCATCACCGTGCGGGTGATATTTTGCGATAACATCTCCAACCACAGCAGCTGACTTTTTGAACTTCGCTCCAGAGGTCAACCCCATCTTATTCATTGCAAACAAAATACGGCGATGGACTGGTTTCAATCCATCACGTACATCAGGGAGAGCACGAGCGGTAATAACTGACATTGCATAGTCGATGTATGCCTCTTTCATTTCGTCAGTAATAGAGCGAGACACTATTTTGTCAGCCACTACTTTTTCCTCCTCTTTATTGTTGTCGTCCTTTTTCTTACGAGCCATATCTAAAACAGGTTGGTCTTAACTACTCAAACGAATAATCTACCTCCGATGCGGAGCTCTCTATATCAGGTCGTACAGTGGGCTCCCGTTCACTCACCACCTCCACTCCATCATCTTCCCTCTCTAATGTCCCGATAAGTCCTCTAAATCCATCGGAAACACGAGAGAAATCATCTTCAAGAGCTCTTAGTGGACTTGCCACTTGGCTTTTCCTCTCATTTTCTACCACAACCGTTCCGGTTGATTCAGTGGGGGTAAAGTCACTCACCGAGATCCAGACACCCGCAATAAGAAGGGTAACTATGGCAGATGTGCCGATCGCAGTGTTCTTGCGAACATGATGTGGTTTCTTTTGTAGTTGTTCTACGAAACGAAACATAATTATGATTGAGAAAGTATAATTATCTCCCCTTCTTTCCCAGAGACATCAGAAGGTTTGATCGTCAATTTATCTTCTGCCTTTTTCTTCTTTGTCCCCTCTTCTTTGAGAAAGACTCCCAGTTGTGTCTCATTATAATGCATAGGGATGATGATATTGGCCTCTAGTTTGACCCCAAACTTATACGCCTCTACCGGGTCCAACACCCCCTCCTCTCCGAGAGGTATGAAGAGCACATCCACATTATCAATCACTTCAAGGACTTCAGGATCCAAATTCGTGGATCCAAGTGCACCAAGGAAGAGGATATCCATCCCCTCCATATTGAAATAATAGATGGTATTTACCCCCTCATCTCCATCATATTGTGTCTTAGACGAAAGTCCTTTTATGAAAATCTCCTGCACCTCATATTCACCAGGGCCGTAGATGATGAAGGGGTCCTTGTCACCCGCGGTGAGATTCTCTCTCCCCATGAAATCAGGGTGTCGAACAGAACTCAACACAATATCCGCGCCGAAGCGTGCGGATTTATATTCTGAATCTGCTGAAGGGGGGTCAAGAGCTAATACTGTATCCCCGTATTGCAGCTTAAAAAATTGATGTCCGTGATAGGTTATAACCATATATATTCTGCCTCTCTTATGGCTTAATAATACTATAAAATGCCACTTATCTCAATGGTGGAAAACTAATCCAAATACCGTGCCTTATTCCACTTGTGCTCCTCGAATGTCTCGGCAAAATGAGTACGTCCATTAAGATCCGCGAGGTAGAAGAGATACTCTGTCTTAATCGGATTTAGAGCTGCTTCTATAGAGGCTAATCCTGGATTTGATATTGGTCCCGGAGGCAATCCAGGGTACCGATACGTATTATACGGAGAATCAACCTTGAGATCCTCTAGAGAGAGCTCAAATGTATTGCGTCCGATAATATACGGAAAGACTGCATCAACCTGAAGCGGCATCCCCATTTCAATACGTTTCCAGAGAACACCAGAGATTGTTCGACGAGCCTGCTCATTATTTTCTGACTCCTTTTCAATTATAGAGGCCATGGTCACAATCTCATGAAGATCATATCCCGAGGTTTCTATTTCATCATCTAACTCAGCAATCTTCTTTTTGAAATTTTCATTCATCACCTCTATCGCTCGTCGCTCTGAAGTATTGGGTAGAAAGTGGTATGTATCAGGAAAGAGATACCCCTCTAAAGAAAGTGCGAGGCCGATAAATACATTTTTGTTAAAAGAATCAAGTTTCCCTTCAAGGATATTAGCCATTTCTCGCACAGAAGCACCTTCAGGAATGGTAACGGCAAGAGGATCGAGACCATAATCACCAGATGTTATTTTCTCAGCGACAGAGAAAAGTGTGTGTCGTTGTGAGAAGAAGTAATCACCGGCCACTACACTGTCATCTCCATTATATAAATACCGAACTGAGGCAACAAAAAGCCCGGTTGAACGTATAACATTACGATCTTCCAGCTGCGCAGCAACTTCCCCAAGAGTTCCTCCTTCTTCTATGTGAACAATTGTCCCCACTGGGAAGTGTCGCGGTGGCCCCCACATGAATGTGGCAGCGGCGCCAATTATCATTAAAATAGCAATAAGTGAACTCACCACTAATAGTGTCATGTCAGAAAATGATCTCTGTATATCCTCTACACCTTCAAAGAGCCGGTTCCGCTCTTCTTTATATCGATCGGTATATATACGCAGCTCATCACGTAATTTTTCTTTTCGTGATTTCATAACTATGTTGGAAGATCAGAAGGTGGTTCACCTTTCTTGGCATCAAGGCGCTTGAATGTCGGTGTCTGCGCCACACCTCCGGGAAAGTGATATATGGTCGCCAACTCTTCTGTGGTGAGAATAAAGGGAGAAGCTTCGTAGTATCGATACGGAGGATAGAAGAAAGAGCGTAGACGGTATGCTTCAAAAAACTCCCGTTTCATCTTATCTTTTCGTCTCTCAACATATTTCTCCATTCCAAAAATGGAGTCTACATTCTTCTCAAACTCGCTGACATCCGTCCAATAGCCCAACTTAAATCCATTAGCGTCATGATAATTATACTGCCGGAGGCTTCCAATTAATCCCACAATACTCACCCCTTCAAAAACATCTTTCTCAGCAATATATAGTCCACGTATTGCAACTTCAAATGGAATCTTTGCCTGTTGTCGACGCAGTGATTTTATATAGTCATCCTTTCCTGGCTCCAGATATGGCAACAAGAGTTCTTTCCCCTCCTCTGTCTTCTTTGCCTCTTTAACAACACTATCTATCTCTTTATCCACCTTATCCTTCCACTCTGTTTTCTTTAAGAGTGTATTTCCTGTCTTCCAATCCCACGCCTTGTGGCCACGAATCAAGATTTGTATCCACACCTGTTCTCCCCTATTGAGATTCCCAAGATACTCCAACATGGAGGTGATGGGGTTTGTCTGCTCCTCTGGCTTAACCCCCGGCTTGTCTAGGTTGTAGTCAACATACGTCTTTATCGGCTTCACATCCTCGTCTGTCTGTTGGAAATATGTCCCCCACATGTCAATGTCAGCTGAATCCACATCGACAAAGTTGGTGTAGTCGGGGACTTCATATATCTCAGCTTCAGGATACTGCGCATATATCTGTGCTTTCACAATCCGTGTATGTTTTGAATCGGTACGGATAAAGAAATGTATCTTTCCACCAATAGAAACAAGTTCAAGTGAAAACCACGGTATCACTTCACCGTTCACGAATACTTTGTATAACGTGGGGGTACTCTTTAAATACAATGCAGTGTAGATAAGCTCCATTGCCTCAGGAGTCTTGCGAATATCCTCTGGTAGCTTAATCTCCAAGAGATCAAATTCTCTCTCTTGTAGATATTTTAGGCGTATATACCGCATGTAGAGTGTAGCGGCTACCCATATGAGCAGAATGGGAAGCCAGATAGGGGCGAGGGTTAGGAGAATATCCAGCCCCATCAACACATATCGCCATCCTTCGAGATTAAAGAAATTTTGCATAAATAAGTTGTCTCTATAATACCGTAAATAGGAAAATGTGCAGTCTAAGTTCTCAACACCACCTTTGCGAGTACGGTTAATCCTGATATATTGCCATGTATGGATTTACCCAAAGAATTTCAGTCCGGATATGACCATACTGACACAGAAGAACCTCTCTATTCCCAGTGGGAAGAGAGCGGATATTTCAATCCGGATATATGTATAGACAAGGGAGTAACAGAGAAAGACAGTGATCCTTTTTCGATGGTACTCCCCCCGCTGAACGTCACTGGTGTGATGCATGTCGGTCATGCAGCAATGACTACAATAGAGGATATTCTGATTCGCTTTGCCCGTATGCGCGGAAAGCGTACACTCTGGATTCCGGGTACTGACCATGCCGCTATTGCAACACAATCAAAAGTTGAGAAGATTCTCTCAAAAGAGGGGGTGCGTCGATCCGACCTCGGGCGAGAAAAGTTTCTTGAGCGTGTAGAAGAGTTTGCACAGAATTCACATAGCACAATTGTCTCTCAACTTCGCTCAATCGGTGGTTCTCTGGATTGGTCTCGCGAAGCATTTACACTCGATGAGAAGCGAGAGAAGGCAGTTCGAGAAGCATTTAAACGAATGTATGATCTTGGACTTATATACCGCAAGGATCGTGTGGTTAATTGGGATCCCAAAGGACAAACCACAGTTTCTGATGATGAGGTGCTCCACGAGGAATCTACCGGGACCCTCTACACATTTAGATATTCAAAAGACTTCCCTGTTCCCATTGCCACAACTCGTCCTGAGACAAAAGTGGGAGATACTGCAGTTGCAATACATCCTGATGATAAGAGATATAACGAATATATCGGAACAACGCACGAAGTAGAATTCGCAGGCTCACAACTTTCAATACAAATAATTGCTGATGAATCTATTGATCCCGAATATGGAACAGGGGCAGTGGGAATTACACCAGCACATTCGATGACCGACTGGGAAATAGCAGAGAGACATGATCTCCCACTCAAGCAGGTGATTAATGAATACGGAAAGATGGAGAATGTAATCGAGGAGCTTGAAGGAATGAAAACAAAAGACGCACGGGAGTGGGTTGTGGAATGGATCAAAGAAAATGATCTGATGGAGAATACAGAAGAAGTAAATATCAATGTCTCGAAAGCAGAACGGAGTGGAGGAATCATTGAACCACTACCAAAACTTCAATGGTTCATTGATGTGAATAAAGAATTCACATTAGAGCATTCAGAGATTGAAGGTATAGATTCCGGGAGTAAAGTTACACTCAAACAATTAATGGCGAGCGTGGTAAAAAGTGGAGAAGTAAGTATTATTCCCCCTCGTTTCGAGAAAGTATACTTCAACTGGATTGATAATCTCCACGACTGGTGCATCTCTCGCCAGATCTGGTACGGCCACAGAATTCCTGTGTGGTATAAGGGGGATGAAATGCATGTCGGGCACGAAGCTCCGGGAGATGAATGGAAGCAAGATCCCGATACTCTTGATACATGGTTCTCTTCTGGACTCTGGACTTTTTCAACTCTTGGATGGCCAGAGAAAACAGATGACCTTTTGACATATCACCCTAACAGCCTTCTTGAAACAGGGTATGACATCATTTTCTTCTGGGTTGCCCGCATGATCCTTATGTCCACCTGTCTTCTCGGAGAGATTCCGTTCAAAGATGTATATTTCCACGGACTCGTACGCGACAAGAAAGGACAAAAGATTTCCAAATCACTTGGGAACAATATTGATCCCGTTGATATCATAGAAGAACATGGTGCAGACGCACTCCGTATGGCACTTATTATCGGAACAAGTCCCGGGAATGATGCAAATCTCGACCTTGACGATGTTCGTGGATATCGAAAATTTGCGAATAAGGTCTGGAATATCGCTCGCTTTATATTCATGAATATCCCAGATGAATATAATCATTCCGAAAAACCAGATCTCTCTGTGAAATACCAAAACTACCTTACAGAAATCCAAGAAAAAGCAGAAGAGATCACCGAACACCTCAACAATTATCGCCTCCACCTTGCTGCAGAAGAAACGTACCACTACATCTGGCACAGACTTGCAGATGAGATCCTTGAAGAAAGCAAGGATGACCTCTACAGCGACAATGCGGATATACAACAAGAAGCGATTTGGACTCTCGTAGAGCTCGTTTCAATTTCTCTCAGACTCCTCCATCCGATTATGCCTTTTGTAACAGAAGCAATCTGGAAACACATGCCGACTAAAGAGCGTGATTTCTTGATGGTGGAAAACTGGCCGATTGAAGAATAGAGGTCTGGTAGAATATACGTATGTTCTCTCCCCTAACTATACTCATTGCCACCCTCGGTGGTATCATCCCTGCCCTCATATGGCTTGCCTTTTGGCTCGGGGAAGACGAAAGGCGTCCTGAGCCCAGAGGGCGTATATTCATCACATTCCTTGCAGGAATGCTTGCGGTTGTTGTCGTTCTCCCCCTTGAACATCTTGTACAAGAACATATACCAGGGGGACTCTTTACACTCTTTCTCCTCTGGGCAATCATAGAAGAAACACTCAAGTTTGTATTTGCATACTTTGCCGGACTACATAATAAGGATTGTGACGAACCTGTAGATGCCCTTATATACATGATCACAGCTGCACTCGGATTCGCGGCACTTGAAAATACCCTTTTCCTCCTCACTCCCATTGAAGATGGATTGATAGGTCGGAGTATTGTGACAGGAAATATGCGCTTCATTGGTGCATCTGTACTGCATACACTGGCCTCAGGAGTTGTTGGAGCAGCAATGGCCTTCTCCTTCTACCGAGCTCAGCGTATTAAGCGACGGTATGTACTTGGTGGACTTATTCTCGCAATTGCTTTGCACACATACTTCAATTTCTCTATAATTGGGCATACAAATGTATTAGTCGTATTTGCATACATCTGGGTTGGTGTTATTCTCCTTCTCATGATCTTTGAGAAGGTGAAGCATATACGCCGATCAAGATCATAAATTAATTAACTTATACCACATGGCTCGAAAAACATCATTCTTTGAAAAACTCACAGGTGCGGTAAATGTCGATGAAGAGGAAGAGGAATTTGACCCGTACGACGACGAGGATGAACATCATGAAGAAGAGGACGTCTCCACTGATATCGAAGAGGAAGCACAGCTGGCAATCGACCTCTACCAAACCTCAACTGAGATAGTAATTCAAACTATGGTCGCCGGAGTGCGTCCAGATGATTTAGATATCTCGATCAGTCGAGAGGTGGTAACCATCTCAGGACGTCGCGAAGGGCCACGTGGCATTTCAGATGGAGACTATCTCCAACGTGAACTCTACTGGGGACAGTTCAAAAGAACCGTTATGCTCCCTGATGAAATTGAGGTAGATGAAGCAGAGGCAACAGAAAACCATGGGCTCCTTATAATCCGTCTTCCAAAACTCAACAAAGATCAGAAAACAAAGCTGAAGGTAAAGTCACAATAATCTCTTGACTATATGACATATATTCGTAGTATAGATGATGAACTTGAACACTGAGTTCGAGGTGGTATCTCTAGGGAGTTCATATCTTTAAACCTCTGGAGATGAAACAGAGTCTGTGGTAAGACCTCAGGATCACTTTCTCTGGCCCTCTCGAATGCCCGGTGATGTCTTTCTCGTATGGGGGAAGATGTCACGGGTACTAGGGTTCGACCGCTGTAGGGCATCACGGCGGTCGAGCTCTTTTTTTTTATTTTATACAAATAAAAAACACCCGGTCTCCCGGGTGTTTTTAGTTTCAATAATATTACCCTTTCACGAGATATTTTCCATCATCTCGTTTCTCAAAGAGGTCGGCGTCTTGGAGATTAACCACCACTGTATTTGGCTTCACGTATCGTTCCTTAAGAACACGATCAACAATTTCATCGCGTGTCATTGGACCTTCCTGCTTAAGAATTTGTCGAATCACATCCTTTACAACTCCCTCCATATACCCCCATGTCTTGAGAGCATAGAGTCCACGTCCAACGAGTACGAAGCGGTTATCTTTAATGAGTTCGTTGTGTGTAGTTGCAACATGTGCACTCTTATCAAAGAGTTCTTCTATTTTCTTTGTAACTTCAGTGAAGTGCATAGGAGATCCGTGTTGACGGATAACAAGGTAGGCATAGTCACGCACACCCTTTACCCGAACATTCGGGCTGTCAGCAAGTCCCCATTCACCTAGAGGGTTTCGATCTACAACCTTCGATAGACGGAGCCATCGCTTTACAATTTCATCATCATTTAGATGACGATCAGGAGCTGATTCTCCATTCACTCGATCGCGGAACCAGTCGATAATCTCTTTTTCTGATACAAGATCTTCAGGTCCAAGCAGGTCATGAATAGTATGAAGGGCTTCTTTAACAGCTTCGTGCACAACCTTATCTACAAACCAACGGTGTGTGAAGTGTCGGTCTTCTTTTTCATATTCAAATTGCTCTCCAAGTCGGAGAAGAAGATAGACATGATTCTGTACATCGCGCTTCTGTGATATACGTCCAAGAAGTTCTGATTCAGGAACGACAATACCAAGCTCGTGTACAAATTCACGGAGTTCTGTAAGGGAATCATTATGCTCCTTGAGAGTCTCTGACTCTGCAAGTTTATTAAGTGAATGATTCTCAATCTGACGTACACGCTCACGTGTAATGTCATATATATTTCCAATCGCTTCAAGTGTCATGATCTCATCGGCTTCAAGTCCAAAGCGCTTAACGATAATATCTTGAGCACGCTCAGGGAGTTCTGAGATCAGACGCTTGGTGATTTGTTTTGGATTAAACTTCAAAGCAGTCATGTGTATGCTGTTTAATAGAAGCCCTTCTGTCTAGAAAAGCAAATTAATAATATATCAGAATTAGATGATTGTCAATCTTTTATGCTGCAGAAAGTGTCCCGCACCTTTTCTTCTGTGGAAGGCATAGTACCCGAACATACACCTACCGTCAAATACCTGTTTACTTTGTTACAAAGTTCACAAGACGATCAGGAACAACGATCACTTTTTCAACTTCTCTCCCCTCTAGACGCTGCTGAACTTCCTCTTCGGTGTGTGCTTTTTCTTTTAATTCATCCCTTGTGAGTCCAGAAGAAATAGAGAAGGAATGTCGAACCTTACCGTCTATTTGAACAACTATTGTAACTTCCTTTTCTTCTAAAAGATGTTGGTCATATTCTGGCCATGCTTCAAGATGAATTGATCCGTCTCCATCATATGTATGCCACAGCTCTTCTGTGAGATGAGAAGCGAAGGGTGCCAATACACGCAAGAAGGTTTTTATCTGATCTCTACCTATTTTCTTTTCTTCTTCCACAGCCTTCACAAAGATCATCATTTGAGACACAGCGGTATTAAACTTGAAGGCGATAATATCATTCCCAACTTTCTTTATCGTTGTGTGTAATTCGATATCAAGAGCTTGATTATCTTCATCCTGAATATAATCAGATAGACCCCAAACCCGCTCAAGGAAACGTCGCGCCCCCACCATATTATCTGTACTCCAGGCGATAGTGTTTTCAAATGGTCCCATAAACATCTCATATACACGAAGAGTGTCAGCGCCCACTTGTTCCACAATATCGTCTGGATTAACAACGTTGCCAAAACGCTTACTCATTTTTCGTCCATCTGCTGCCTGTATCAACCCCACTGAATGAAGTTCTGTAAATGGCTCGTTTGTACTCACAACACCAATGTCGTACAAAAACTTGTGCCAAAATCGTGCATAGATCAAGTGACGCGTAGCGTGCTCTGCTCCACCGACATATACATCCACAGGAGACCAATACTGCTCTTTTGAGGGATCGACAAACTCTGATTCATTACGCGGATCCATATATCGCAGATAATACCAACACGATCCTGCCCACTGAGGCATAGTATTTGTCTCTCGCTTCCCTTCTCCTCCACATTCCGGACACGTTGTATTCACCCACTCTTTTATATCTGCAAGTGGTGATTCTCCGGTACCTGTCGGTTCGTACGCTTCTACCTCGGGTAAGGTGACAGGAAGTTCATTCTCCGGTACTGGAACGACCCCACACTCTTCACAATGTATGAGAGGAATAGGTTCTCCCCAGTATCGCTGCCGAGAAAAAACCCAATCCTGAAGACGATAATTTACATTCTTCTTTCCATATTTTTCTGTAATCTTTTCTGCCGCTTCATCACTTTTAAGATTAGAGAAGTCCTCAGAGTCTACAAGTCTCCCCTTTTCGGTAACGATCTCCTTACCTAGATACATCCTTAGAATATGCTGCTCATCGATAAATTCATCGTCTTCTGCGGTAAGTCTTAAAGCATCCTCAGGAGAATGCCATTCGTATTCAAAGGAAACTTCGTATTCTTCCGGGCTGGGCTCACATTCTTCACAATCCTCAAACCACAATTCAAATGCCTTTTTATGTCGTATAAAATCATCCCGAGATGAGTCTTTTGGATTCAATGAACCACTGTGATATGAATATGTATTAGCTACTTCCGCACCAGCAGAAGCAAATCTATATCCCACCTCTTCTTCTATTTCTCGAATCAGTCCTTCTTCCCATGTCTCACCCTCATCAAGAGTACCTCCGGGAAGCCGATAGGTCGATGTCCTACTTAAATGTGCAATCTGTAGAAGAATCTTGTTATCTTTCTTTCTGCGAATAATACCATATGAACCACGTACAGGAATCAGATCATCTTTATTTCCCGAAAACCACGGCATTTCATATTCCTTAGCAATAACCTGACGTATAGGAAGATTAAATTTCTGCGCAAATTCATGGTCGCGCTCATCATGAGCAGGTACTGCCATAATTGCACCCGTACCATATCCCCCCAACACATAATCAGCGACCCACACAGGGATCTCTTCGCCCGTAGCGGGATGAATTGCTTTGATACCAGTATCTACCCCAGTTTTCTCTTTTTCTTCGTTTGCGCGCTCTATTTCACTCTTTGAGAGAGATTTATCAACATACTCCTCTATAGCAGAATCAGCCTTCCACCCTTTATCAATCCATTCCCGTGCTTTTTCAGGAGAGACAACAAGAAAAGTTACGCCGAAGAATGTATCAGGTCGGGTGGTAAATACCTCCACGTTATGCTGGCCATCGATCCCCTTGAGTTCAAATACAAAAGAGGTTCCCTCTTTCTTCCCTATCCAATTCCGTTGCATTTCCTTTATATTATCCGGCCATTTAGGAAGCTCTTTCAGGTCCTCAAGAAGTCTGTCCGCATAGTCAGTGATACGCAACATCCACTGACGTATAGGGCGTTTTTCGATCTCGCTTCCACATCTCTCACACACACCCCCTTCAAGATCCTCATTAGCGAGCCCTGTCCTACAGGAGGGACACCAATTAATCGGTGCATGAGATTCATATGCAAGCCCTTTTTTAAATAACTGAAGAAAAATCCACTGCGTCCATTTATAATATTCGGGGTCTGTTGTATTAATTTCTCGGTCCCAATCATAATCAAATCCAATGTTCTCAAGCTGTTCTTTGTATCGTGCAATATTTTTTTCTACCGCCTTTCGCGGATGAACTTGATTTTTAATAGCATAATTTTCTGCCGGCAAGCCAAATGCATCCCACCCCATAGGGTGAAGCACCTGGTGTCCTTTCATACGCATGTGACGCGAATACACATCAGTCGCTATGTACCCTTTCGGATGTCCGACATGAAGCCCCTTTCCAGATGGATATGGAAACATATCGAGAATATAACTTTTGGGTTTATCTGAATCTTCTTCTGATTTATAGATATCTTCTTTTGCCCAAAATTCTCGCCACTTCTTCTCTATTTTTTTGTGATCATACTCTGCCATGTCTCTCCATCCTATGGGATTTTTGAATAAGGTTCAATACGAAAAAGAATATGATAGGATACAAACAGCCCGTCGATGCGTTCCATTAGCTTCAAAAAGGTCATGGGGTAGCACTTCACATATTCGCCACCATTTCTCTCGTTATCTCCATCCGCTATACCATTCTGTTCCAAAGGGTATCTAGTGGGAGATACACAAGCTCTGTTGCAACACATGCACAGGCTCTCTCACTCTTCTGGTGGATATTAACTACAGCCCTCTTCTTGGGTGTTTTTGCGCACCACCTCACCACATAACGGCTTCGGCCGTTTTTTTTTAATCGGAGAATTTTCGTATTCCAACAAATATCAATATAGCAAGTGCAATTGCAAGAATGAGGAGACGAATAATATCATCCGCTGAACCCCAATAGCGCATTGAAGCAATCACAAGTGAAAGTGCTCCACCGTATGAGAGTCCGAGAGAAACGACAGCGGGGATGGAGAGGAGTATCCCAAGAAGAAGTGACGCAACACCAAGCAGAAGAAGAGCTATGAAGGCATTACGACTGTGGACATCCCGTGCATCCTCATATGCCTCGCGACAATAAAAACTGGTATCGCAGTATCCGGACCTCTCTCCTTCAAGTACAACAGGGCGTGGATACTCTCCTGAGGCAGTCCACTTTCCACCCTCGTCAGTACACATTTCCTCAGTTGAAATATCTTTTGTTGGCATTTCATTACAAAAATCTCCCCATTCTGGTGAAGGATAGAATACAGAGAGTCCATAATTAAAGAAGAGATTGAGTACAATTATAATACCTCCTGCAAGTGCCCATTTTAATAGTTTTTTCTCATTCATATTTATATCTTAAATTCTATCACGTCTCCATCGATAACAATATACTCTTTTCCCTCTGTTCGTATCCACCCTTTATCACGCGCCGTGGCGCGTGACCCTGCTTCAAGTAATTTTTCCCACGAGATAACATCGGCACGTATAAATTTATCTTGAAAATCAGAATGAATTGCAACTCCCGCCTCAGGAGCGCTAGAATCCCGTTCTATTGTCCATGCACGACTTTCTTTCTCTCCAGTCGTGAAGAATGTTATAAGTCCTAAGAGATCGTAGGCTGCAACAATTAGATGATTGATACCACCATCCCCCTCAAGCCCAGCATCTTCTCGAAAGGTTTGTTTTTCCTCATGAGACATCTCGCGTATCTCCCCTTCAAAGCCGGCATCAACTACAACAAAGGAACCTTCTGTCTCATCAAAATATGACATGAGTTTCTCCCACCGCTCGTCTTTTATTTCATCTAAGTTCCGTGCCCCCACTTTCTTGTTCAATACATATAACACCCGCTTTGCGGTGAGAAGATGGAGGTTTCCAACAATCTCTTCTTCATCTTCCGTGAGATTCATATTCGATACAAGTTTTTCATCTTCAAGCCATTCTTCTACTGATTGCAATACATCATCTTCTCGAACCGCACCCTTATCACCACGCTTAAGATCTTTCTCAAGTCCCACGCGATATTTCTTTACCGTCGCAAGATCAGCAAATATGAGTTCAAGGTTAATTATCTCAATATCATGTAATGGATCGATACGACCATCTACATGTGCAATATCATCATCTTCAAAAATACGTGTAACATGCGCAATGGCATCAACTTCGCGAATATTTGAAAGAAATTTATTTCCCAACCCCTCTCCTTCAGCCGCCCCTTTTACAAGTCCGGCAATATCAACAAACTCAACAACAGCAGGAATGGTTTCTGCTGAACTTGAGAGCTGCGAGAGTTTTCCGAGTCGATCATCGGGAACGGGAACAATCCCCACTGACGGATCGATCGTACAGAAGGGATAGTTTTCCGCGGATACTGATTTGTTGGTAAGGGCGTTAAAGAGTGTAGATTTACCAACATTTGGTAATCCTACAATGCCGACTGATATATTCATATAATCTATTCTTGAGCAAGCTTCTGTAACTCTGCCTGATATTTCCGCATTACCTCCATCGTAGCTGCCATTTCACCTTTGCCGTCTTTTTGTTTCGCCTTTATCTCCTTTTGGATTTTTTCAAAAAGCTCAGGGTTCTTCTCCATCATCCCAAGAATCATATCCTTTTGGGATTGAGGTACTCCCTTTTTGTCCATCATTTTCTTCAGAGCAAATCCCTGTGCTTTTCGTTTGAATTTCTTGAATACCATACGCACAACACTCTACCACATCTAGACAAAGAAAAAACACCCTCGAGGGGTGCTTATAAAGAATAGTAGACAAATTTCTCTGACTTGGTGTCATACTGGAACTCAGATGTAACCTTTTTCCTTTTTCCATTTCTCAGGATCTCCTGTGTCCTGATTTGGATACATCCCCTTGCAAGAGCTAGAAATCGAATCTGCCAACCACGCTCGCCACAATCTTCGAATCCAAATCCAAACACAAGCTCAACGTGCTCGGGATGTTCATAGAATAGGTTTCGAACTCGTCGTTCGAGTGCTTGCTTCTTTCCTTCCACAAGCTTTTTAACCCTCTCGTTAGAGAAAGTTCCTCGTGAGAGGATGAGTATTTTCTCCTGGCTTATCTTCTCTAATGATGAAGATCCATCACAGATACGAGAGCCCGAAGCTATCCACACCCTTGAGATTGTAGCCTGAAAGTGGCTAGGGGCATTAAAGCAGCGAGCAATTGTCTTCTGCTTTGACCCCGGACTCTCTTGGTAGAGGGGGAAATGCCCCTTTTTGACTAAAATGTTATCTTCTGTGTTTGTGGGAGAAACAAACCAAGCTTGGTACAGCTGATTGTCCATACGTCCTCCAATTGCTTTCTACTGTTGAATAACTAAGGCCACAAAAACCCTACCATGTACAGCATTAGATATCAATTGTTGCCATCTTTGCATTCGACTGAATGAAAGATTTGCGTGGAGGAACATCAGATCCCATAAGGGTCTCGAATATACGATTCGCAGCTTCTGCATCCTCAATTGCAACCTGCTTCAACACACGATTAGATGGATCCATGGTTGTTTCCCAAAGTTCCTCGGGATTCATCTCACCGAGACCTTTGTATCTCTGAATACTTATCTTCCGTGATGTCTCTGCTTCATCGGCGCTAATACCTTCATTCTTTATCTCAGATGCCTTTTCTTCATCCACGCCCTTAGACTTGAGATACTTAAGTTTCTCTTCTTCTGTATAGAAATAATTAGATTCTTTCCCCGCTTCTATCTTATAGAGTGGGGGTTGTGCTATGTAGAGATACCCCCCTTCGATAATTGGACGGAAGTATCGAAAAAAGAGGGTGAGAAGAAGTGTACGAATATGCGCACCATCTACATCAGCATCTGTTGCGATGATGGTCTTGTGGTATCGCAATCCGGAGATATCAAACGTATCTCCAATCGCGGTTCCAATGGCGATAACAAGATTCTTCACTTGTTCATTCTTAAGCATGCGGTCAAGACGAGCGCGTTCAACATTCAAAATCTTTCCACGGAGCGGAAGAACTGCCTGTGTTCGATTATCACGACCTTGCTTGGCTGAGCCCCCGGCAGAATCTCCCTCGACGATGAACAACTCAGCCTCTTCTGCATTCTTTATCTGGCAGTCCGCCAACTTTCCAGGTAGTGTCATTCCCTCCAGCGCCCCCTTACGCAACACACTATCTTTCGCTGCTTTCGCTGCCTTGCGGGCACGCATGGCAAGAATAGATTTCTGTATCACCCCCTTTGCATCAGACGGATTCTCTTCCAGATACTCTTGCAATGCATTGTTGAAAGCAGTCTCAACCGCACCGCGGGCCTCAGGAGAACCTAATTTTGCTTTTGTCTGACCCTCGAACTGAACTTCTGCAAGCTTCACAGAAATTATTGCGGTAAGCCCCTCGAGTACATCATCTCCGGAAAGATTATCTTCCTTTTCTTTCAAGATATTATTATCCCGCGCATATTGATTGATAGTACGTGTCAGAGCAGACTTGAATCCAGTCACATGCATACCGCCTTCTGCGGTATAGATATTATTTGCAAACGCAAAGAGTCGAGTGGAAATATCATCAACATACTGAAAAGCAATCTCAACTCCGATATCCTGCGGAGTATCGTCACCCTTCTTAATCGTCGTGTCTAGATAGAAAATTTCAGACTGCACCGACTTATATGGTTCATTGTGATATCGAACAAATGATTTAAGCCCCCCTTCAAAGTAAAAGCTTGTGGATGGGAGAGATAATCCAAGTTCATCAAACCAAAAGACGGATTCTGTATCTATGTCACCTTCATACTCTCGTGCATCAATAATATGCACACGCATTTCCTTCACAAGATATGCTTGCTGACGTAGGCGAGAAACAATCTTCTGCCAGTTAAATTCGATGGTTTGAAATATTTCAGGATCAGGCTGAAACGCGATAATGGTCCCTGTCTGATCTGACTTTCCTTGTTTTTTAACTTTGGCCTTCCTATCTCCGCGGGAATATTCCTGTATATACTTACCGCCATCACGATGTACCTCCGCCCGTGCCCACTCAGAGAGTGCATTCACGACAGAAACACCAACTCCATGGAGTCCTCCAGATACCTTATATCCTTCCCCACCAAACTTTCCGCCAGAGTGAAGTGTGGTCATAATAACTTCAAGAGCAGAGACTTTTGCTTTTTTATGTGTATCAATCGGAATACCGCGACCATTATCTACAACCCGAATCTTATTATCGGGAAGCAGTACAACTTCAACTCGATCAGCATGCCCCGCCATCGCTTCGTCTCGTGAGTTATCAAACACCTCCCAGATAAGATGATGGAGTCCCTCAGGTCCTGTGGTACCGATATACATTCCCGGACGCTTCCGCACCGGCTCCAACCCCTCAAGGACGGTGATATCTTTTGCTGCGTATGATTGTTTTTTACTGCTTTTCTTTGGCATAAAAAAATAAGAAACGAGTGTCTCGTATACCTACAGTATAGCAAAGAAATACCCATTTATTAAGCGAAAATCGTACTTTTTCATGGGGATAAAAATGGTCAATTTCTTGACTCTATATAGTATCTCCTTCTAGTATAGGAGGTGGACACAGCTTCATCATCTTAAATAGAGACTCGAGTACTATGGAGACAGCTACAGACAGTTCTTTAGGGAGAAGGGTATTTATCGGAACACCAGGATTCATCACCCCAATTCTTGCGGCGAAATTCCTGCCGACAGTAGAGGTTGCACTCGCATCAATCTTGGTCATTTGGATTGGAGGTACTCTCCTCTGCGTCTTCTACAACGGGATGGCGGGGGAGTCGACCTTTTTCTCTGAATACAACATCAAAGAAAAGAGTGTATTTCACAAGCCTCTAAGACCGGATATTAAGACTGTTATCTTGAGTCTTTTTATCGGGACATGCTTTGCCCTCCCCACAACCATCTTATTCTTCCCGGGATCATACTAATCTTTCTGACTAATATACGGTACACCGAAAGGTGTACCTTTTTCTATCGTGTCTCCCATCCCTCTTTCTCCTCAAGAGAACCATAGACATCATCCATGATGTCATTCACCTCTTCATCAGAGAGTGTCTTCTCAGGAGATTGAAAGACAAGATTGAATGCATATGATATTCGTCCGTCTTTTTCATATTCATCAAAGCGGGACAAGCGAACAAGCATCTCTCCCGCCTTCTCTTCAATCACATCTCGAACCACTTCTTCATCAACATCTACAGGCACCCACACAGCAACGTCACGTAATACAAATGGATACGGTGAGATGGGGGTAAAGGAAAAAGATTCATCTTCGATTTCAGCAAGATCAGCGTCTTCAGGATCAGGGAGTGTCTCGAATATTTCTTCAAGATCAATCTCCCACACACCACCAGATATCTCACCATCAACATCAAATCCAGCTTCTTTCAACACAGTGACCGCCTGTTCAACAGGCTCATCATCTGATGCACCAATAGCAAGTGCCGGATACTCTCGATCATTTTCAAACACTGTCCCTATCTCAAACATCTTTAAGGAGCCCTCTCCGAGAATTGGCTCCCATCGCATATTATCCTCAAGTGCCTCTCGTATCCCATCGGAAAGATTTGTACGTAAAAAACCCTTGTCACTAGCAATTTTATTTTTCACTTCAATTTCTCCTTCATTTCTGAAGGTATATAAATATACCTCACTGAATCCCGCTTCAACTAAAATGTCTCGTATATGCTCTTTGTAGTAATGAGTCTTTGAAATATTACCTTCTTCTTTTGTTGGCACAACAGATTCAATACGATCATACCCATATATTCGACCAATTTCCTCCATCACATCAGCGGGAAGAGAGATGTCTGTACGCCAGAATGGGGCAGAGACAACAAATCCGTCTCCCATTGAGAGAACATTGAATTGCAAGCGGGTAAGGATATCTTCTACCTCTTCCTCGGAGATATCTGTCCCGAGAAGTGAGTTGACCTCCTCAATCGAGAAGGAGACAGAGATCGGCTCTTGTGGAGAAGGGTACAAATCAACAACAGTGGAAGACTCTCCACCAGCGATATCTTTAACAAGACTACTAAGACGGCCCATAGCCGATGCAGCTAGAACTGCAGGGACATTATTCTCAAATCGTTTTGATGCATCGGTGCGTAAATTAAGTTTCTGGGATGCCCTACGAATAATGGTGGGGTTAAAACTGCAGGAAGAAAGGAGAACACGGGTTGTATTCTCATCTATCCCTGATGTTTCTCCCCCTTTTATTCCCGCAACATCAAGCGCCTTCTCATCATCGGCGATAACGGGGATGGAGGAATCGAGTGTATACTCCTTCTCATCGAGAAGTTTAATTGTCTCTCCATCCTTGGCAAAACGAATCTTAATCTCCTTTGCTCCCTCCCCCGCTACTTTGTCATAGTCAAAGGCATGCACTGGTTGCCCAGTCTCCAGCATGACAAAGTTGGTAATATCAACAATATTATTAATACTCCGCTGTCCAACAGATGCCAACCGCTCGACAAGCCAATCAGGTGAAGCGCCCACAGTTATCCCCGAGATAACACACTTGAGTGCACGACGTGCAATACTTTCATCAACAGAAAGTGAGACAAGTTCATTATCACCACGTCCATCTACCTCATCTCCCTCTGGGAGAACCATCTTCACATCAACCAAAGTCGCAATCTCTCGTGCTATCCCAATATGCGAAAGAGAGTCGGAAGCACGATTAGGAAGTATATCCAGATCAAATATGACATCATCACCCCTCTCTTCGATCCCTTCGACTTCGTATGAATGTCGATTCAACAAAGAAGCTAGCTCTTGAGGATCAGGTAAAGATTCAGAATCGAGATAGGTTGTAAGCCAATTAAGTGAAACGAGCATATTAGAATTGATTATGAAAACGAAGATCACCTCGGAAGAGAAGGCGGACATCATCAATACCGTATCGGAGCATTGTAAGTCGGTCGAGTCCCATACCAAATGCAAATCCCTGCCATTTTTTAGGATCAACACCAGCCGCCTCTAAGACATTCGGATGCACCATTCCTGCCCCGAGGATCTCTGTCCACTCAGATTCTCCTTTTGGACGCATGTCCACCTCCACCCCCGGCTCTACAAACGGAAAGTAGCTGGGACGTAATCGAACATCCATGTCTTTTCCAAAGAACTCATCAAAGAAATAATTAAGTGTTCCTTTCAGATGCCCGAGAGTAACATCGGTTCCGATCATAAGCCCTTCAAGCTGATGGAACTGAACTTCATGAGTTGCATCAGTTGCCTCATATCGATATGTCCTACCAGGCGCAAGAATACGAAATGGAGGTTGAGCATCTTCCATGAAGCGAATCTGTACCGGCGAAGTGTGTGTGCGCAAAAGATCTCCCAGATTATTCTCTTCAAGCCAGAAGGTATCCCACAGATCTCGTGCCGGATGATCTTTGGGAACATTTAATGCATCAAAATTATAATGCTCTGTTTCGACTTCGGGACCTTCAGCCACCTGAAAACCGAGCGAGCCGAGAATATCGACTGCTCGTCGTACAACGATTGTATTCGGATGATAGTGGCCGTTAGACATAGATTCTTTTTATAAGGGGGTTTATGCGTGTAATAGTCTCATACCAACTGGTATCGTCAAGTGATGCCATCTCATATGCCGTGATCTTCTCATCTCCCTGCTCTCCGATAAGTACAACCTCATCTCCCATTGATGTCCCAGGGATATCGGTAACATCAACAGTAATAATATCCATTGAAACCCTTCCAACAACACGAGCTCTTTTACCTCTGATAAGTACATGTCCAATTCCTGATAATTTTCGAGAAAATCCATGCCAATATCCAACCGGACAGATAGCAAGTGTCGCGTCATGAGAGAGAACCTCTGTACCATCATACCCCACCCGTGTTCCCACGGGAACGTTCTTCACCTCCCCCACGATCGTCTTCCAAGAGAGGGCGGGAGTCAGAGTCAAATCTTCCTCAAGATGTGCTTTTGCCTCTTGAGAAGGCCAGAGCCCATACATACCGATTCCTATACGCACAAGATCGAAATGAGACTCCGGAAATAAAAGTGCTCCTCCCGTTGCTGCTGTGTGGCAGAGTGGAGAAAAACCCCCATCTTCAAATGCATTTTTCCATTCGGTAAATCGTTCGATTTGAGTATTGGTGAAATGAGGTAGCACCGGATTTTTTGCTGCAGAGAAATGAGTGAATAATCCTTCAATATGTAACTCCCCTTTATGTTTCTTTAGAGTCTTTAATAATAGATCTCTGTCTTTCTCAAAAAACCCATGACGTGTCATTCCAGTATCAACTTTGATATGAATCTTGGGAGCTACTCCCCCCTTCTCCATCTCTTGTATTACAGCCTCAAGTAGATCAAAGGTTGAAACGGTAATACTTATACCCTTTTCAGCTGCCTGGGAGATACGCTCCGGTAATGTATACCCAAGCACGAGAATAGGAATTGATATCCCTTCTTTTCGCAGAGCAAGTGCTTCAACGATAGAATCGACAATAAGCCAATCGATTCCACAATTAATAACCTCTTGGGAGAATTGTCGAAAATCATGACCGTATGCATTTGATTTTACAACCGCTCCTAAGGCTGTACCGGAGTCAATATGGGACCTAAAAATATTGAAATTATCCTGTATTGCTACCTTATCAACCTCTATCCATGTACGGAGTCCATCTGTCATCATACTAAGAATACTAGCGCACAAATACCTGCTTATCAAAAGAAAATCCGCACCTTTTCAGCACGGATTAGCTCTATTTTTCAGCTTTGGAGCCACCTCGGAGACTCGAACTCCGGACCTATCCCTTACAAGGGGATTGCTCTACCAACTGAGCTAAGGTGGCAACGGAGACTAGTATACCGAATAGAGTATAAAATGCTAGTCACTATACCGATCGTGCAATTTGCTTATATATTTTCGCACCTTACCCAAAAAGCGAAGAAGGGTAACGATTATGTCGTGAATAACACTAGCAATGACTGTAATGGCAAACTTTGCACCACGGCGGAGTGTAGGGTGCTCGCGCAATTCTTGCACTTTTTGTGTAAGACTCTGTCCTCCGCGCTCCAAAAAGGAAGAGATCTGGGTTTGAATAAAGTTAACGCTTTCTTCAAGCCACTTATTCAACTTCTTTCTTATAACAACCAAAAAGCGAGGAAGTCCCCGCTTCTCTTCAAACAGACGAGTTCCGAGGAGAATAATAATTCCCGCAAGTGAAAATATGAAGATGTAAAACCATGCGGTCATGGACTATATAGAGAATCGTGCGTAGTCTCCAATATCAACGCGTTCCCCAAATTTTTGAGTTGCTTCTGCAACGAGATCCTTTATGGCCTTCTCGCCATCTTTGATATACGCCTGCTCCATAAGAACCTTGTCTTTAAAGTATGAATCCATCTTCCCCTGAAGAATCTTTTCTTGCATATCCTCCGGCTTATCCTGAATCTCTTCAACAAAGACTTCCTTTGCTTTCTCTCGAGCAGTCTCATCAATATCCTCAGTAGTTTTAAACTGGGGGTTCATTGCTGCAATGTGCATTGCAATTTCATATCCAAACTCTTGAAATTCTTCGTTACGCGCAACAAAATCTGTCTCACAGAGAACCTCTACCATAGCACCAACTGTTGCATTGGTGTGGATGTATGCCTGCACGACACCGGCACCAAGGTCACGTCCCGATTTCTTCTCAGCGGTTGCTTTGCTCTTTTTCTCGAGAATCACAAGTGCCTTCTCCATATCACCACCAGCTTCCTCTAGTGCTTTTTTGCATTGCATAATAGAGACACTACTCTTGTCTCGAAGTTCTTTGATTTTCTCTGTGCTAATTTCCCCCATCTTTTTGTTTTGTATCGTTAATAACATTGGTAATTTCTCCCACAACATACTCAATACTTGAGCGTGATGCATCATTACCGGGAATAGGATAGTCTACAACATTAAAATCACAATCATTGTTGCAAAGTGCAATGATCTCTACCCCCTTCATACGCGCCTCTTTGACTGCAAGAGACTCTTCATTTGCATCGATGATGAAAAGTGCCTTAGGAAGACCCTCCATATCGACAATGCCTCCAAACTTGTCTTCAAGCTTTCGCACTTCTCGATCAAGGATAAGCTGTTCCTTTTTTGTATACTTATCAAGCTCCCCTTTCTCTCGCTGAGCAATGAGCTTGTGGTATCGATCGACTCGCTTTTTTATCTGTGAGTAGTTGGTAAGTGTCCCACCAATCCAGCGTCCAACCATATACGGCTGATTTACACGTTCAGCAGCCTCTTGCACGATACGTGCTGCTTCAGGCTTGCTTGCAACAAAAAGAATGTCCTTGCCTTCAGCAATCACACTCTGTGCATATTCTTTAGCTTCTTCAAGCTTTCGCTGCGTCTCTTCAAGATTAAAAATCTCCACCCCATCTTTTTTGCCATAGATAAAGGGTTCGCTTGAAGGATGCCGACGCGATTTCTTGTATCCGTAGTGGACACCTGCCTCGAACATGCTCTTTATTTTGTTGTCTGCTGTGGTGGGCATATAGCGTGGACTAGAATAGCAAAGTGAAGGGGGTTTGACAACTATTTAAACCTCTAATTCCTCTTGTGCGGCTAGTAATACATCAATTATGGAATCAATCTCTCCTTCCATAATTGACTCAATATTGTGCCAAGACTCTTTAATTCTGTGATCAGTGACACGATCTTGTAGAAAATTATATGTGCGTATCTTCTCACTCCTGTCCCCTGTCCCGATTTGGTTCTTACGCTTTTCAGCATACTTACGAGCCTCTTCTTCTTCGACTGCCTGTTCGACCTTGGCCTGCAAAATCGCCATAGCTTTCTCGCGATTTTTTAACTGACTCCTCTCTTCGGTCACACGAACATCAATCCCGGTTGGTTTGTGTATAACACGCACTGCTGTCTCTACCTTGTTCACATTCTGTCCCCCCTTTCCTCCGGCACGAGAGAACTCCATCTCTATATCCTCCTGCTTTATCTCAACTTTCGACTTCTTCCGAATTGGCAATATCGCCACAGATGCAGTTGAAGTATGAATACGTCCCGACTTTTCTGTCTCAGGTACTCGTTGTACACGATGCACACCGGTTTCAAAACGGAGTTTGCGATATACATCCTCTCCTCGTATTTCAAAGTTTGCCTCTTTGTATCCCCCGATCCCTAATGGGGATGTAGAAGTGGTGGTAACAGTCCATCCTTGGGATGCGGCATATTTCTGATACATCTCTACTAGATCAGCGGCAAAGATCGCGGCTTCGTCTCCACCAGCTCCTGCACGAATTTCCAAAACAATATGATTGGGGAATTCTTCTTCCTCCTCTTCGGATTTACGCATCTCAACGATCTGATCCGCCACACCTTCTAATTGCTTGGAAAGTGTCCCGATCTCCTCCTCGGCAAGTTCGGCAAGTCCTGGATCGGATAGTGCTGTCTTTTTTGTCTCCTCGATTCTCCCCTCGACCCGTTCAAACTCCTGCACGAGAAAAGAGTACTTCGAATCGCTGCGAAGTTCGTCAATTTCACTTTTCACCTGTTCAATAGATTCCGACATATCTCTATTCTACATCACAAATACGAAAAGCTCGGATACCCGAGCTTTTTCTGTACATAATATCCTCGTTACTTCCCCTTCTGCGTCTTCTTAGCACGCTCCTGACGCGCCTTAAACTTCTCAACCCGTCCTGCGGTATCAACAACTGTTTCTTTGCCTGTGTAGAACGGATGAGAAGCACTGGAGATCTCTACACGGTAGAGGGGGTATTCATCTCCATCCTCCCACTTATCCGTCTCTTCCGTTGGCACGGTTGAGGAGATAAGGAAACGCTCCCCACTTGATGTGTCGTGGAATATAACGGGTCGATAATTTTCTGGGTGTATTTCCTTCTTCATACGGGTGAGACTATATCACAATTTCTCTCTGTATCAAATAGTGAATCGTAACAAGGGAGCAGATATTGTGTCTGTATATACTAGATAAGTCATTGTTTGTTGTATGTGTCAATACTCTGTTGAGTCCATTGACTTATATAAGTACTTAATGCAGTGTGTATATTAGACGACGATTCTCGATAACTAGATGACTATTAGAGAGGTAGCGACATGAAATACGTTCTTTTCTTTACAGTAACGCTGATGCTCATCGGCGTATCTACTTCACACGCACAGTTTATGCCCGCTCAATATGTGGACACGAATCCACCGGAAGTTCGCGGACTCAACCCGTATATAGACAATTTTGTCTGTTCGATCGTTACTCCGGAATTCGAACTTCCCGACAATGCGGAAGATGATGGGTTCATGTTAACACCGAGCCACATGCGTGAGCTACGCACACTCTGCGCTGAGGAAATTGACCAAAAGGTACACCCAAGCGTCGGGCATGAGATCCATGTATTTGGGAACGATGACGAGACCCGTTTCGTAACGGTAGGAAATCTCTCGGATCTTCCTAAGTACTCACGCCAGGCAAATCACGACTATGAATATGCGGCACAGCCCCGTGCAGTCGTGGTCGCCAGCGCTCTCGTAGATGCATTGGGATATAATCCCCTTAATGTGAAGGTGGTAGGATTGCCGGGAGACTTCTTTTGTCGACCGAGTATGTCCGAATCCGAATGCGAGAAGGAGAAACGCGGTGTATACATATACACTCTTCCTTCAACCGTCTCCAACCGACGTCTAATCGACGATCTTTCAGTAACCCTGGAAAATCACGATGAGCGCATTTCGAATCTCGAGGACGCTCCTCGAGAGCGAGATCGTTCCGACGAAATAATTGATGTCGTCAGAGCGGAAGGGGATCGGACACGGGAGACCGTTACCGCGGAACATGAAGAGACCAGACGAGCGCTGAACCAGGGCGGTTTCTATGCCTTGGGGGAATATCTAACCTTCCCCAAGAACATGGGTAATCATTTTGGCTCCGGAATCGGGTATTCATGGGAAGGCTTCAGTATTGACGCTCGCTATCACAAGGCGTCAGACAGCCACACCGAAATGGTCTACCCTCATGTGGGGGACAACGTCCCCGTCCTCTACGAAGGTATCTGGCACGGCGCAATGGGATCACTTAATCTCCACCCCCTTTCGATCAGACCACCAGACAGCTGGGGGGCAGGTTGGAGAAGGAATCTAAAGTTCATGCCCTATGTCTCTATTACCGGCGGTATCATGGCTCGCTACATGAGCCCTAAAGAAACTCTCCCGGGCTCATGGGACTTCCGCCAAGAATTCCCCATTGTGGGATGGGAGCTGGGTGTAAACCTTCGGTTTTTGGACCACGTGGAGGGATACATTGGAGGGGGAATAAAGACCTTTTGGCCACCGAAGTTAGATCGCTCGACAGAATACAATGAGCGAGTAGACGATGGTGGTTCGCTACGCATCGGCGTGCGACTCATTCACTAGTTCCGAAAAGATTCCGACACAAGACACACAGCCACAGTCCCTCACGGGAATGTGGCTCTTTTTTTCAAAAACTTTAATTCTTAGAGATCCTCCAACGGATCAATCATAGTGCGCTGGATATTCTCAGCCTGAGAGAGTACGGAGTCAGCATATCCGAGTCCATTTGTCTGCCATCCTCCACCGGCAAAGTATCGCGCCGCAGCCTCACGCTCCGCGCTCCATCCACCATACACTGCACCAAGATCTTGAAGGAAAAGTGCTGTGGCCATAAAGGCATGGCGTGGTTCCCACGGATTTGCAATGGAAACTCCAAGGGTACTTGCAACACGATCCTTGTACATCATCCATGTAGACGGGATAAACTGAGAGGGTCCCATCGCACCACCATATCCAATCCACTGTGGACATGAGACCACTTGGCCATATGGATCAAATCCAAGTTCATCCGCAATTTTAAGAAATGGTTCCACATCACGTCCGGGCTTCATAACATTATCAAAATGACGTCCTGTATTCTTTCCGACACCAGCTCCGGTTGCGGGATCGGTCAGATAACATTGTCCGACATTTGCACCTAAATCAGATTCTTGTTTGAGAATGCCGAGAATAAAGGCAGTACGAACTCCAGTTTTTTGTGATGCAGCACGTGCATACCGAAGCGCATCCTCAAACTTGATCGGTCCGGCATCACGAAGTTGGAAAAGTGCATTTCTAATTTCATTCGCCTCACGCTGCTTCTGGGAAATCACTTGTTCATATGTTTGCTCTTCACTTTTGCTCGCGAACAGCAATACCTGCTTCTCATCTTCCTTTGCTTCAACTTCTTGTTTTTCTTGCTCTATCGCATATCGTGCATCGGCCTCAGCACGACGACGTGCCTCCAGTGTTGTCGTCTCATTTCTAAGAACTGCTTGTATATCACGAATATTAGAGAGCGAGCTGTGAATTGCCGTCTTTACCGACGCCACATTATCCAAATCCTGGAAGAAGGTAGAAAGACTTTCACTCCCCAAAATTATCTCAGCAAGAGAAAAAGAGTCTATTTCATTTCTTCGACGAACCAGTTGTGCGAGTGACTCTTTCTCTCGTACAATCTTCTCAGAAAGAGATTCGATCGTTTGCTCTTTCTCTTGCATTTCTGTTGTGATATTGCCAATTGCAAGATTCTTTGCGCGAATAGAAAGTTGCGCCTCTCGTATCTCAGCATTTAAAATAGCAATATCTCTCTCTATAGATTGAGTTTCCTGCCTTTTTACATGTAAAATCTTTCGTTGTTCAAAAATTTCATTTTCAACTTCAGCAAGCTCATCTTCAAGACGCTCCCGCCTCTCCTCCTCTGTCTCTGCAGAAATAGAGAGGGGTATAAGAACTCCTAAAAGAACGATGGTGAGTATACATGCGGTAACACGTTTCATACGCCTCATTATACAGAAAACTTGAGTTTGAAAGAAATGTCTTTGCATTGTAAAGAGAAGACGGTTAATTCCTAACCCCCTTACTCCTCTTCTACTTCTCCTGGAGTTCCCGCTTCCGCACCGCCAGCTTCACCCTCAGCACCTTCTTCAGGTGCTTTTCCGCGCTCTTCTGAGAGTTCAATTGATTCAAGATCAATTTCAGTTGATTCTTCTTCTGGCTCTTCTTCTTCTCGTGGTTCTTGTACAGAAATTATAATGTCATCCGCATCAAGTTGTGCGACGACTCCTTCGGGGAGAGATATGTCCCCTACAGTAATATGATCACCAATCTCTTCGAGTCCAGAGAGATCAACTTCAATATGTTGAGGAAGCTTCTTTGGCTCTGCTTCAACTGGAAGTTCGTGAAGAACCTTCACGACAACACCACCTTTGTCCTCAGCGGGTGCCTCTCCGATAAATTCAAGGGGGATATCAACTTCAACAGTTTGTCCCTCCTCTACAACATAAAAATCAACGTGGAGTGGTTTTCCAGTGAGAGGATGAACTTGAACTTCGTGTATCAAAACATCTTTTTCATCTTTCCCCATCTTAAGAGAAATCATGGCTGATTCCCCTGCTTCATGCCATACACGCAGAAAATCACCAAGAGCAACAGAAACGGGAGTAGAATCTGTTTTTGCCCCATAAAATACAGATGGTACAAACCCCTCTCGACGAATACCATCGTTATCTTGTGTCGTTTCTCTTTTTTCTGCGGCAAGTGTTAGCATCGGGAGTATTGTACATACATTTCATGGATTCGCAACCGATGTGCACTGAAATAAGATGATTATATTCCACACACTCCTCTATTAGGATCAAATATTCCAAAAGAGTCGAATGTACTTCCCTACCACCTCTTCCACTGCTTCTGTAACAGGCTTCATGTATCGATATGGAGCCAATTCTTCTGTATTTTCTTTCAAGGAGTCCTCGAGAGCTGCGCGTACTCCAATACGTATCTCCGTACTAACATGCACAGTCGACATCCCTGCTTCTATCGCCATACGAAAATCTTCTTCTGTAACTCCCGATCCCCCATGAAGGACAAGCGGGACACCTGCCGCACGCCGAATGGCGGAGATAAGGTCAATATGTAATCGCGGATTTGAACGCCCCTTCAGCTTCCCGTGCAAGTTTCCGATCGCCGGTGCGAAGAGATCAACTCCTGTCTCTTCAACAAACCGAGCCGCTATCTCCGGTGTCACAAGCCCTTTTCCGTCCACCTGTGCGTCTTTAGGTATCTCATCAAGAAGCTTCGAAGATGTACCGATATACCCCACCTCTCCTTCCACTAACATTCCATCATTATGCACTCGTGCATATTCAACTGCCTCTTTTGTCACCCGAATATTATCCTCCAGATCATCGTCCGCCTCATCGATAATAGCGGCATCAAATCCGGCATCCACTGCTTCTTGAAATGTCTCAAGAGAATGAGAATGATCTGCATTTACAAACAAGGGGTAATCATATTCTTCTCGAATACTTTTCACAAGTAGTACCCCTTGTCGTATTCCAAAAGCGCTCCGTTCTCCTTCAGAGAGACCAACTATGACAGGAATCTTCTCCCCCACTTCACGCGAAATACGTTGCGCAACGCGAAAAATCCCCCAGAGCATTTCAATGTTTGCCGCATTAAAATGACCTACCGCCCTATTCTTCTCTTCTGCATCTAAAACATATTCTTTGAGTGTTTTCATACTTGTATTGTATCAAATCATATAAATATTGTATTCTGTAGATATAAGAGACTAACGAATAGACTATGGAATTAATACCCCCCGTAAGAAACGAAGAAGGAGTCGAGGAAGAAGAATATCTAAATGAGCAACAGAAAAAAGATCTCACCAGCTTCACTAAAATACTAAGTGAAGAACAACTACATCGACTCGCAAAGAATATAGAAAGCGGTGACTTGCCCGCTTCACCCGAGCAGGAGATATCTGATCTTGTATGGGCGGCAACGCGAGATAAGCAGGAAGCACATGAACTGGGCGAGCAGCTCAAGAAGAAGCTCGGGGAAAAACGATATGAACACTTCAAACCTATGGATCTTCAAGCTGCTCTCGGTGGAAATGATGTCAACACGAATCGCTTCCTGAACGAACTTCATAACATCATAGCTGCAACTGCTCTGAAACGGGGGATATTTTTCAAGGACTCTTCAGATGACTCTGATACAATAGAAAGTAATTGACACTAAATATATAACAACATGACACAAAAGATAGATTTTCTTTCAGTAGGTGATATTACAACAGACGCATTCGTGGACATCGATGATGCTCGAATCGATACAGATAAAGATGAGGGCGACAAAGGATTCGAAGAAATCTGTTTCAGATTCGGTGATAAGATAGAATACGAAGATTTAACCCTTGTCTCCGCCGTCGGAAATGCACCTAACGCAGCAGTCTCTGCACATCGACTCGGACTTAAAACTGGGCTCCTCACAAATCTCGGAGATGATACATATGGACAAAAATGTGTTGAGACACTAAAAGAGGAAGGTATCTCAGATGAATATATACAAGTGCACGAAGGAAAATCTTCAAATTTCCATATCGTTCTTCGCTTTGGACCTGAGCGTACAATATTGGTAAAGCATGAGGTATATCCATATTCTCTCCCAGAGGACATGGATCATCCAGAATGGATATATCTTTCTTCTCTTGGGTCCACATCTCTCGAACATCACCACGAGATCGCACAATACCTAAAAGAACACGATGAGATAAAATTTGCATTCCAACCGGGGACATTCCAAATGGAGCTCGGGTATGAAAAACTCAAAGATGTATACGAAGTATCCACTGTCTTCTTTGCAAACAAGGAAGAATATCAGCGTATTCTTGAAACTGACGAGGGAGATATTCCAACTCTTCTTGAGACTATGCATGAACGCGGACCAAAAATAGCTGTTCTCACTGACGGACCAAATGGTGCATATACATATGACGGTTCCGAAAAATGGTCGATCCCCATGTATCCGGATCCCAAGCCCCCTGTTGATAGAACAGGAGCAGGAGACTCTTTCTCTTCAACCTTCACCACCGCACTTGCACTCGGGAATGATATCCCAACTGCACTCTCGTGGGGACCGATAAATTCAATGTCGGTAGTGCAGTATATTGGAGCACAAGAAGGACTTCTTACCCGAGAAAAACTCGAGGAATATCTCCAAAACGCTCCTGAGGACTACACTCCACAAAAACTCTCTTAGATATCTAATATCTCTAAATGAGATGGGAGTTCCTTCATCTGACTAATGAAGTTCTTTCTCTCTTCTCCTGTCTCTGGTAATTCTCCATGTTCGATAAGGTGGTTGGCAAGAAAAAGCCACGATATTACCCCCGCCATGGTAAATACATCACGACGTGCAAATTTCTGAGCAGATGTACTCATACGATCATAGAGGGCCTCATCGGTAAGGAGATCAAGAAGATGTTTCCCTACTGACTCTGTATCCCCTATCTCTTCAACTACAAAACCAGTTACCCCACCCTTCATCTGAAGAGGGATACCCCCTGCGTTATATGAGATAAGGGGTTTTCCTTTCATAAGAGCTTCTGTCACTTTAACTTCAAAGCCTTCACGATGTGAGAGTTGCAAGGCAACCTTGCTACCACACATTAATACGTTGAGAAGTTGATCAATATGCGGGAGACGTGCCACCTTCACATCCTCTGCCAATTCTTCATATTCACTCTCCAACAACTCCATCACTAAATTGTATATTGGAATACCATCAGGATCATCAACAGATCCATGGCCGACAATAACAAGTTGTGGTTTCTCTCCCTCTTCGAACTCTCTATACACATCACTAAACGCCTCTAAGACATCTGGGATTCCTTTGGAGGGATCGAAACGGGCAACCTGGATGACATACGGACGAGAATGATCAAGTGGTTTTTGATTTGCCTCAATGAGTATTTTGTCAAAAAGCTTGAAGTAATACTCCATATCTTCATCAGAAAGTGGCTTGTTGAGTCCATCGAGAGGATCAGTGGTTGGCGGAGTCAGTATCACATCATCTTTCTGGACATTTTCCGGCACAAAATCTGGGATTGGATGAGAAACGAAAAGATCAGCTTGCTGTGCAAATTTCCAAATGAAATTCCACACACGATTCTGTGGAGTACCGCTTACATCTGTTAACTCAGAGACAATTTGAATATGTGAACGATATATTATTTTCGCATCTGGATTCTTTTCCTTAATGAAGGGGATAAGTCCGGAGGGCTGAGGATCATCAACAACAATAACATCTGCATCTGTAATAGTATCCTCAAGTAACTCAGCATTCTCTCGCATCCACCCTTGATAGACTTCTATATCTCTTTCTGTTAGCTCTGTTCCATTCTTAGCCACTCCTTGCAGTACATTATGGAATTTAGTTTTTGTGATCAGAAATGCATCCGCTCGTTCTTCAAGAACGTGCCATGATGCATCTACACCCCATAAATGGAGTAGTCGTATATGAGCATGGCGCATGAGAGCAACACCACCTCCCCGTGGAGTTGCTGAGATGAAACGAATCTTCTTTCCTTTAAACTTCTCTGTAAGTGTATCCAACGCCTCTATTTCTTCCGGGGTTGAGATAGATTCGTATGCTTCCCGAGAGACTAAATCGTGCACAGATACACAGCAATCTTTTTCCACATCCACAACTAGCGTCTCGTCATCTTTAAAATGTTCTCGTGCATATACCGCAAGACGTGCACAGTTCTCTTCAGAGATCCCGTTTGGCCGTACAAATGTCACAATGTCATTCTCAAGCCAAAGGAGTGAAGCAAGATTGTGTAAATCTCCTTCTCCCGAGAGCCCCGCTCCAATATATTTAAATCCTTCGTGACTAGCTCTTTTTTTAAGCCACCTGCTTATATATTCAAAATCATCTTCACCTGTCGGAACTTTTACATGCAGAGAAACATCCTCTGCACCTCGTTCGGTAACACGAAACTCACCCTTACTGTATCCAATTCCAAGAAATACAGAAATAGGTATATTGAGAGCCTCGATACGAGCACGAATATCTGATAGGTCTTGAGAAATAGTATCTGGGTGGTCTGGCATATGGTTCCGTTTCATCAACTACTATATTTTTATCCTACCACATTCATAAGGATGTCAATGGAGTATATAGGGAAAATCAAACCTTCCTTTCATACATCTCATTGCTCTTAAAACACTTAATTGTTCCCTTACAAGGTCCCCAGAGACCGTCCGGCATTTCATCCAAATCTCTCCAATGCCACCCTTCTATTTTATGAGGCTCTTTTACTTCAAGTTCACCTGAAAAGTCTTCGCATAAAAAGTTGACCGTAATCCAATGCTCATGACCTGCTCCATCAAAATCATCAATGAGTCCAATAAAGGAAAGAGAGTTTACTTTAAGACCAGTCTCTTCATACATCTCTCGTACTGCAGCATCATGGCAGGTCTCCCCATAGTCAACAGCGCCCCCGGGAAATGTCCAGGATTCAGTCTTTTCTTTTCGCGCCTTTCTATGACCAAGGAGTACAGAGTTTCCTTTTTTTATCATGATTCCTACACCTACTCGAACCTGACCCCCTTTTTGTTTATTCATATTATTTTCTCTCAATTACCCGCTTCACTGCCTTTTTGATATCTTCAACCCCCATTCCATATTTTTCAATGAGTTCGTCTGGTTGTCCCGATTGTCCAAACCTATCCTCAACTCCCACAAACTCCTGAGGAACAGGGTTATTCCGTACCAACACTTCTGCAACAGCAGATCCCATACCACCAGCAATCTGATGTTCCTCAACGGTAACAACCGCACCCGCTCGCTGTGCTTCACGAATCACCGCCCCTTCATCGATTGGCTTAATTGTATGATTATTCAATACGTTCACCTTAATCCCCTCTTCCTCAAGCTCTTTTGCGGCAACAAGTGAATTGTGTACTAAAATTCCGCAGGCAATAATGGAGGCTTCGGGCTTATCGCTCTCCCAAAGAAGATTTGCCTTCCCAAGTTCAAGGGGAGAATCTTTCGTAGTTACCATCGGCGTCTTCGACCGCCCCATACGAATATAGACAGGTTCATCAATCTTCACCGCTGCATGTACTATCTTTCGAACCTCTTCCATGTCACAACCAACCATCACATTCATATTCGGCTGAACCCGCATAAGGGCGATGTCTTCAAGTGCCTGATGTGTTGCACCGTCTGGACCCACTGAGACACCCGCATGACAACCCACAATCTTTACCGGTACTTCATTTAAAGAAATAGTGGTACGAATCTGCTCATTATTTCTCCCCGGAGAAAATGCTGCATATGAAGCGATAAAGGGGATTTTGCCGTAGTTGGCCATACCTGAGGCAACTGTTGCCATGTTCTGCTCGGCAACTCCTAATTCAATATATCGATCAGGATATTTCTCTTTAAACCAATGAGTCCGTGTTGACTCCGCAAGATCAGCACAGAGCGCAACAACCTGATCATTTTCATCAGCAACTTCAACTAACCCCTTACCGTATCCATCACGCGTGTATTCACGCGCAACATCCTCTGAAAATATATCCGGATTTAATTTTTGTGATTCTACAATCATAATTATTACTCTTTATTTTCCATCCGCTTTTTTGCCTCTTCGATCACCTCCTTTGCTTTTTCTTCACCAACTGCCTCCTTCAGAGCTTCAATCGCAGACTCAATCTTATCCGCACTTTCCTTATTCTCAAAAACAAAGTGAATAAAACCAATCTGATCTTCTTTATTCATCTGCTCTAAAAAATTAGATGGTGTGTCTCGAGTATTCTTATCAAAATCTTTCTGTTTTTCTTCTTCAGACATCTCTTCAGGTTTTGGCCATTGTAGTGCTCCTTCTTTCATGATCTTTAAAATTATTGTTAATCACTATGCGGCGCCTCAATATCACCCTGGAGCGTCCGCAGCTCTTTAAGCCACTTCTGCTCTTCTTCCGTTGACGGCGGCTTGCCGTGCCAATGATAGTCAAACTCAATCTCTTTAATTCCCTTTCCGGGAATAGTATGCGCCAAGATTAATGTTGGCTTCTCATACACCGCCTTTACCTCATCAATGGCATCTACAAACTCTTCGATATTGTGTCCATTCACCTCCATAACATGCCAATTAAATGCCTCATACTTCTCTCGCATTGGCTCGAGTGGCATGACATTTTCTGTCATTCCATTGATCTGAATATTATTACGATCCATTACAGCAGTTAGGTTCGATAACTTATTCGCACCCGCAAACATAGCAGCTTCCCAGGTATTCCCTGCCTGCTGCTCACCATCGGACATCAAACAATAGGTACGAAAGTCTCTATCATCCATACGGGCAGCATACGCCATTCCCGCCGCCTGTCCGAGACCGGATCCAAGAGGTCCAGAAGTCGTCTCAACCGCAGGAAGTCTCATTCGCTCGGGATGCCCCTGTAGTCTTGACCCAAAAGAACGCAGAGTCTTTGTCTCTTCGATGGGGAAATACCCAGCATGTGCCATGGTGGCATATCGCACAGGAGTGATGTGTCCATTAGAGAGCACTAATCGATCTCGCTCATCCCACATGGGATCATCCGGCTTATGATTGAGTATATGAAAATAGAAGGCGGTAAATATGTCGGTCATGCCCAAAGGTCCCGCGGTATGTCCGGAACCAGCATCCTCAAGCATATCGATAATAGTCTGGCGAATTTCATTCGCCTTTTTCTCAAGCTCTTTTACCTTTTCTTCAGAAATTGTTGTCATTTATTCTCCTCTTAGATTACGTATCGCCTCTGACATATCCATACTATCAAAAATATAAGAACCCGATACCAGCTTATTCACACCAACCTCAATTAGATCGGGAGCTGTATCACCATCAACACCGATATCAACGGCAATATCCATACCCGGATAGTGCTCTCGTAATGTTTCTGCCCTGTCAAACACTCGTTCATCAAGATCAACTCCATGATATCCAATCTTGTCATTCCCCATTAGCTGAACAAAATCACTCATCTCAATCAATGATTCATCAATATCATCGGAAGGACGAAAAGCAACCCCCAATACAACAGCAGATTCCCTGCATTTCTTTTGTATCTCCTCAAACTTCTCAGTGCTTGCTGCATGAACAATGCAGGAGGTAGCACCTGCTTTTATCCAGTCATCTATATGATGCTCTGGATATGCAGTCATCATATCAATCTCAAAATCAAATGTATCCCAATACGGAAATCCTCTCTCTTGAGCTATTATTCGATCGAATTCTGCATCTTGTGCAGAATACGGCCAACTTTTTGTTGGTGCATACGCGCCATCCATAACATCAATTTGCACGATAGTAGGAATCCCGAGTGCTTCTCGCACGTCATCTTGCGCCAAACGGGATAAGTGCCCCTCAAGATCATGGAGGTCTTCTGGAATTATTGCGGGTATGACGTATGTATTCATTTTAGTTATATTCCTCTATCTTCTTAATCCGCCTCTCATGCCGCTCTTCTTCAGAGAAATCATATTCCAACCACTTCAATACAACTTTCTTTGCCTCTTCTTCAGAGACAAAGCCTGCTCCGATTGAAAGCACATTCGCATTATTATCAACTCGCGAAAGCTTCACAACCTCATCATCTCCACCATAGAATACAGCTGCCCGTACTCCTCGTACCCGATTAGCTGCCATCGCCTCTCCCTGCCCCGACCGACCGAGAACGATCCCTTGATTAGAAAAGGGGTCTTTTGAGACTGCCTCAGCTACAGGAAGGATAAAGTCGGGGTAGTCATCGCTGGGGTCATGTTCATATGCCCCCATGTCTTCAACCTCAAACCCCTCACTGCCCAAAAACGCAATGAGTTTCTCTTTTAATTCATACCCTCTATGATCTGCTCCGATGTATATGGTCATATGTATATAATACTACTCCTTAACAATATGTTCTTGTATGTATTCCACTGATCCCCCCACCTTTTTCCCGGGATTAAATATCCCCTGCGGATCAAATATCTTCTTAACTTCTTTGAATAATTCATACATATCCTCTCCAAACATCTTTCGCACATATGGTGTACGGATAATGCCATCATTATGCTCTGCGGTAATAGAGCCATCATATTCTATGACAAGATCATAGAACATATCAGCTACCTTAGTAATCTTTTCTCGTTCTCGTTTTCGAGAAAGATCCATCAGAGGAATGATGTGGAAGTTACCATTCCCCGCATGTCCGGTAATATTGGCGCGTATCCCGTGCTCTTGCAGTATTGAGAGTGCTTTTGGTAAGAACTCGGGTATTCGCTCCGGCACTACACAAAAGTCCTCTACAAACGGTGCTGTGCGCTTCCCGTGTACATGATGTCGGAGAAGGTTAAAAGATTCCCGACGCATAACCCAATATTTTTCCATTTCAGTCTCTTCGCGCAGTACACGATATTTAAGATCAAATGATGTAAGTGCGGCTTCAATCTTCTCAGTTTTTTCATCAAGCTTTGCGATACTCTCCTCTTCAAGCTCGACAAGTACCACGAGTTTCGGAATACCACCCATAGAGAACCCTATCTTTATCTCCGGCAGAAAGTCCTTGAGAAAAGAGAAGAAATTGCTTCCCGCCGCTTTTGCAATCTCTGGCATAAAGCGAAGCCCCAATTTCATTGTCGCATCATCAAAGGTCTCAAGTGACATTGGTTCATACGGCAATACCGCATTCACAACATCGGGGAGAGACTCCCAACTTTTAAAGAAAAGTGCAATGAGACGTTTCTCCGGCAGTTCATTTACAAGACGGATCTTTGCCCCCACAAGCATTCCAAGTGTCCCCTGTGAACCTACAAACAGAGGTGTAAGATCAAAGGTGCCCTCCTGTGGATCATATATATTCCATAGATCATATCCTGAGGAATTCTTTGAAACAGAGGGGCGGTGTTTTTTGATAAGGTTCTGATTGTCATATACCAGACGATACATACGGGAATATATCTCTCCTTCAAAGGTGCTCTGTGCCATCTTTTCATTGAGCTCACCCTTGCTCAATTTGCGGATGGTATATTCTTTCCCATCTGCAAGCACCATCCGAAGCTCTTCTACAAAATCCTTCATCTTTCCATACCGAAGCGTCTTCTCTCCCCCACAGTTGTTCATGATCATTCCACCAAATGCCGCGATGTTCTTTGATGCGGGATAGACAGGCAAGGAAATATGATCGGGAAGCACTTCTTTCTCAAAAGTGCGATAGAAAACACCCGGTTCCACCATTGCTTCCAGATTATCCTCATCCACCTCAAGATTTGTGAAATGGGGGGTAAAGCCGAGAATAATTGATTCATTGAGTGGTCCGCCAGTCATATCCGTTCCAGCGGAACGACCGGTAATGGAGATATTGCGTCCCCGTACCTTTTCCCGATCAACAAATCGAACGATCTCCTGCACATCTTGGGAATGTTTAGGAAACACCACTACTTCAGGTCTCACTTCAAAGAGAGATGTGTCACGCGAATACTCTGCGAGCGTTTTCTCGTCTGTATTCACCTCTCCTTCTACAATTTTTTCTAATTCCGCTTTAAGCTCCACAGCATATGTTGTTAAATTGACTGTGATGTCTTTATCACATGCTTCACAAGTGTATTGGTATATCCCATCTCGTTGTCATACCAGCTAAGCACCTTTACAAGATTCCCACCAACAACACGCGTCATTTGCAAATCGGCAATAGATGCATATGTATTGCCGATTATATCGGTAGAGACAATGTCCTCTTCAGTCACAGAAAAGATTCCCTGCCATCGTTCTTCTTCAGCTGCTTTTCGGAGAATATCATTCACTTCTTCTGCAGTTGTCTCCTTTGAGGTGAGAAATGTAATATCAACAATTGAGCCAACTACAACCGGCACGCGTAAGGAGATACCGTCAAAGGCATCTACACCCTCAACCGCCTTTGTTGTTGCAATTGCCGCACCTGTTGAAGATGGCACAATATTCTGTGCTGCTGCACGACCCCGACGCCGTTTCTCATTGGGAGAATCGATAAGATTCTGAGAAGCGGTATATCCATGCACAGTATTCAAGAGCGCTTTCTCTATACCAAGAGAATCTCGGATAATGGCCATGAGTGGTCCCGCTGCATTGGTGGTACACGATGCATTTGCACTAATTGTGCAGGTGGAAAGCTTTTCTTCATTCACCCCCATAAGCACAGTTGCTCCGGGTATATCATCCTGTGGTGCATCTTTAACTGGGGCAGAGATCACTACTTTCTTCGCACCAGCTTCAATATGCGGACGTGATTTTTCATATCCATCAAATACGCCAGTGGACTCAATCACAACATCAATATCCATATCGCCCCACGGTAATTCTCCCGGTTTCGGTTCCGAGAGATATGGGATGGAGTCTCCCCCAACAACAAGTGCTTCATCAGTATGACTCACCTCTTCCTCATATCTCCCATATACACTGTCATATGAGAGTAGGTAGGCAATATTATCTATCGGTGCCAGATCGTTAATAGCAACGATCTCAAGCTCTTCTTTTTTCCGAGCGAGCTTGAAAAATGAACGCCCGATACGTCCAAACCCGTTAATTGCAATGCGTGTAGTCATAAATAGTCTTTTTTAGCTTATTTCTAATATACCTCCAGTATATCAAACTACACTCAAATACCAGCTATTCGCGCCCATTTTGTATGAGTTGTCCAAGATACGTCTTTTCAAGCAACCAGTTACGTCCATATTTGTTGTATAGAACAACAAAGACAATGATGAGTCCGATTGCAAATCCAATAATATTGATAACCTTATCAGGATTCTGGATGGAGTCTCCAAAGAAATATCCCAACCCAATTATCATCGCACTCCACAACGGTTGTCCGGCAAGAATTGCAAAATACACCCGCTTCACCTTTATCTTTATCGTCCCTGCCGCAATGATAAGGGCGGTATCGAGTGTTGGAACAGGCAACACCTTAGCTAAAAATAAACTCTCAAAGAAATGTTTATCGATAAATTTTGCAAGATCAGTCTGCTCTCCACTGTCATTGCGTAATTTCGTCATGATATTGCGGGCAAATTCAAAACGTTCAAGATAATCTGAGCCCCACCATGCCAAGATCAGTACAAATGTATCTGTAAATAACCGTACTCCAACATATACACCAAAAACGACGAAAGGATTGAGAACCCCTACCGAAGAGAGGGCACCAGCAATAAATCCAAAGGTCGTCCCCTCAAAAAGCATTGTGGGGATGAGGATCCAATATCCATATGTGGAAAGCCACATGGCAGCCGAACTCCCCAATACTGTTTCTGCTCCTGTCATATAATATATCCAGTATTGCTACAAATAGACAAAATGGCAAGAAGAAAAAAGGAGACCTCTCCCTCTGCACAGAGAAAGGTCCCCAAGATGTGTCACATAGATATGCATCTACGTCGCCGGAGTGACACTGAAGTGAACAACGCGACAAAACCCAGGGCCGCATGAGCTATCTAGATTATAGCACCCCACCCCTCTTATATTATCCACACATATGATACTATCACTGCAATGGAATACCCTATTCGAATAAATAAATATCTAAAGGAGAAAGGATTCTGCTCCCGCAGACAAGCAGATCGATTCATTGAAGAGGGACGTGTGGAAATCAACGGAAAACCTGCAGAACTCGGACAGCAGGTTGAAGGGGGAGATGTAGTGGAGGTGGACAAGAAAGTTGCAGAAGCCCCAGAAAACTATCAGTACTATCTATTCAACAAACCACAAGATGTGGTAAGTATTAACCCGCAAAGAGGAGAAGTGGGTCCATATACCACAGCACCCGAACTAGAGGGAACATCACCTGTCGGAAGATTAGACAAAGACTCACGTGGTCTCATGCTCTTCACCGATGATGGTAGAATTGTAAACAAACTTCTCAACCCCAAGTTTGATCATGAAAAAGAATATAGAGTGAAGGTAAATAAACCTCTCTCCCCGAATTTCAAAAAACGAATGGAGAATGGGATCGACATAGAAGGATATACTACGAAACCAGCGACATTGCGAATCTTGGGAGATAAAATATTCTCAATCACACTCACAGAGGGGAAGAAACATCAGATCCGACGTATGGTTACAGCACTCGGATACGAAGTAGAGGATCTAAAGCGCACACGAATAATGAATCTAAAGATTAACAACCTTAAAGAAGGAGATATTCGCCCTCTCACAGAACAGGAAAAAGAAAAACTTCTCTCCTCATTAGGAGTTAGTCGATAAGAACGTTCAAGACTGTCAGGAGTGTAGAGAAAAATCCTGTAATAAGAGCGATACGTGTCGGTCGATCGGATATATATCGTTTTAAATATTTATACGCCATCTTCTCTATACTGTATTACCTATTCTTTGATGTCCATAATTCATTCCACCAACTGGATGGGTGTTCATCAAGAATAGCCTCTGCAAGCTTATTCCCCGATTTCGATTGAATCCGCTCAATATTTTCATTCCGTTTCTTTCCCTTCTCTCCCTTCCCCGAGATCCATTCCTTTGCCTCTTGATTCCCTTGCCAGATATATTCTTGGAGTAGACAGAGTTGATCAATAATATCCGCATCCTTTGCAATAATAGCCTCTCTACTCTCTCGTTCATCGTACTCATCGATAAATTTTTTCAAGTCAGAAAACGGCAAATTACCCAATTGTTCTTTTTTGATTTCTTCCTCAAATATTTTTACATACCGTTTATGTACCCAATTATGATCACCACTCCGTACCTCTGGCATATCGTGTAGAAGACACATCATAATCACCTTATACGGATCAACATCCTCCATCTTTGCCAAGTACCACCCGATGATCGTCACACGATATGAATGAGTCGCAATATTATCAGACATATCATCGGTAAGAAGTGTCTGACGATGCATACGAATCAACTTCCGCATGGTCCCCACCTCAAAGAGATGTTGTGCTATTCGTTTGTACTCTTTCTTTTTCATTGAAATTTCTTTAACTTATCCTGCAGCTCTTCTGTATCAATATCATCATGATCAGCATCAAAGACTGCTTCTTTATCCTCAACGAGGATAACTTGTGGGGTCTCATGCGCAACCCCCAGATCATCAGTGATCATATCAGAAACATCACGAGATTCCTGTACCACAACCTCATACATCATATCATCAAAATCCGTACTCAATTTAGAGAGCTCTCTTGCGTAAAAACCTGAGAGTGAACAGGTAGCACTCAATTTAGCGATAAGGAAAGGAGATTTATCAGATTTCTCTAATATATCTTTCCACTCTTCTGTTGTTTTAATCCTTTTCATATTTCCACCCTACTATATTTCTCCATTTTCTCGAACTGCAGTAGCAATCGCGGGTACAACCGATGTGTCTATCACAGACGGCAGTATCTTCTCAGCGGTCGGGGTAGGAACAAGTTCTGCAAGTGCATATGCCGCCTTTACCTTCATTGTCCCTGTTATACGCGGTGCACGCATATCAAGTGCGCCCCTAAAGATACCCGGGAATGCAAGCACATTGTTCACTTGATTGGAGAAATCACTTCGTCCAGTTGCCACCACTGCTGCCCCCGCATCATATGCGTCATCAGGAAGTATCTCGGGATCAGGATTAGCAAGAGCAAATATGACAGGATTATCCGCCATAGAGCGAACCATATCTTTTGACAGAATTCCTGGAACAGAAACTCCCACAAATACATCAGCTTCTCGCAGTGCCTCTTGTAGTCCTCCTGTCATTCCCCTGCTATTGGTATATGAGGCAAGATCTCGCTTCACATCACTTAGATCACCCCTTTCAGAGGAGATGATACCGGTGGAATCCACAACCACAACATCACGAACCGCCTCACATACACCACTCTCATCATCATGGCAGGTGAGGAGCTTTGCTACCGCAACGCCCGCAGCACCAGCGCCGGAGATAACAACACGGAGATCACTAATATCTTTTTTCACAACCTTCGCTGCATTAATAAGACCGGCAAGGAGCACAATAGCTGTTCCGTGCTGGTCGTCGTGAAAGACGGGGATACCGAGATCTTGCAGACGTGCTTCAATCTCAAAACATCGCGGTGCGGAAATGTCCTCCAAATTTATTCCTCCAAACCCCGGTGCAATACGTCGAACCGTCTCCACGATCTCGTCGGTATCCTGTGTATCGAGACAGATAGGATATGCATCGATCCCTGCAAACTCACGAAACAATACTGCCTTACCCTCCATAACAGGGAGGGCTGCCTCTGGTCCCACATTTCCAAGACCGAGTACTGCCGATCCGTCGGTCACCACCGCCACACTATTCCCCTTTATCGTATATCGATATGCTTCCTCTGGATCCTCTGCAATACGTCGCACCGGTTCAGCCACCCCGGGAGTATAAGCGCGAGAAAGATCCTCCTGTGTATTCACCGGAACTTTAGAGTGTATTTCAAGTTTTCCCCGCTTCTCTTCATGCATCTGAAGAGATTCTTTGTTGTAGTCTTTCATTAAATTTCTGATAGATCTCTCGGCAAAAAGAGATTAAGTGTCCACTCAAACATTATACGCAATTTTGCGCGCCACCCGAGTACTTGCGGTAGATATGCCGTTCTGTAAAGAAACCATGCAATACGTCCTGTCAGCTCGATGCCAAATACACGCGCCACCGCATCTCCCTTTCCAAGAGAGATAAGGAACCCCTTATCTCTCCAATGAAATTCCTCTGGTTCTTCACCGGATATCATGTGCATAATGTTACGCGCAGCTGTCTTTCCCTGTCGCACTGCAAACTGTGCCCGCATAGGATATGGCTGTGAGGAGTCCTTTCGCTCAACAAAAGCCTGGTCTCCAACAACATATAAATTCCTATACTCAGGAACTTGAAGTGCCTCACTGACATGAATGCGCCTATGCTTTTCTCCCCGCTCTATCCCCCGCACTGCTGTTATATCAATATCCCGTGCACGAACCCCTGCGGTCCAAATAGCTGTCCGAGTCAAAGAAAAGTGTTCTCCACTCCACACGCCCTTCTCATCCACACGACTCACCTTTTGAGATGTTCTCACATCTATTCCCTTTTTCTCCAAAATAGTTTGTATTTTCTCTGAGATCCATTCTGACTCTTGCGGAACAAGGCGAGAGGCACCCTGAAAAAGAGAGATGGACATATAAGAGGCACACTCAGGATACGCACGAGAGAGTGCTCCATCCTTCATATCAGCAAGCTCTCCGGCAAGTTCGACCCCGGTTGGACCACCACCAACGATCACAAAATGAAGGAGATCATGTCGCTCCTGTGGATTAGAGACCTCTTCTGCTGCCTCAAAGCGAGAAAGAATTGTATTTTTCACATTTCGCACCTCATCAAGAGAACGGAGAGGAATTGTGTGTTCCTGCGCCCCGTCTACATTGTGATAGTCGGTATCTGCACCGAGGGCAACAATAAGATAATCGTATGAAAAAACATCTCCCTCTTCAGAGTGCACCTTCTTTGCATCCGCATCTATGTGCTCTACTGTCCCTTCTCGAAAATTAAACCGTTCATTCTGCGGCAAATGCCGCAAGGATTGCTTGAGTGCGGAAGGGGTTAGATTCCCAGTGGCCACTTCATGCGCCATGGGAACAAACCAAAAATAATCCTTATCACTCACAATCGTTACCCGTACGTCACTCCGTTTCAGATTTCGATACAACGTACGATACACATGTATACCGCCAAATCCAGATCCGAGAATTACAATATGTTTCGTGTCCATACATCGATTGTAGCGTAGATTACAGGAGAGATAAAATTAGCGGGACTTTGGCCACTTCTCCGCCGCAGGGGGATATATTTTTGTAAGGGGATGATCCTCACATTCATGCGGACGTGCGGGACATATCTCTCGTCCGTAGTAGATAAGATTATTTCCAAAGTCAAACCATTCTTTCTGAGGAAGAAGTTCTATGAGATCCTTCTCTATCTTCTTTGGATACGTATAATCTGAAAGATCAAAACGGATCGCAAAACGACGAACATGGGTGTCTACCGCAATCCCCTTACTCTTCCCAAAGGCATTTCCCAGCACGACATTTGCTGTCTTTCTTCCTACCCCGGGAAGCGTCATAAGATCTTTCATGGTATCAGGCACTTTTCCACCAAACTCTTCTTTTACCCTTTTTGCTGCTGCTAAAATATTTTTTCCCTTTGTTTTATAAAATCCCGTTGAACGTATATCTTCTTGAAATTCCTTCAGATCAGCACGGATATAATTATCCAGCTTTGTATATTTCTTAAAAAGCTTCTTTGTCACTTTGTTCACCCGCTTATCCGTACACTGAGCGGACAACACCACAGCAACAACAAGTTCCCAATTAGTGGAATGATCAAGCGCTGTTCCCTGTCGATCAGGAAACAACTCCTTGAGTTTTTTTGCCATCTTTTTGGCTCTTTTTGCTCGATCGGTCATGCTTGTACTCTAGCATAACAGATATGCAAGATGTTAGTCCCCTGTACTTTCTTTTAGCTTCTCTTCGTAGCATTCCTGGTCAAGCATCATGGCATTTTCATCATCAGGAACGGAAACGTAACATTCACTAAGATCAACAGAGGAATCAAACCACATACTCTCGTCTGTATCATCTTCTCCCTCATCCTCAATCAAAGGCGGAGTTTCTCTCCCGTTATCTTCCTCCTCAATCTGTATCGATCTTTCAGACACCTGGGTCTCTTCTCCCTTCCATGCTCCGCGCTTAAGTTTTAGATCAAGTACGCGCGCCTTCTTGTGAATATCGACAAATAGTTTGTGAGCCTGTTCAAATAATCCGTCTTTAAAAAGTTCTTCTGCTTTCTCTGCATCAGCACGTAGTGATGCAAGAGGAGTGAGGATGCTCTTTTCAAATGCAGCCACATATTCCTCACCTACATTTAAGCTCTTTTGCCGTTCAAGACGTGCCAGGAGTTCACGTACTGCTTTTCTCTGTTTTGTCGCAGTCTCTTTATATTCAAGCTCGCTTGACTCATCCGCATCAGATTCAATCATCTCTTCCACATTTTCAATCTTCGGAGCAGACATTACACTCATCGAGACAGCAGCATCCGATTCAGCTGACAGTGCCGTATCGGCAGCAATGGATATAGTGCGCCCCTCGCTACTCTCAAGTTCAATTGCAACATTTGTACGTATATTAGATGCTGCAATATCATCTTCAGCTTCAAGCTTGGTGGCAAGTTCATTAGCTCGATCTGCATGCTCATATATTGTCTCTTCTATGCGATCACGTTGCTCTATATCGAGTGCTCCCATCCCTTCAAGGATTGCTATTTCATCAACACGTCGTGCGAGTCGACGCACCTCCCATTCTGCCTTTGATTCTTCGGTAAAGGTAAATGTACTCCGTGCATCCTCTAAGACATGCTTTACCGGATACAACACATCCCCCGGCAACGCACTATTCGCCGCTGCAGACAATCCTCCCATGACAAAAATAATAGCAAATCCGGCAATGACAGCACCGGTTCGGTGTAATGTGATGATGAGGGGGGTAAACATAGCACGAAGATTCTCTCGACTGCGAATCGGTTTAATCTCCATATACCGCTCTAGATGCTCCTTCATCTGTGCATGTTCCTCAGATGAGAGAGAGTACATCTTTTCCGCGCTCTCTTTTAGTTTTTTCTCAAAATTATTCATATTCCTGACAAAGCTCTTTTAACTTCTTCATTCCGCGATATATGCGGACAGAAACAACATTCTCACTTTCATCAATCATTTTAGCAATCTCCTGAGGTGCAAACCCGTCCACATATCGCATGGTTACAGCTTGTCGATATATCTCCGGAAGTTCTTCGACCTTTGCAAGTACCTTTTCACCATCAATAATTTCTGCCCAAGTCTCTGATTCCATACTTTGCAAGTCATCAAAGACCTCGGGAGGTGTCTCATCACCCAACAATCCTTCGAGAGAATAGTCTTTCTTCTTTCGATAGTGATCAATAATGAGATTATTGAGGACACGGTAGAAGAAGGCGCGGAAATTATCCACATCATTCCCCTTCATAATATACTCCCACGTCTTTGTGAATGTATCCTGAACAAGATCAAGAGCAACCTCTCGGTCACTAACTCGGATGATGCAGTGCCGAAACAATGCATCGCTATTCTCATCAACGGCATTCAGATATACCTCTTCTTTATTGTTCTGTTTGAGCCTCATTGAGTGAAGACGTTATATTACCCCCCTTCTTACCCCGTATGATAAGAATTCCGCAAATAAACAAAAGCGTCGAAATGACAGCGGAAATAATGCAGAACTGACACAACGACCCAATCATCCATATCTGTATGTATACAAGGACAAGTGATACAAGAAAACCGATGATGGTGAGATATGCAACACCACGAATAATATCCCTTCGACGCAATACATATCCAATTGTAGCACCAGCAAATATGCTGAAATAGTATATTCCCCCTAAAAGCGCAATGGGGATACCGGCAATCGTTGCATATCTACTCTGTAAAACAACATCACACCCCTCAAAAAGAGAGCAGGTCACCGCCGTATCACCAAAGTGAGAGGCGGTAAGGTATGTTGCGTCTAGAAGGCCGATAAGTCCCAGAAAAATAAGGACGTATACGAGCCATATGTGTTCTATTCTTCTCATATAGCGTGCGTATTGTAGCACAAAAGAAGATATATTTTACACACTTAAACCCCATAAAAACCGCGTAGATTCTATGGGATTAGATATATCAACTCTATGGCTGCAACGCCTCTTCTACATTCCCCTCAACTGATATCACAACATCATCCACTGTGGAAAATTGCATTAGAGTATTTTCTATCTGCGCCCGTATAGCAGTGACGCGACATGAACCACCAACTTGATTGAGTTCTTCGCTGAAATCAACAAAGGCGGTACCGTCATCGATACGAATTGAGTTCAACCTAACTCCATCAGGAATATTGGTGACAACTCGATCCCCCTGCGCCTCTTGAGCAGTTGGTCCCGCAAGTAGCTCTTCTATCGCTGCCCGCGCTACTGACTGTGTCTGCGGTATTGTTCGTGTAATCTCAACAACAACATCACATTCAACTGGTTCAGCACCAAAAGACTGGCTTGAATAGTACACACTGACTGTCTGAGTCTCTTCAGACTCTGCAGAGAAGCGTACTGGAATCCTCACTTCCGCAGCATTCTCGGACAATCCGGATGGATTTGCTTTCTCGAGAATAACAAATCCCGCATCCGCCTCTCCTGTCCAGCTGATCTCTCGTTCGAACGAAACGAAGTTTTCTGTCATCCATTCACCATCTGCCTGTACGGGCACTTCTGCAAGTACACGTCCATCATTGCTCTCAACACGAGCGGAAAAATTTGCCTCAAAATACCATGTACCACGTGCCTCTCCACGAAGCACGAAGGAACGAGAAAGTGTATCTCCCGCCTCTGGCGTCTCCACACGAACATCTGAGTGTGTGACTTCCTCCCCAAGTATATCCTGATCTCCATTTATCTCATCCCCTCCATTGCCACCGATAAAGAGAATAGCTAGTGCAGCTGCAACAACAACTAGTAACCCGATTATTATTTTCTTTTCCATCTTCTGTAAATATTATTCTAATAATTCGCACCACTTTTCATCGGCTCTGTGTTGAGAAGCTTGCGAAACTTCTTGAGCCCCCGATGTATACGCACCGATACTGTATTGGTCCGCTCTCCGAGCTTCTCACCGATCTCCTTAGGAGACATACCTTCGAAGATCCGCATACGAATTACCTCGGCATATTTCTCTCCTAATTCATATAATCGCGCTCGTACTCGCTTCACTTCAGCTCGATCTATAATATACGTATGAAAGGAATCTGACGAGAGATCCTTCTCATCAAAGTCTCCCATATTCGCCATAGGAATACTTTTCTTCTTTTTGTAGTAGTCCTTTATTCGATTCGAGGTCACTTGGTAGATAAAGGAGTTTAAATACTTAATCTCCTTCCCGCGGTTAATGTAATCCCAAGTACGAGTAAAGATATCTTGGGTGAGGTCCTTTGCGACTTCTTTCGAAGAAGTTTTTGAGTAACAACGTCGGAAGACTTTATCATAGAGTTCTTCCAGCTTCTCAATAAAACGTTCTTTTGTTGAGCGCTCCGTTGTAGCGGTTTTCTTGTTCATATGTATATATGATTAGAAATAGGAGTAATGAGGAGCTTCTCTCTTTCAAATAGAGTGCCGATGTACATACAGAATATCACCTCGACACGTTAGAAAAAGACAACGACTGCTTTAATACTGTACAAACGAGCACAGAAGCCTCCTCTTACACAGCGAAGACGAAAACCTCCCCTCTCTCTTACCGCATTTTCATCTTAAAGGCCATTCTAAACAACAAAGGTGAAAGGAAGGTGGTCACAATAGTTAAGATAACAAGGGCGGCAGAAAGCTTGGCGTCCAGAAAGCCAAACTCAACACCGGAGAATACAATTGCAAGAGTGGTCGAGAGCTGTGGAATTGATGTTACCGAAATAAGCCATGTATCGCGCGTGTTAAATCGCAACAGAACCCCACCGATCCATCCACTCACAATCTTAGAAATAATCAGTCCAACGACAACTACAAGAACAAGAAATCCCGCTGTACTATCAAAGAGTATTGAGACGTTAGTGGTAATACCAGTGGTGATGAAAAATACGGGAATAAAGAGGCCATAACTAAGAGCACGTAACTTTCCCTTCAAGGTTGAAGAGGTAATGGATTCAGAAAGAACTAATCCGGCAAAGAACCCTGCAATTATCGGATGGAGTCCAAGAAGCTCAAAGAGGATGACGGTACCAATGAGGATGGCAAACACACTACGCAACTCCTGTTGAAAGAGATCTCTTTCGGGATGATGAAAAAACCACTGAAGACGCGGTAGTGCCCAACGAAGAAAGAGGAGGACACCAACAGAGAGAATATAGAAAATGGGAAGCGGAAGAGAGGTTGTCGGACTTGTCGCCTGAAATACAATAGAGAGCAAGACCAGACTCGCAATATCCTGCAACATGGTGGAGGAGACGATAACATGTCCAATTTTTCGCTGAAGTATTCCTGTCTGCTCTAATGCCGGAATAACAACGGCAATCGAGGAAGAAATGAATGTAATACCGAGCAAAAGAGAGGTTGTGATTGAATAATCAAACCACGCCCCAATACCCACACCAACAATGAATGGAATGACTCCCCCCAATAGTGCAATGACCCATACATGCTTGATTGATTTTGAAAAACTCGAAAGTCTCGTTTCAAGCCCCGCCATAAACATCAAGAAAACAAGTCCGACCTCAGAGAAAAACTGCAAGATAGGATCAACCTCTACAAAATCAAGTCCAAACGGACCAATGAGAATACCACCAAGGATAAGAGCGGTGACCCACGGCAAATGAAGCCTATTAAAAGCCTCGGAGAAAAAGAGGCCGGCAAAAAGGACAACAAAGAACGGTAAGAGTTGTGTCATATCATTAGTATAACGTATTCAAAAAAGAAAAGGATATCTCTTGAGGGTATCATTCCTCCCTCTGATATACATCTGCAACCTCCGCTCCGATAAAGAGGATTTGAAGACCGTAGTATATCCATAACAATATCGCAATCACAAACGCCGAAGCGCTAAAGATAGAGGTAAAGAGTTGTAGTTGTAGATAAAATGCAAAGATTCCATTGAGAACAAGGAAGAAAAATGATGCAACCAACCCACCAATAAATGCATGTTTCCAACTAAGGCGAAATTGCGATCCGATTCGATAGAGAGATGCATACAACCCACCAACAACAAAAAGTGTAATGAGGGTGTTGAGTATATGGAAGAAAGTGGTGGAAAACATCCCGCCAACAACTTTCTCGAGATGACTCAAAGAAGCGGCGATGAAGACATTTATAACAATGAAGATGATTGCAAGGAAAAACGATATGACAAGATAGACCAAACTCCATCCCCGATCCCACATAACCCTTTTCATCATCGAACTTTTCTCAACCCCCTCGATAAGAAAGATGTCCTGAAGTGCATGTCTAAGGTGTAAAAAGAGACGAGAAGCACCATAAAGGAGAAGCACTATACCGAGCACAGAATAGAGTGCGTTTGAGGTGACCTCTTCGACCCCGGAGAGAACTCTCTCAAAGAAGAGCACTGCTTCTGCACCAAAAACTGCTCCCCCAAAGGAAAGAACCTGTGTCTCAATCACCTCTCTCCCCAACACCACAGATGCAAATGCAATACCCAAAACCGCCAAAGGAACCAGAGAGATAATGCTGTAGTATGAAAGAGCAGCCGCTCTTTCAGAGATACGATCACTTTTCCACGCACTATATATTGCTTTAATTGTCTGTATCTTTTTCTCCATTGTGTAGGTATATAGTATCACGCCCCTCTTCATACTCCGCCTCTCGTGCTGTTGATCGTCGATATGCATCCTCAAACTTTTGTGTGTACGTATGAACCTTTCGCAAAAGAAGCCAAAGAGCAAGTGAGACGATAACCATAAACACACAAGCAACATAAAAGAGTACACGTGCCGCTTGATGCGGACCACCGAGAATGCTCCCAAATCCCAAAAGTGCCAATCCACCGAGTACAATAATAGCAACGAGAGCCGCACTGGTAATATACCCCACGATGAGATCATGAACATACCCCCGCGCTTCTCCCGCTGGATCCTCAAGCCATTTTTTCATAACTTCACCGCGACTGTGTAAAGAAAAAAGTTTAAATAAAATCATATCTTTATCATATTATTCTCTGTTGTCTCTATAATCATACGCTGCATATCTAACCAGGGATCAATAATCAAACTCAGAAAATCCGAAGTCAAGAATACGATTATCACGATTTATCTCATCGATCTGCTCTATATCCTCCGCTTCAAGATTCCAAGAGAGCGTCTCCCAATTATCACGTATATGCTCTCTTTTGTTCGAGCGTGGAATTGCCACCGCCCCTTTTGCAAGTATCCAATTCAATACAACCTGAGCTGTACTTACATCATATTTTTCTGCAATCTCTTTAATAACCGGCTCTTTTAAATCCGCCCCTTGTGCAAGAGGAGAATACGCAGTCAAAACAATATCTTCATTCTTGCAATATTCTAAAAGCTCCTTTTGATAGAAGGTGGGATGAAATTCAACCTGATTACACACAATATCTCCCCCGAGCTCTTTTTCATCCTCAAGATGATGGATGGTAAAGTTGGAGACACCAATGTAGCGCACTTTACCCTCGTCCCGTATCTCATGAAGTGCTTTTAGTGTATCTTCAAGAGGAATATTCCGATTCGGCCAATGAATGAGGTAGAGATCAACATAATCCGTATTGAGTAGATTGAGAGTCTGTTCTATTTCAGTCTTTACCCCTTCATAATGAAGGTTGGTATGCCACACCTTTGAGGTGATAAATATGTCCTCACGATCAACGCTACTTTTCTCTACCGCCTCCCCTATTGCATCCTGATTCTTGTACACCGAGGCGGTATCAATATGCCGATATCCAATATCTAAAGCTGCAGAAACCATATCAACCGCCCCCTGATCAGTTAATCTATACGTCCCCAAGCCAAGTGCGGGAATTTTAAAATCCTTTTTTCCGTGAACGTATTTCATACCCCCATTATACACTCTACCCATTCACACACGCATTATACGCACGTACATTCTTATTATATTCTTCAATATCACGCTCCGTCTCTTCAACCAGATCATTAAAGTCATCAACAAGTGAGTTATACGCCTCCACGTTCTCCTGATTACGGTCTTCTTCGACATCTTGCCTCAGAGCGAGTAATTGTTCTTCCCAGATCTCAAGCTGTACTTGATTCCCCCCTATTTCTTGAGAGAGTCTGCCATTAACCTGAGGACAAGCACTCTTCGGCAATCCAAACTCCTGGACAGCAACCCATACCTCACGCCCATCATATACTCCGCGCGCAACTCCAACACCTATCTCACTAAATTTCTCATGCAGAATGTTCGCTCGATGCCCCGGAGAATTCATCCACGCCTCAACAAGATCTCGATCATTTTCAAATACACCCATTGCTAAATTCTCTCCAACGAGAATATAGTCATATCCTACTGCTTCCACCACATCAGAAGGACCTCTCCCATCCGGACTCACATGTGCAAAATATCGCTCGTCAAGAATATCTCGCGCTTTGTTGTATGCAGCCTGTGAGAGAGTGGGGTTTTCTTTCAAAGAAAGTTGTGCATTTAATGCACGCTCTATATTTGATTCTATGATAATACCAGAGACGGTAAGTTCTGTTCCCGATATGTCTCCATCCGAGGAGACAAAAAGTGGTTCCTTGGGAACCAAAACTCTCTCTATCCTCTCTATTGTTGCGTCACGCGCCTCACCTATATTATCTGAGATACGTATATCTGTGAGAACATGTGGTGCACCGATAAAAATACGGGCCACATCTCCAAACACACCAAATTGCACCTGTATGAAGACAAGCGCTGCTGCAATTAGTATGTAAATACTATATCGCTTCATTGAAGAACATTATTAATTCTGTTCTCCATAATAGTATCAGAAGATACTGTATTACAGTACTTCACTTCTTTTATATATACTGTCATATATACTGTACGTATTAGGAACCTAACACAACCACTATGCTTCCAAACACAACATATGACCTTGCCGAACAACTCTCACAAGAAAGCAAGAGTCTCTGGCGGATTGAAAATGAATATATTCAAAATGCCGAGGGAAACGGAGAACTTACCACATTCTGGAAGGAGATGAAGAAAGATAAGGAACAACACATTACGCGCATCACAGAGCTTCTTAAGAAAGAGCTTTAACTACGACTCTATTTGAGTACCAAGGTACTCATAGCAATACCAATAATCATCATAGCTAGTGATGTATGCATTGCATTCACTTGAATCAATTTCCCGCTTTTGATACCACAGTAAGTATGCACCAGAAGGACCCCCAGATACTCCATTGTGATTGGAATGAAAAAGGTATTCATTTGTTGCAAAGTTATCACCTGATATATCTGGTCGAGGTAATTCGGTGAAATATTCAAGCAAGGCGTTGGTTAACGTGGCACTACTTGAATATGCACCCTTCCAACATGTCTCGCCCGCTGGGGCAAGGCACCTCCACGTCCCTCCGGTAAAGGGATATGCCCCTGTCTCCTGTCGTATTGAAGAAAGTGCAATTTTAATCTGATTGCGATCAGCTAACCGTCGAGCATCTGCCGCCTTAGTACGTGCAAAATTAAGTGAAGCCAAAACAACGGAAGCAAGAACACCAATGATTGCAATCACAACCAGAAGCTCTATGAGTGTAAAACCTCTCCTTTTGAAATGTTCTGTTACTGTAAAAAACATTGTTAGTCTTCTGATAACTCCTTCTGGATCTCCTCAAATTCATTTTCTGTCTTCTTGAGATGCTTTTTCGCCTCTTTTATAAGACCCACTCCTTCTTTGTATTTCTCAAGCGCCTCATCTAAATCAATCTCCTCTTCCTGAAACCAGGAATTGATCTCTTCAAGTTTCTTGAATGTGTCTTTAAAATTAAAATTGTCTTTTTTCTTAGGCATAACTAGAGTATATCATTACACATCATTCTTCCAATATTTCTTCCCCTTCAACTTCTCGGGAAGTAAGTCTTCTTTTGTATATTTCTCGTACCCTTTCCCATAACCCTGTTTCTCCATTAATTTTGTGGGAGCATTGCGAATCTTAAGCGGTATCTCAAGATTCCCAAAATTCTTAACATCCTTCTGCGCAGCCCGATATGCATCATATGCACCCCTGTCCTTTTTGCAGATGGAGAGATATACCACCCCATGTGCCAAATTGATTTCACATTCCGGCAAACCAATGATCTCACAGGCTCGAAATACTTCATTTGCCACAACTAATGCGGTAGGGACCGCCATTCCAATATCCTCGGATGCAAAGATGACCATACGGCGTGCAATAAATTTCGGGTCCTCTCCCCCTTCTATCATCCGCGCAAGATAATAGAGGGCGGCATCGGGCTGTGATGCCCGCATTGATTTAATGAATGCCGATATGGTGTTGTAGTGCTCATCTCCTTTCTTGTCATACCGCAGGTGTTTAGACTGTAATGCTTCTTTGAGCGTATCCACAGATATCTCTCCGTACAGCTGATCTGCATTCTCAAGCACTGAGAGTGCTTGACGTGCATCTCCATCCGCCATTCTGATAAGCCAATCATGTGCCTCATCAGGAATATCAAGTTTGGTACGAGCAAGAATCGCGGACATCTCCTCTTCAGAGAGCGGATTCAAAACAAAGACACGACAACGGGATAAGAGGGCGCTGATAATCTCAAAACTTGGATTTTCTGTTGTCGCCCCAATTAATGTCAATTCTCCACTCTCAACATACGGCAGGAGAAAGTCCTGTTGCGCTTTGTTAAATCTATGAATCTCATCCAAAAAGAGGATTTTAGGTTTTTCTAACTCTTCCCCCACTATCTCCCGCACATCCCCCTTGCCGGCAGAGACAGCAGAGAGTTCAAAGAACTCAGCGCCTAAAGAATCTGCATATATACGCGCGAGTGTGGTCTTACCCACACCCGGTGGTCCCCAGAGTATGTATGAAAAAAGATGTTTCTCTTCAATAGCGCGCCGAATCGGCTTGCCGTCTCCGACAAGATGATCCTGTCCTACAAATCCATCGAGTGTTTTAGGGCGTATTCGTGATGCAAGTGGTTCGTGTGTCATCTTATGATATTGATTCGACTTCAGAACTGATCTCTCCATCAGAGAGACGTGTTGTGAGCATATCTCCTTTATTCACTCCTCCTACACTCTGTATAACCTTCCCGTCGGCATTAAACGCAATTGAATACCCCTGCTTTAGTTTCAGTTCCGGGTTAACAACAGCAAGTGTATCTTCAAACGTATCGATACGATCCTTTAGCGTCGAAAGAGCAGTTACTCCAGAAGAGACAAGCTGTTTCTCTTGCCCTTGTAGTGATCTCTGCATCTCTCTCAAACGACGTACGAGTAATGTATGATTTCCCGCAAAGACTGTTTCAAGTCGTCTAAATGAATCAAATGACCGAGAAAGATGTGCGGCAATATCCCGATATAATCGACGCAGTCTCTCGAGAACCCGCTCAATATAGCGAAGTAGGTGGTGCTCATATTTCTCTTTAAAATGATCGAATTCAGCCTCAATGAGTTGTAATCGGCTACCAACTCTGTCTGCATACACTCGCATGTATTCATTCAACTTCTCTTCAGAACGCTCCCATCTCTCAGATATATACCTACCGGCATGTGTCGGGGTCGAGACCCGGAGGTCAGCAACCATATCAGCTATAGAGATGTCGCGTTCATGCCCCACACCACAGACAACAGGTATCTTTGAAGAGAAGATGGCGCGAGCAACCTTCTCTGAATTAAATGCTTGTAGACTCTCAAGAGACCCTCCTCCACGGGTAAGGATAATGACATCAGTATCTGGTGTGTGTGTATTAAACCACCGCAACGCTCCCACTATCTCAGAGACTGCCCGTACTCCTTCAACATGCACACCTAATCTCCGCACCCGCATTCCCCACTCACCTAAGTGGGTACGAACATCACGCTCCGCATCAGACCCTGGAGAGGTGATAAGTCCGATAGTCTGTACAAAAGGAGGTATGTCACTCTTCTTTTCTTCATCAAATAATCCTTCTTTTGATAGCTTTTTCTTCAACTCCTCAAGTGCTTTCAGGAGCACCCCTTCTCCAGTGAGGAGAATGGAATGCACCTGAAGTGCAAAGTTATACACCTTATGAATATGTGGATGCCCCGTCACCACTATCTCCATCCCCTCTTCGAGTTTAATTTCACGCGGAAGAGACCGTCGAGGAACATAGCAGCGTAAAAGCGCCTGTTCTTCAGGATCTTTAAGAGTTAGATATGCAGCGTATCCCCGATAGTTATACTCGGTGATCTCACCACGAATCGAAATTATCTTCTTCTCTAATGCAGCATTAAGAGTATCAAGGAACTCCCCGACAGAATATATCTTCTGCTCTTTATTTCTCTCCGCCATATAGTGTCAGTATACACTTCGGATACTACTCACCGAAACGAATAGATTCGATAATCTGCTGCACAGTTTCCCACTCAGCAGAATCCACATCTCCTCGACGTACTATTTCCGCACCATCTTCCATAGGAAGACCACAGGCATTCATATTAACTTCCTCTCCGTTCTGCATGCAGACTGTCTCTAATCCACTGATTGCCGCACGTCCCCATACATATCCCGACTCTCCCCATAATTCTGAGCTCTCTTCAAATCGAAGAAACCACGCAAAGGGTGTTCCATCCTCTAGTACATATTCTACCGATCCCTCGGCGATATCGAGTGCGGGAAGATCTGCAGTTATAGGATTATGTACACCCAAGAGTCCTTCAGTCGCTATCCCTTCAGGATATATTCCAACATATGTATCATTTGCAAAGTGATCATATGGTCGTTCTCCTGAACCAACAACGGGTGGCTGATAGAAGACAAAGCGTGGCTCAAGAGTTTGATCTAAACTTGATGTTGCCACATCCCATCCCTCAGGATACTCAAGGGAGAATCCATATTCTTCACTCTCAAATGTCTGGAATTCTCTTTCGATAGGTTCCTCGGATGGAATATTCTCACCACCCCAAAGGACAACAAAGAGAAGAACGAGAATAGCTACAACTGAAAGGAGTGCAACTGTCATTCCGACAGCATTCCCACGACGCGTATTTGGTATATTCATATAGTTTTCTTTAATTGACTATTAGTAACGCAGCAACCCCCCTTCTTATTACATATTAAAACAAAGCAGACAATATATAGATACCCAAAAGAAAAAGAATGCTATTAGATTCAATGGTAAAGCCGAGAATATCATAAAATCCGTCCTCGAAGATCTTTTCACTTTTGTGAAAGATAACGCTGGCAAGCATAAATGCGACAACCATTAAAACAAGGGCGTGCCATCCAAGTACCCAGGATGAAATACCGGCAACAATGACTGTGGCGATATAAAAATCATATTTAGAAAATTTATTCATACGCTTCTCTTTCCGCACTTCCTCATAGACAGGGAAAAGAACGCTCCAGCGTGATATTACCGGCATGAGAAGGAGTGCAGAGAAGATCACATCTGAGCTGAAAAGGGAGAATATCTTGAAATACAGCATCAAGAGAAAAATTATAGCCACAATCGCAAAGGTTCCAGCATCAGGATCATCGAGTATACGTTGCCGATCAGAAATATTACGACCCCCAAGGAATGCATCGATATAATCAGCAAAATCATCTAGGTGCTTTGCACCGGTAAAAATCGCGTAAGCAAATATGCTGAAAATAACTGCAATATCGATTGGGAAGAAGAGATAAAAAACAGAAAAGACGAGGCAGAAAATGAGTCCGGTAACAAGTCCGACCACAGGAAAAAATACGGGGTAAATATCCCCCCCATGTTTCCCTTCCCGAAAATCTGTAACGGTAAGAAAATCGAATGCAGTATAGATATGTTGCATCATTCTTGTCATTAAGTTTACACTACAACTTATTAAGGGCTTCGTAAAGAGATATTTTTGTAAATCCTACTAATATTTCCATGTATAACTAACAACACCCCCTCATAAGGGGGTGTTGTATTGAGAATCACTCTTCTTCAACTTAATTGTTGAGAAATAGTGAATTAGTCTGGTAGTTATCGAACCCGGAAATAAATTCTCTATCAGGTGTTGTATCCTGATCGATATCCCAGTTAAGTCCGATCATCTTCACATAGTAGAAGGCATCCAATCCGTTACCATTATTTCCATAGTTGACAGTAAGAGTAAAGGTTGCAGTCTGACCATTGTTGATTCTCCAGAGATCAGGATTTGTTGATGTGATCTTCGTTGCGCCTGTTGCGTTAAGTACTGCACTCATACCTGATATCTGTGCTGTACCACCCGAAGCTTCAACGAGATATTCTACACCAGTATCAGAGCTTCCAGCGGAAGAAGTTGTTGTCGTTCCTGTTGCATTTGCAGGAATGTAGATATCACCTCCAACCGCCTTAACGTTGAACTTAATCGTGTATGTACCACTCGTTGTCTCGCCGCTTGTATTAGCTGCTCCGCGAGACGCAGAGGTTGACACGAGTTCAAGTTCGGGAAGCTTTGAGTAAAGGCCGACTGTATCTGGATCAGAGCTGGCATTCCAGTTCTCTGAAACTGTCACAGTATCTCCCTCAGCATCCTCCGCATCAATCTGTGATCCATACACAACGGTGTAGATGGTCACTCCTTCAGTTTGATCAGTCGTACCATCAAGTTTCTGGACCCGCGCTTTCAATGTGAAGGTTACTCTCTCATCCTTATCAATCGTATAGTCGATGTCATCGAAGGTGACAGTGGTAGATGCACCTGAACTTGAGACAGTTTTTGCTTCAATGAGACTATTACCAACATAGAGTCCCAGACGTGTCACAATGTTGTCCACATCGCTTCCACCCTGCACCACAACATCAGCGGATAGATTCTCAACAATGACATCTTGATTATCTGCTTCAAGCTCAAACATACCAACTACTATATTATCTGTAGTTGTTGTATCGCTGGCTTTCACTGCGTAATCAGTGTCAAAGTCTTCCGAAGATGAGAGTTCAAGTTCACCTGTCGTGATATTCGTGAAGGTCATTTGTACCTGGTATGAAGCGGCATCGCTTCCACCATATACGTTAAGCCCTGCTCCATCGATTGCACGTATGCCATCATCAGCAACTGCAATCTCAAAGTTCTGTGGAATATCACCAGAGTCAAGGACGCTACGTGCTTTAATGTCAAGTGTGAATTCAGCACGTTCCCCCTCATCGACTCGTTCACTGAGTCCTGAGAAGCGGATTCGATACGTGTCATCATCACCCTCACCATCCATATTGGATGAAGAAACCTTACTCCAGTCCTGAGATGAGTTTACCTTCATTGTTTTCACCACATCTCCATTCATACGAAGAGTGAGTTCTTCAATGAAGTTCCATGGTCTAGCATCAGCATCATCATTAGATCCTGCTGCATCGTCATTTGCTTCAAAGAGGATATCGACTCGGCGAACGGAGAGGTCAGAGCCATCAGCTTCAAATTCAAATCCGAAGACTGTCTCAGTTTCACCTTGAGACACTTCTTCATCATTAAATGATGAAAGTACATCGAAGTCAGTGATGTCTCCCTCACCTCCTTGAAGTTCATCGTCGTCAGGTGCAGGATCTTCATCGTCTGCAGGAGGTGTTGAGGTCACACAAAGATTGTTGATCTTTGATCGTGTCATTGCACCGAAATATCCTGTCCCAGAAACAAGACCTATCGGCGAGAGCACCTCTGATGCATGCTTATTCTGGAATCGCGTTACCGCATTTGCGGTAATGGATCCGTAGTACATCGTCTCATTCCCAGGTGAACCGGCACCCGAAACTGCAAGACGAGTATCTACACCTGCATTTAAGTACTGTTGAAGACGAAGAACGTCAGTTCCAGTACTTCCGATAGTAAGATCCCGCGTCCATGTATATGGACACACACTCGGAACTTGTGACTGTCCAACAAGACGTGCTTGCAACTCTGCAATAAGTTGGAGTAGATTCTGAATCTGAGCTCGAACCTCAGCATCTGTCTGTGCGTGAACAGTATTCTGCGCAGGAACAGCTGGTATCATTACCATCCCGAAGGCAACCATACCCGCAATGACTCCTGTCGCTATTCTTTTTTTAATAATAGGATTCATAGTGAATTGTGTAAGACTAATAATCTATTGTTTATTTTTGTATGTAGGGAATTCCTCATACTGTATGCAGATACCAAAATCTACACACTACATGCGATAACGAAATCACCTTCTTTTTCTTACCAAAAACAAAACAGCCGGGAGTAATCCCGGCTGTTATTTCTCCTTTCGATTACTCTAAGACTTCATCAATAAGAGCAGAGACAGAATTATAATCCCAAGCTCCACCGATACCATACATTTCACCATCCGGTGCAATCAGGATACTCCAAGGGGTACCTCCACCTCCACTTTCCCTCGCTTCCACGCTTTCTGCATCAATTTCAGCTCCATATCTTTCTTCTTCCAGACACGTATTGAATTCTTCTTGAGATATACCGAGCTCACTAACAATCTGTGGGAACACTACATCAAGATCTGTTCCATCATTTGATGGTGAGAGTTCAAAGAACCTATCGATAAAGGTCCAGAAGGTATCTTGGCCACCAAGCTCTGCAACACACTCAGAAGCAATGGCCTCCTGTCGAGCCTTTGCATGTAATTGAGGAATGGGGTAATGCCGATATACCCACGCAACATTATCATGCTCCGCCACCACCCGCTGAAGAACTGGATGGAATCGTTTACAAAACGGACATTCGAGATCTGAGTATTCAATGATCTTTATATCCGCATCTATACTGCCTCGGATATTATCTTCTTCTGTCACCGGTCGTACAGCCTCTTCATTTACCGGTTCGGTAAAAGAGAGAATTGATTTTTCCTGCTGGGTTTCTGTTTTCTCAGCTGTTACATTTGGTCGGTCTGCATTATCGACAATAATAGAGAGTCCAATAATAACTGCAGCAACAATAATTGATCCAGCGATAAGTTGTGTATTATTCATATCTTTATTCATAGTCCCTTTATACCATATACAACGACTTGTGGTTATATTTCCTCAACTGTCTTTCCAGAAAGTACTGAATTAGGCTCAGTCGAAACTGGGTTGCGACGTCGATCTGCTTTTTCATCATTCATTTTCACCAAGAGCCAGTTCTTCTCCTTACCCCCAAGTTTTGAATTAATTAATGCATACCCACCCTGTAGTTTTTCTCCCTCGAGCCATACTTCGATATGTCCATCACGAAGCTGTTCTTCCATATCTTTTTCCTTTATCGATCTGTATGTTCCCCTGTCCCACACAATGACAGAGCCACCGCCATATTGTCCTTCAGGGATAACACCTTCAAAATCTGCATATGAGATTGGATGATCTTCCGTCATCACAGCAAGTCGTTTTTCCGCCGGATTAGTTGAAGGCCCCTTGGGCACTGCCCATGAGACCAGCACATCACCTATCTCAAGACGGAAATCATAGTGTAGGCGAGAAGCATCATGCTTTTGGATCACAAATATATTTCCACCCTCCGAACTTTCTCCATCTGCAGGTTCAGATGTTTGTCTAAAATCTCGCTTCTTTTTGTATTCTTCAAGCGGCATTACTCAACAATGACGGTACCTGTATGTTCTGAACTGAGATGGTTATGGAAATTCCACTCCCCTTCCTCTTCAAAAGTGAAAGAGTATGTATTCCGCTGACCAAGCTGATCGAATTCCGGAAGATCTTCATGAGTTGGATGTACTGCTGATGCAACCCACATACGACCGCTTGAATCATCAATCCATGTTACCGTCTGACCCGCTTCAATGGTGATCTCAGCAGGTTCAAATCCGTCATCGGTGTACATTATGATGATCTCTTCTTCAACATCCTCTGTTACTTCCTCTACTTCTTCTTCGACCTGAGTTATCTCATCCTCTTCCACTACGTCACTCCCGCCGTTAACGGCAAAAGCGATGATGATAACGAGTGCAGCAAGGATGACGAGTATTAAAATTGTTTTTGATGTTTGTGACATAAAGCCCTCTATTATCTTTCTAATATTTTCAGTATATCACGGACAAAATAGGTACCCTGCAACTATTTCCTCCTTTTCTTCTCCAACCAGTCAGGAACTTCAGAGAATAGAATTTCAGGCCAGGTATCAACTTCTCGCTCTGTAACGTCGTAGTGTATTTGATATATATTTTCAACACTCCCAAAGAGAGCATCCTCCCATTTAAACCCGAGCTCCCGAGCAGTTTGTTTTACCTTTTCAGCATCTAGTGATTCGATTTCAATAAAAGTGGGTATCCATGGCCATGTATCAATCTCTATTTCGACATCATTATATTTCCATGATTCACGCTTTTTCTCCTGATACGTCATGAATTTTAAATGTGCCACTTCAAGAATGGCACACGCCTTATCAAAACTAGGAACGGTAAGGGAAATCTCTTTTGTGCCATGTAAACTCCTATCTACAAGCTTCTTGTAACTCAATGTGATTTTATCGCCCTCATCGCGCACACGAAACCAATCTGTTTCTTTTTTAGTGGGATGTTCATATATTTTCGCCCGCGTCATACGCTCCTCATGAACAAGAGTCGCACCTATGTCACGAAGCTTTGAACGCACTTTATCTTGATCAATATCAATAAATTGTGCCTCTAATTCAGTTTCCATTATCCTTCTTCAAATTAAGACACACTGAGTTGATGCAATATCTCTTTCCGCTCTCAGTTGGACCGTCTTCAAAGACATGTCCAAGATGAGATCCACATGCTGCACATACCACCTCGGTTCGAATCATCCCACCAGACGTATTCTCATGCAACTCTACATTTCCCTTTGATATCACCTCATCAAAGCTTGGCCAACCACTCCCTGATTTAAACTTTGCATCAGAGGAAAATAGCTCATTCCCACAAGCAGTACATGTATACACACCCTCTCCTTTCTCATTTATATACTCCCCGGAAAATGGGGCTTCTGTTTCTCCCTCTCGCATTACAGCATATTGCTCTTCTGTAAGTTCTTTTTTCCACTCTTCTTCTGTTTTCTCTACTTTTTTCATAATATGTTCAAATTCCTAAAATAACTCCCGCTATATAAATACCGAATGTCTTTTAGTATACCACCCCCTATTGTTCTTTAAGAAGCTTCTGAAACTCCTTTTGCACCTTTTGCACCTTCGGAGAAATAACAAGCTGGCAATATGTTTGTTCCGGGTGGTCTTTAAAATAGTCTGTATGATATTCCTCCGCCGGATAAAATCTCTCAAGCTCCTTCAGCTCCGTCACCACAGATCCACCCTCAGTTGTTGAGGTGTCAATTTCTTGTATAAATTTCTCTGCTTCTTCTTTTTGTTCTTCCGTTGTATAGAGAATGATAGAACGATATTGAGAACCAACATCATTCCCCTGTCGATTCAGGGTCGTGGGGTCGTGAGTGGCAAAAAAGACGGTAAGGAGATCATGGAGAGGTATTTTCTCGGAATCATATTCCACTTGAATTGCCTCGGCATGACCGGTGGCACCAGCACTCACTTCCTCATATGTTGGATTCTCTGTATCACCACCGGCATATCCCGGCTCAACAGATGTAACACCCCGAAGCTCATTAAACACCGCTTCAGTACACCAAAAACACCCTCCACCAAATACGATAGTTTCTGTCATATATATTGATTATATCAGGAGATATAAAAAGACCCACCAAAGCTTTGTGCTTCAGTGGGTATCTTCGATCAGATTCTAACTACCGAGGTTTGTAAATCGGCGCTTCCCCTCCTTGTAGTTGTCGGCGTTGCTGTTCTTTTGACTTCTTCCGGAACACCTTGCGACGGAACTCGCGATATTGTTTCTCCGTCATGCCGCCAAGGATGTTTGAATAACGCCGACCATGCTTACAGGCCGACTTTTGTTCGCTGTTCGGCATATCCTATATGGTTGGGTGAATGAAAAAGAACGAAGACATACACACTCTATACCCCCGCTTTCAGAGCGTCAACTATGTAATAAAAAAACAGCGTGGACATCCACGCTGTTTTTCAAACCCTTTGGAGTTAGATAAGGATCTCTATTTCTGCATCTTGCCGCAATTCTTCAGTAAATACATTTATCAACTGTCCTTGCTGCTGCTGAGTCAATTGTGCTCGAATCTGCCCTTCTATTTGCTCAAGAGGGGGAAGACCTTCTTGCTGTGCAGAGATCTGCTCATAGAACGCAGAGACTTCTTGATCGGTAATCTGAATATCAGATGTATCTACGTTTGCTTCCAAATATTTCTGGATCGCAATCTGACTCTCCAGATCAGCGCGAATTTCTGCTTCACTCACACCCTGCTGTTCAAGCTGAGATTCAAATACTTCTTGTCCACCAACCTGCTGAACCAACGAAGCTATCCGCTGATCGATTTCTTCAGGAGAAGCACTCATTCCTGCTGCCTCTGCTCCTTGTAGAAGAAGTGTTTCTGATACTAATTGATTAAGTACTTGCTCTTCGAGCTGTGCTCGCACTGTTGGATCCTCAAGTTGTGCAGATTGACCCTGTTGTGCAAGAAGGGCTTCTGTCTGCGTTAAACGCGCATCAAACTCTGCTCCACTAATCTCTTCTCCGTTAACTAATGCAACTGCCGCAACATTCTCACCACCTCCATTTTGTATTTGTTCAAGACCTTCTAAATCGCCAAATATTGCAAAAGCGATGACGGCAAGAACTGCGATAGACCCTATTGCCAATGAAATTGTTTTCTGATTCATAGTGAATACAGGCTATCACATCCACCGAGAGGGTCAAAGTATGTAATACTACTCCCGCAGTCCAATATGGAGATCATGGAGTTGTCTATATACCCCATCCTCCTTCTCCAGAAGCTCATCATGAGTCCCCCGCTCCACAACACGACCCCCGTTAAAGACAAGTATTTGATCAGCTCGACGTACTGTAGAAAGACGGTGCGCGATGATGAAAGTGGTTCGATCTTTCATAAGCTCATCAAGTGATTCGGTTATAGCAAATTCTGTCTGTACATCCAATGCGCTCGTTGGCTCATCTAGTATAAGAATCTTTGGATCACGAAGTATCGCACGTGCAATAGCAACACGTTGTTTTTCACCAACTGAAAGCTTTACACCTCTCTCACCCACCAACTGTTCGTAGCCATCATCAAACTTCTCTACAAACACATCGACATGAGCTTTCTTTGCTGCACTCCGCACTTCTTCGTCGCTGGCATCAGGTTGCCCGTATCGTATGTTGGCTTCGATCGTATCATTGAAAAGGACAACCTCCTGCGGCACAACTGCAATTGAACTACGCAGGTGCTTAAGATCGATCTCTTTTGTAGAGACATCATCTATACGCACCTCTCCATTGGTGGGGAAATAGTATCCGGAGATAAGGGAGATTGCGGTGCTTTTCCCCACACCTGACTCGCCCACAAATGCCACAACATCTCCAGGATTTACTTCAAAATTGATATCGTGAAGCACTCCGCTATCCTCCGCGTAGCTAAACGAAACATCATTAAATTCAACTTTTCCTGATATATCATGTTTCTTCACATGACCTTGAGTATTCTCAGGTTCGGTATCTAAGATATCTTGTGCACGCTCTATTGCTACAAGACCGTTTTGTAATGATTCCCACTTATACCCGAGTGTGGCAAATGGTGCAAAAACCATTGCGGCATATCCGTTAAGAGCGATGAGTCCTCCTACAGTCAGATCACCTTGGTGAATGTAAAAAGCTGCAATAATAAATATTGTTAATTGGGTACCAATAACAACAACACGTTGGTAGAAATTAATATTCGACCAAATTTTTTCCACTTTATACCAAATTCCAAACGCCTTTTTTACAAATTTCTCAGTAAGATGTTTGCGTTCAAACTCCTCTGCAGTAGCTTGTTTAACTGTCTCGTAATTGGCAATAGCATCATACGCATCACCGAATGCATCACTCCATGCTCGATACCCCTTCTCTTGGAGTTTTGCGATAGGAGCAACAACTTTTATCAACGTAAGGACATATATAACTACTCCCAACACAAGAATGCCGGCAAGAAGGGGGCTTATAGAGAAAGCAAAAACAAAACCAATGAGCACCGAGAGAAGCTGTGGAGCAATTTGTATCACTACTTGTTCGATAATTTGCGTAAGTGCTTGTCGAGCTCGCATAACTCTATCCCAGGTGTCTCCGTGACGATGCTCTTTGTGAAATGAAATAGGTAGAGTAAGTAATGTTGATGCAGCAGTTGAAACAAAAGATGCATTGATATGAGTACCAACCCTTCTACGAATCCGATCAATAACATAGTCAGATCCGTTAGCTATCACCTGAACAAGAAACCACCCACCCAAAAGTGCCTGCCAGAGGGGTAATGTATATTCAAATAATGTAAATAATCTCTCGGGTGCAATAACTGCATCAAAGAATGTACCTACAAGATACGGAACTGCACCATTTGCCAATGCAGAGAAAATACCAAGTACAGAGAGGATGACAACCTCCCTCCTATATTCTCCTAAATACGAGAAAACTATTTTCCATCCTTTCCGAAAGAGGATGGATGTATCTGCACTTTCACTTTTTTCCATGTATAAAGGGTACCTTTTTCGCTCTCTTTTGCAATTACATGATATAATCCACCGTGATGAAAATAGAGAATCTAAAACAATATATCCCCCTCCTGGCAGTGCTCCTGATCCTATTCGTCATATTGGCATACGGATGGGTCCGTCTCGGGATGTATAAGGCACACGTCTCAAATATAGAAGAGCGTGCAGCAATAGAAAAAGAAGGGTATGAGACACGTATACAGAACCTAGAAAAAGAACTTGAGGAGAGTAAGGAACGTATACAAACCATAGGGGAAGAACTCGTTGCCGCAGAAAACAAATATTTGAGCTATGACGACACGATCCGCGGACTCTCCGGGATAGTCGGAGATCTTGATAAGTTGGCACGAACTGACGAAGAACTTTTGCAGAAGTATTCAAAGGTATACTTTCTCAATGAGCACTATGTACCGGAAAATCTCTCTATCATTGACCCAGAGTATACATACAACAGAGATCGAGAATATGAGGTCCATTCAAACGTATGGCCGCGCCTTAAAGCACTTCTTGATGAAGCGGAGGATAAAAATCTGGAGCTGAAGGTAATATCGGCATTTCGCTCATTCGGTACACAGGCAGGACTTAAATCCTCTTATACCGTGACATACGGGGAAGGAACAGCAAATCAATTCTCTGCTGACCAAGGATATTCAGAACATCAACTCGGAACAGCTATTGACTTCACCACACCTGAAGTTGGGGCATCCTTCAGCGGCTTTGAGGATACAGAGGAGTATACATGGCTTCAAGAGAATGCGCATAAATATGGATTTGTACTCTCCTACCCGGAAGATAATTCGTATTATAAGTTTGAACCATGGCACTGGAGATATGTGGGAGTAGAGCTTGCAACCAAACTCTATGAAGATGGTCTGCATTTCTATGACCTCAGTCAGAGAGAAATTGATAAATACCTCATTTCAATCTTTGACTAGAAGTTGCTGAAAAAAGATCCTCCTCCCCCCGCACCAGACCCAGATCCGGTTGCATCAGCAACACCCCGTGGAAGAGCCCCTGACTCTCCTGGGGTTTTATTTATACAACCCTCCCAATACCGGCAGTACCCTTTCCGCTATACGTTCATATCCTCTGTCATTAGGATGAATCGAGTCACTCATATATTCGGGGTTGGTTATAAGGCCACGGAGTACATTCGATACATAGGCTGTCCCATATTCTTGAGAAAGTCTGCTGTACATAGATGCATAGTTATCACTCAACACTCCTCCTCGTACTCCGAGAAGAAGTACAACCACCCCCTCTCTCTGCAGTGTTCCAATAATCTCTCTTAGATTCTCCTCTGTTTCCTCTTGAGGCATCTGACGCAGATAATCGTTTCCTCCGAGAAGGAGAATAACAACTCCCGGATTATATGAAAGAACTTCATCTATTCTATTGAGTGCAGATTCTGTAGTATCTCCACTCTTACCAAGATTTATAATCTCACGATCCAGTGTTCGTTCCAGAAGAGAAATAAAATCATGACCAGGAGTTGCTCCCACTCCTTCGACAAGACTATCTCCAAAAGCAACAATTGTGTCATTTTTTGGAGGTGTATTTACAACCTCTCTGTCTCTGTTAGAAAAGAAGAAGAGTGTGAGGATAAAAACTAAAAGAAGGCCAATGGAGATAATGAGGTTCTTTTTCATGTATATATTATATCCTAACCTTACTACCAAATTGTTGACAATATAAACATAAGGTCATATGATTCAGCATAGATTTTTGCACACCAACCATTCCGGCACTGCACTATGAGCGTATTCATCCAATCCACCGTCCTCTGGATTACATTACTCGCCTTATTTTTCTGTGTTATGAGCGGGGCAGCCCTTTCGCTGCCCATGTTCCGGCAAAAATAGCGGTGCACAGACCACAGGCCCATTGGTACACCACCGATGGGTCTTTTCTCTATGAAAATACCCCTCTATCTAATATCTCATCAACATACACATCCAAATCATCCAGGCTCTGCATATCGGTAAGTGAGATCCATTTAAACTCGGTATGTTCTCCATCCCCTAATTCCACCTCTCCCTGCGCTTTCCCGCGAAATGTCAGACGAACAATATGTCTGTCCTGATCATTGAGGATAATATCCTGTGCATAGATAAGCTGTGGAGCATTTTTAAGCTCCAGTCCTGTCTCTTCTCTCACCTCTCTTTGTAGATTTTCTTCAAGTGCCGATCCTTCATCAATACGTCCACCGGGAATATCCCACACACCATCAGTATCCGGATACTTCTCTTCTGACCGACGGAGCAACAGAAAATCTCCATCTCCATTTTCTATAAACACCTTTACCCCAACTTGTAGCATATTTATTCTTCGATTATCACATCACTGATAACAATATCCTCCAGCGGCTTGTCCGCCCCATTCGTCTCTACAGACGCAATGGCATCAACTACTTCCATACCCCCTGTTACCCTACCAAAAATCGTGTAGTCGTATGGAAGCGGTGCATCCTGATGAACGATAAAGAACTGACTTCCATTAGTATCGGGACCTGCATTAGCCATCGCGAGTGTTCCTCGCACATATCCTTTCTGTGCTTCAGGATGTGATGGTTTTAATTCATCTTCAAACGTATACCCCGGCCCACCTGTCCCAGTACCTGTTGGATCACCACCCTGTATCATAAAGCCCTCGATCACACGGTGGAAGATGACGCCATCATAGAAGTCTGCTGAAGCGAGCTTTTTAAAGTTCGCAACAGTATTGGGTGCAAGATCAGGGTAGAGCTCTAATGTAATATCCCCCTTCGCTGTCTGTAATGTAATAGTGTTCGTAGTATTCATGATCTCCTTGGTATCTGTATTAGTTGTTAATTCACTGCCTTCGGCAATGAACAAAGATTCATTTTCCTGAGTAGATACTTCCTTTGGAGCATCCGGGCGCATTTCCATATATCCCACATACCCGAGGATAACAAAAATGACGACAATTAATGCGGTAATTACTCTATTCATATATGTGCGATTATATCATTCATGCAAACGAAAACCACCGGTTACCCGGTGGTCTTCGTACTCTAGTCAATTTATGAAAGGAATTCCTGTGCGTCTTCCTTCTTCATGAACTTGAACATCTTGGTTCCGCAAGATGCACAAACTCCTCGTGCAGCATATGCACCATTCTTCTGCTTCTCAACAGAAACATCGTTCATTACCTGCTGATTATCCTTGTCAGGATTATTTTTGCATTTCATGCAAAGTGCTTTTAGTTCTGCCATATATGTGTATCAATTAACGTATAAGCTTGGTTAACAAGTAAATAATGGCATATCAGAATCGTTTGTAAAGGGAGAATACGTACAAAATCTCTAAAAAGCCCTCAACACAACCACAAAAACGGAGGTTGTATACACCGCTCCACTCCCATCTTCTCATATTACTCCACGGTATATATGTCCCCTTCATCCACTCCACATAATACTTCCCTGTTACACCTTCTTCCTTCGAAGTAACAGGGCGTTGAATGCCACAATAACTGTAGAGATGGACATAAGGACTGCTCCAATCGCCGGCTGCAGTACAATACCGACCCCCGCCAATACACCTGCAGCAAGAGGAATAGTCACAATGTTATACCCTGCAGCCCACCAAATATTCTGTACCATCTTAGTGTATGTCAGACGAGAAAGTCGGATAACACGTACGACATCTCTCGGATCATCCCGTACAAGAATAATACCGGCTGATTCAATCGCCACATTTGTTCCCGCGCCGATCGCAATACCAAGATCAGCCTGTGCAAGCGCGGGAGCATCGTTAACTCCATCTCCCACCATCGCAACTTTCTCCCCGCGTTCTTGTAATTCCCGTACTTTTCTAGCTTTCTCTGCAGGCAGGACGTTGGCATAGTATTCATCAATACCAAGCTCTTCAGCCACCCACTTTGCTACATCTTCAGAGTCACCGGTGACAAGTGCACTCTTCAACCCAAACTCTCTCAAAGTCTTCACTGCCTCACGAGATTCCGCACGTACAACATCACCAAGTACAATACTACCCTTATACCCCCCATCGACCACCAGATGTACAATTGTCTTCCCTTCCTGCGCGTGTGTAGATATACGACTGTTATCCGGAGCTGATACTCCATTATCTTGAAGCAGTGCTGTATTCCCGAGTACAAGAGATCTCTCTTCCACCTTTCCCGATACCCCCTTTCCAGGAATTCGCTTAAAGTCATGCGCCTGACTTAATGTAATATCTTTCTCTTCTGCATATCTCCGCATTGCAGCAGCAATGGGGTGTTCTGAATGAAAATTCAAAGACGCAGCAAGACGAAGCGTCTCCTCCGGGTCATCCGCGATAATATCGGACACCCCGAATTCTCCTGTAGTTAGGGTACCTGTTTTATCAAAGAGTATGATGCTAACATTGCGTGCCGCCTCAAGAGAACGCCGTTCTTTCACTAAAAATCCATTCTGTGCTGCCTTTGTTGTAGAAATCGAGGCAACCAATGGAACAGCAAGCCCCAACGCATGAGGACAAGCAATAACAAGTACTGTCACAAGACGCGTAACGGCAACGATAATACCTGCACCGAGAATAATCCAAGCACCAAATGCAAAGATTCCCACACTCAGAGCTGCAATAGTTAGATAGAGCGCTGCACGATCAGAGAGTATCTGTAATCGAGATTTCGATGCCTGAGCCTCGGCAACAAGACGGCTCACACCCGCAAGAAATGTATCTTCCCCTATCTTATCCACCCGCACCTCAAGACTTCCATCTCCATTTATCGTCCCTGCTATTACCTCGTCTCCTGAATCCTTCTCCACCGGTCGTGATTCACCGGTAATAATGGACTCATCTAATGAGGAAGATCCGGTAATAATCGTTCCATCAGCGGGAATCCGTTCACCAGGACGCACGAGAACAACATCACCAAGTTCTAATTCTTCTAGCGGAATTTCTACGTGCCCATCATCGCGTTGTACGCGAGCAACATCAGGAAGTAGACGAGAAAGTTCCTTGAGTGCCCCGCGCGCGCCCTGTACTGCACGCATCTCAAGCCAGTGACCGAGAAGCATGATAGTGATAAGGGAGGTGAGCTCCCAAAAAAGCGTCTCTGCCGCAACACCGAAAAAGACAACTGCCATGCTGAATACATAGGCGGCAGAAATAGCAATGGCAATAAGTGTCATCATACCGGGGAGCTTCCCCCGGATCTCCCGCCATGCACTCTCAATAAACACCCAGCCTCCATAGAAAAATACAATAGTCCCCAATACCGGACCTAGAAGATCTGAGTAGGAAAATGTAGGTACAGAGAGAAAATCAGAGAGAAGTGGTGAATATAACAGCACCGGTATGGTAAGGATAAAACTGATCCAAAACTTCCGTTTAAATATGTTTGCGTGTCCACCATGCTTCCGTTTCTCTTCTGTGGCTGGCACAAGATTCATACCACACTCAGGGCACATACCTTGGTGCGCTGTACGCACTTCCGGATGCATCGGACACGTATACTCCTGAACCTCATTTCTCTGTTCTTTTGTTTCTGTATGACAGCAATTCATATAATGTATTCTACCAATCTCTACAACATTTAATCACGTGTGAAGCGAGCGCTCGTACTTTCTTCTTTCCTCGAAAGAGGAAAAGTAAGAAAAACAATGTCCACAAAATGATAATGAGAGGAATTAAGAACGTATCCTCTGTATTACCCGAAGTGAGCCAAAAAGCGAAGGTGATAAGTGTAATAAAGAGGGGAAACTTAAATAATGAGTAGGAAGAATTAAATTTCTCTTCGAGAGCATAGAGTGCTCCCACAATACTCCCTCCCATAAGGATTGCAATAATATGTGTATTTACATCTCCCCCCAAATACCAATGCACAAGAAGAGCTAACCACGTGAACACAGTTGCTGCACAGAGTGCACATATACGTATCGAAGTATATGTACGCAGAACAATAAACACACCAAAAATAATTGAGAGGAGTGTGAGAACTATAGAAAGATTTATCATGAGAGTAAGTGAGTGACAATTGAAGACACCACAAGCAAAATGAGAGTCAGAGAAAGCCCTTGATACGGAATTTGACTCCCTCGCAATCGTGTCAGAACTCTGCTCAAATAAGGAGAGAGGAGCATAATAGCTGCGCCAATGATAACTCCGAGAATGAAGAGATTTATTGTGTACGTATTATGCAAGGCTGTGCCATATAACCCTCCCAGAGAGATATATAGCGGAGAAAAATCACGTACAAGCGGCATGATGGGAAGCACTGTGCCAAGAAAAATAACTCCGGTAAGAATATCTTTTTGATATGGAATATATTCTCGTCGTACCACCCCACCAATCCACAGTCCAAGAGCAAGAGCAAATGCACCGATGAGAATCCCAACAACCACAGACGATACGCCAATCGATGCTGCAAAAACTGCAAGAGCACCTGCGCCTGCAGTACAGAGAGGGCAATGTGCAAACACTGTCTTCGGTACTAACGCACCCGCTATTAATGTAGCAGAAAAGATCTTTTTCATATCATTAGAGAGTTATAAACACATCCCCTACCCGCCCTTCGTGTGTTATCTCATAGATAACAAAGTCCTCGGTCTGAGGTCCTGGCATCCCTGGAGATCCACTCGGCATACCCCCCATACCAATACCTTTGATGTCTGGTTGTTCAACCAAAAGCTTCTGTATGGCCTCCTCGGGCACATGTCCCTCTATGATATATCCAGCAACCTCAGTAGTATGACAACTCTCGACGGAAGATGGGATTCCAAACCCCCTCTTTATAACCGAAAGGTCATCCGTATCCTCAATTCTCACATCATATCCAAGATTACGCATATATGAGGCATAGACCCCACAACACCCGCAGGTTGGTGACTTATATATCACAATCTCACCAACAGACTCCCGGATGGCGAGAACCTCATCATCTACCTGACCTCCTGTTGCTAAAAATACACCGACACCAACAATAGCGATAAATATACCCAGCACTACTGCAATATTAGTATTCATTATTTCGAACTTATTTTCTTAATAAGGAAGAGGATAAGGAGAATTCCCACAAAGAGCCAGACAAGTGATGCAAACCCAGCTAACCACATAAGGGCGGAACCACCACCCCACATCATGCTGTATCGACCATCAGAAGTATCGAACTGAGACATCATACCGTACCCCATTGGCCAATGCCCCTCGCCGTGACTCTGCATAAACCCAATCATCTCTTTAGACTCCTCGGTTGTCAGATCTTCCCCATTCATCATCTTTATCATCACACTCTGCATTTCATCAAATTCTTCTGCGGACACTTCGCTCGACATCATAGACGTATTAGCTTCAGCACCCGCATGAGCATCAACTGAAATAGGAGAGAATGCGAGGAATCCAATAATTAGCGCTGTGACAAGTAGTATCTTTTTCATATATATGATTAAACTTACAATGAATAATTACTTTTTCTTTGCTTTCTTAAAGACGTGAATGATTTCATCTATCGCTTTTGCTTCTTGGTTCCCCTTCATTTGATGCACAACGTGCTCGGAGAGATGATTCTCAAGAATAAGATCTTCGACAGATGAAAGCGCACTACGAACAGCCGAGGACTGCGTGATAATATCTACACAGTACTCATCTTCTTCCACCATTCTCTGAAGTCCCCGAATCTGACCCTCAAGTCGTTTGAGTCGATCCCGGACTTTTTTCTTTACTTCTCCTTTCATCACAATCCATCATACCCCCATGGGGTATATAAGTAAAGGGGAGAACTTCAGATAAGTAATTCAGAGACTACTCCTCTCCCACGTCAGATTCCTCAAACTCATATCCCGCATTCTTCCACCCCGCCAATCCTTCGACATAGTGACCAACATTAGAATACCCCGCTTCCTCAAGTGCATCTGCAGCTAAATCACTCAATTGACACCCACTTGAAGCACAATACGTGATAATCTCAGCATCCTTTGCTACACCTATTTGTTCTTCAAATTGTTCGATAAAATCTTTTCCATACGGAATTGATCGTGCACCAGGAATATGGCGCGCTTCATAACTTTCCGCAGCCAACACGTCGATAAGAACAACATTGCCTGTATCAAGCTTTTCTTTTAACTCCTCGGTAGTAATTTCTTGAGCCATGTTATACAAAGTTAATTGGTATACACACAGAGTATCACAGATACTAATCTCTCTTTTGATATACTAGAAACATGAAAAAAGATATTGTTCTCTCAATATTAGGAATCATACTCATCCTTGCATTCCTCGCAGTACTCCCTATGACACGGGATGCGTTCGAGAAAACATGGAATCAGTTTGCGGCAACACTCTTTGTACAGAGCGTAACCGTTGAGGATTTAAAAATAAAATCCAAAGACGCACTGCAATTTGATGACACATCGATAAATATTCTCATTGTCCCCGGACATGAGAAAGAGACCGGGGGAACCGCCTTTGGCGACCTAAGGGAGTATGATGTAAATATAGAACTCTCTAAGTATCTCCACGAGTATCTCGAAGAAAGCGAGCTATACGACTCATTCCTCGCACAGGATGAAAACGGATGGCATCCAGTACTTGCCGAATATTTCCAAGAAGAACGGGAAGACATACTAGAGTTCAAGAATGAAAAACAGGCGATAATGGGTACCGCGGTTCAACTCGGACTCATCGACAACTATCGTGGAGTTGGTCACAATTTCGCACCAACAGAAACAACAATCTACCTGTATGGGATAAATAAATGGGCAAGTGAAAATGAGATCGATATTATTATCCATGTACATTTCAATGACTACGCCGAGCGACAATATGGCACACGGGGAGAGCATATGGGACTTGCGGTATATGTACCCGAAGATCAATTCTCAAACGCTATTGCCAGCAAAGAGGTTGGGGAACATATTTTCAATACCCTCAACACACGCTTCCCGAGAAGCACACTCCCAATTGAATCAGCAGGGGTTGTTGAAGATCAAGAACTCATCGCCATTGGTGCAAATAATTCCCTTGATCCTGCCTCTGTTCTCATCGAATATTCATACATATATGAACCTCATGTAACTGATGATGAAATACGCCCAATCTCACTCAAAGAGATGGCATACCTTACATACCATGGACTCCAGTCATTCTTTGATACATCTATTGATGAGGTGGAACCAGAAACAACATATACATTCACTTCAGATATGGAATACGGAGCGCGGACTGATCTCGATACATACCACCTACAAAAAGTTCTATTAAAAGAAGAGATGTATCCACCCACAGGAAGAACGATGCACGACTGTCCTATCACCGGAAACTTTTTCTCTTGTACTGAAACAGCGGTAAAGCAATTCCAGAGCAGACACGGTATTAATACCACTGGATATGTTGGGCCAGAGACCCGAAAAACACTCAATACACTCGTACACTAAAAAGACTATTGTATCTCTACACTCACACTATCTGAGACAATCTCTCTCCCCGCTGCATATAATCGATGGTCATTTGAGTATTCATATGAGATATAACATTACCGAGATTTAATAAATTTTAACCATATTAATCTTGGAAATCCTTTTATAAAATCCCACAGTGCCACCATCCCCCCTCTTAGGAATGCCGATGGATTGAGTGCTCCAGGAACTTCAGAGGCGGACTCATCTGCAGCTCTTTTCTCGGCTAAAAGTAATTCAAGGTTTTCTTTTAATTCTTTCGGATGATTCCATTTAGCACGCCAAAAGATCTCTCCCTGTCTATCGATGATATAGACAGAGTTAGGAAAAAGACCATATGTTGTATGAGCCGTACCGGAGACATCATCTACAAGTACACGACGAGGATCGTCATAGAGCGCACTACACTCATGGGCGCGTTTTCGCTTCTCTTCGTTTGAATGATGCGCCCCTCTCTTTTCCCCAGGATGTGCCTCCCGCACATATAAGACTAAAAACTGCACATCAGGAAATTCATGTATAAGCTTCTTCATCTGCGGCATAACACCAACAAAGACGGGACAAGTCATACTCCCCATCTCTAACACTAGTGGTTTTCCGAAGAAATCAGAGAGTTTCACCTTCTCCCCTTCGGGTGTATAGGCGGTAAAGTCTAGAGCCTTCTCCCCTATTTGGGGAGCGTTGAATTTATCATGTGCATAATCCTCTGGTTTGAAGTGGTTGTAATTATATTTATCCATAATCTTATTTTATTAAAGCATTGGGTTATCTCTTCGACCTCAAAAGTCATTCTCAATCAATCCCGGGGTTATGTCAGGAAACAGTATTTTGTGAGTATAATCTGTAACAATCATCTCATTTCTAAAACTATCCACCATTGCTCGCCCGACCTTTGCAACATGTGGTGGGTTAAAGAGCCTTAGAAGTAAACCGGCAATAAATGGGGGAAGTAATCGTGTGCAAATCACAGTAGTTGAATCACCCGACCATTGTGAATACATGAGAATGAGCTCTGCGTAACTTACCACTTCCGGCCCACCCACCTCGACAATCTTATCACCGTCTATCTCAACAGTTGCTGCTACATGCAAATATGTAAGCATATCAGTTATCCCAATTGGCTGTGTACAGGTTTCAGCTGTAATGGGCATAATGAGAATCCGGAGCTTTTCGGCAAGATTTTTCACTATCTGAAACGATATACTTCCCTCACCAACAATCATAGATGCCCGAAATTCAATAACGCTTGTCTGGAATTCTCGTAGTACTCGTCCCGCATTATGACGGCTAGCGAGATGCTTGGAAAGATTATCAGTATCTTTTCCGAGTCCACTCATATCTATAATACGGCCTACTCTTGCGTTTTCTGCCGCCCGCCCCATCGAGCGGGATGCCTCCTCTTCAAGTTCAAAATAGTCCCCATCGGCTCCCATCATGTGCACAAAGTAGTACACAACATGAGACCCGCTAATATGCTCTTGCAGTGCAGTGGTATCAAACACATCACCCTCCAGATTTATAAGTCGATCGTCTTCTATCGTGACATGTTCCGGATCAGGACTAATAGCGGTAATCTTCCAGTCTGTATGCTCTAAAAGATATGTAATAAGATTCGTCCCCAAAAATCCACTGGCTCCAACAATACTTACGTGTTTTTCCATAATGAATGTAAAGAATTAAATACTTCGACTGTCATACGCCCCCGAACACTCCTGAAGCATCTCTTTTGGTGTAAGATCGGGATTATAAATTCTAGATAAAAATTTTTTCCGAAGGGTTCTGAAAATTTATATGTATAGCTATCCTGCATAACATCGTGGACTATTATTTTCTTTTTGCGTGAACGAGGCATAGGGAGAAAATATTCAATTACCAAGTAAGTACAGTACGAGTAAAAGAAGTCCTCCCCACCAACCGATATCAGAAACAATAAGACTTACTGTAATTTTCCTCTTCCATGAATCTGGGAGCAATTCATCTGCCCTGCCTTCTCGCTCCCGCCTCAAGAGAAATGGACTAACTTTAAACGATAGGAAATACCCATTTATGATGAGCACGGATGCGATAATTGTGTGAATGAGCAGAATGCCAGAGAAATTTTCTCCACGATAAAAAATTACCCCGCCGACTATGGCTAGAAAAATTCCCGCCCAAATCATGGGCTTGGTAACTTTATGCGTACGGATTGTTGCTTCGCTCCAATATCGCGATTTCCTCCCTAAGAAACCATGAATATCAATGACCGTGACTGCACCAAGGCCAATTATAAATCCGGCAAGAAAAAGAAAGAGTCCGAGAGTGTCAACTAGATTAATTGAGTATATATATTCCATAATTAAGATACATAGCAAAGCTCACCCAGAGAAGATACGGGATAAGTAGCCAGGCAGCAGTGCGTGACACGCGCGCGAAGGCAATGATAGAAGCTACAATAGCAATCCAAAGCACTATGATCTCCGCCAATGCAATCCCCGGTAGTTGTAGACCGAAGAATATAATTGACCAGAGTGCATTGAGTAAAAGCTGAAAAAGAAATACTCCAACCGCTATTTTGGATTGTCGAGTATTAATTCCACCTCTCCATACTAAAAAGAGCGCAATTCCCATAAGGGCATAGAGTGTAATCCATACCGGACCAAAGATCCAACCGGGTGGTGTGAGTGCTGGTTTTGCAAGTGTAACGTACCACCCTGATACAGAACCTGCGGTAAAGACAGAACCGATAATTCCAGCTAATTCACATATACCTATCGAAGCTGCAAGTTTGTAGTAGTCATGTCGTTTCATCTTTATCATATGAAAATTATAACATTAAAGAGTCTTAGATTTTATGAGAACTCTACTTTTCTTCTAAAATCGCAACAGCTTCTTCCCAGGAATGCACACGGGTAATAGGAGGTGAGATCTTTTCTTGATTCCACGGAGTATCAAAAAGCAACACGGGGATACCAATTTCTGCAACACTACGAGCGTGCACTAAAGCATCATCGATAAATACATCTACCCCACACTGTTTACACATCTCTCCCTTTGGTCGCTTTTCTCCAGAACCTGCAAAATGATTAGTAAAATAGATATCATCGAATATATTTGGAAAATATTCATCAAGCCACCTCTTTGTGAGTTCTCTTAGATCTTCTGGCTTAGAGGTAATTATGATTAATTCGTTTGTTGAGGAGAGTTTCTTTACAGCCTCTATAGAACCCTCAACTGGAACGGCATTTTGATGCGCTTCGGATTGATAAAATTCAAGTATTCGTTGAGTTGCTTCATCTGGTTCACATCCCCATAATTCATCTATGTAATATGAAGTGATATGTTCTCGCCTATAATTGGTATCGTACTTGTTATTGTGAAATATTTGGAGTGCCTCAAAAAAATTAAGGAGCACATCATCTAAATCAAATCCAATTGTTCGTTTGGTAGACATATAACTTTTTATCTATTCCCAAATCCTCACATTTCCATTTTACACCATCTAAGAATCTCCCCTCTTCCTATCCACCTCCTTTAAATGCTGTTTTCTTAAGCGTACACTTTTAGGCGTAATTTCGAGGAATTCATCGTCAGACATTATTTCAAGTCCAGTTTCTATAGTAAGTTCCATTGGTGGAGTCAGTGAAATATTTTCATCAGAACCAGATGCGCGCATGTTGGTAAGTTGCTTTCCTTTTGTCGGATTCACGGCCATCTCTTCACCTTTGGATGTATTACCAATAACCATTCCTTCGTATACTTCTGTCCCTGCATCAATATAGAGTGTCCCGCGGGTCTGAAGGTTTGCAAGAGAAAATCCAAGTGCCTTACCAGTGGCCATAGAGGTCATAGAACCAACCTGTCGCTTTTCAATCTCACCAGCATACGGCTTAAAACCAATAACCTGACTTGTCATAATTCCCTCTCCTTTAGTATCGATAACAAACTGGCCTCGATATCCAAGCAACCCACGTGTAGGACCTTCAAAGATAATACGGACTGTTTTTTCAGCCTGCTTCATACTCGTCATAACTGCAGCTCTCTTAGAGAGCTTTTCAATTATAGTCCCTTCTATTCCCGCTGGTACATCAATTGTTACTTCTTCAAATGGCTCACTCTTTACCCCATCGATCTCTTTGATAATAACCTGCGGTTGAGATACCTGGAGCTCGTATCCCTCTCTACGCATATTCTCAAGAAGTATTGCTATATGGAGTTCCCCTCGCCCATAAACGCGCATTACATCACCAGAAAAATCAGCCTTTAGTCCCACATTCACCTCAAGTTCTTTTTCTAATCGCCCTCGTATCTGACGTCCGGTTACATACTTTCCTTCTCTCCCGGCAAATGGAGAGTTGTTTACACGAAACTCAAGAGCAATAGTGGGTTCATCTATTGTAATAGACGGAAGAGCTTCTACATCTTCACTGTCGGTTATAGTGTCACCAATATAGATATCAGAAAGACCGGCAATCATCACAATATCTCCTGATACCGCTTCTGAAACTTCCTTTTTTGCCACCCCTTCAAAAGTATATAGTTTTGTCACCTTACCTTTTATTGTTGATCCATCCGGCTTCTTCACAAAAACAGTGGCTCCATCCTTTACAACCCCCTCATAGATACGAGTGATGGCAAGGCGACCAAGAAAATTATCATACCCAAGATTAAATGTCTGTGCTTTCAGCGGTTCATCATCTTTTCCGGAAGAGACGGAGACTTCTTCAAGTATGCAATCCAGAAGAGGTTCAAGATCTTTCTTTTCATCATCTAGTTCGCGCATTGCCACTCCATTGAGTCCAATGGCATACACTGTTGTGAAATCAAGCTGTTCGTCATTTGCACCAAGATCAAAGAAGAGTTCAAGAACCTCATCATGCACACGAGCAGGATCTGCAGCCGGCTTATCAATTTTATTAAGCACTACAATTGGCTTGTGCCCGAGCTCAAGAGATTTCTTGAGCACAAAACGTGTCTGAGGCATTGGACCCTCCTGTGCATCAACAAGAAGTACGACCGAATCAATTGAGCGAAGTACTCGCTCCACCTCAGAACCAAAGTCGGTGTGCCCGGGAGTATCTACAATGTTAATTTTCGTCCCCTTGTACATGACAGATGTGTTCTTGGAGTAAATGGTAATACCACGCTCTTGTTCGAGCGTGTTTGAATCCATAGATACTCCATCATCCACCATGCCAGTCTGACGCATAATGGCGTCGGTAAGAGTGGTTTTTCCATGGTCTACATGGGCAATAATTGCAATGTTTCGTATTTCCATATAAAAAGTCCCCGCGCGGGGAGCATGAGTCCACCACTATACAGGAGGTGGAGTAAAAAGAAAGATGTTTATGCACTTTCTACCAGTGTAATCTTCTCTTCTCTACTCAAGCGTTTAATCTCGGCTTCACGAGCCCGCGCATCAGCTAGTGTGTCATATTCTTCAGAATAGACCAGTTCAACAGGTCGACGAATCTTTGTATAATGCGCACCTGATTTTTCATTATTATGTTGATAGAGCCTCTTCTTAAGGTCATTGGTGGAGCCAGTGTACAGAGACCCATCAGAGCATTTTAAGATATACACCCAGTGCTTCATTTCTCCACATTACCATTTTCAACAATTTTGCAGAGAAAAATGTAGCTCTCTATAGTTGATATCTTCTACATCTTACGGCTATCATATGCCCAATGAAGAAGAGCTTGTCGTTGCTTAGGTCTACAGGTAAAATCCCCACTATCACAATTTTTGGTCAACTGACCAATATGGCGTCTCATTGCTTTCCACCTCCCTATTTGCTGCTTATCCTCTCCTTCTAATCTACGGCCACGATAATATCTGCAGTACCACTGAAACCAACCACGTGGATCATGATCCTCATTTATCCACCCCTTTTTATGCCAAACAGAAAGGGGCTGACTTGCATTAACACCAAAGAAATTAATGCCTGCTATATGTTCATATGTATCTTTTGGCGCAAACTTTGCACTCTCAAACCAACTTTCTGGAAACTCATCCAGACAATCTCTCATGTATACACCACCAAACACACCAAGCTCGAGCATTTCTTTTGGGGTAAGGTCTGGTTTAAACTCGGGATCAAATTCACGACCAGCAGGTTCAACTAACTCATACTCATATCCATCCTGCATCTTGTCGTGGACAATAATGGTTTGTGGTCTTTCTTTTGTCATATATATATTCGTCAGTTGGCTGACTGCATGGGACGATGTTGGAATTATACTAACGTGAGTCCGTCTTTTGTAAAAGACCTTCGACTCTTTCAAATATAATCTGGAATACCTCTTGGTACTCTTCGGGAGTTTCCGGATCGTCAACACGCCATTCCTCAAACTTATCCTTTGGAAACATATCGGGAATGAGGCATCCAAAAGAAACGATACGGTCTGCTTTTTCTAATAGTTCATCAGTGAGTTGTTGTGGCTTCTTAGGTGAAGCAACTACCCCCTTTTCGGAAAGAATCTGGGTCACAAGGGGATCAACCTCTGAAGCTGGAGCAGTGCCTGCACTTATTGCACGCATATCGATATCTTTCGCATTCGCTAGATGATTAAAAACTGCTTCAGCTATTTTGCTTCTTTTTCTATTTTCTGTACATGCAAAGAGAATTGTCTTCATGCTTAAAGTATACCAGTTACCGAGAGTTTGTTGGATTCTGTACCCTTGTGTCTACTTTATAGGGTACGGATCATGGCTGCCGGGCTAGGATTCGAACCTAGGTGACGGGTTCCAGAGACCCGCATATTACCACTATATGACCCGGCATAAACATTGGCTAGTATAGCAAAAAACCCCCATAATCCAACTTGTATTTGCACAAAATAAGATATTCGATACCATACATTCCTGTATGACTTTATATAAAAAATTCTGGAAATGGTATGAAGACAACTATACACTCAATGCCGGCATAGCAGCCGGACTCTTTTTAATCCAAATTATCCATCTCATATGGCTATTTGGTGAGGTTGTGTGGTTCAAAGCAACCGGCACCCCTCTCTTTACCCTCGAAGGTATATGGAAACCCATAATCATCTTTGTTGACTATACAGAAATACCGGCAATCCTCTCTGTCTCATTGGTATACATCAATGAAATACGAAAAAGCCACAACGTTAAGTCATGGCTCTACCTGTTTTTTATAAACTCCCAATGGCTGCACCTCTTTTGGATTACCGACGAGTTTGTCATTCAATCACTGGTTACAACCGAACAGACTATGCTCCCATTGTGGCTTGCATGGGTGGCAATACTCATTGACTACCTCGAACTACCAGTCATCGTTGAGACAATGAAGAAATTCGTACAAAGTCTCAAAGAAGACAGAGCAAAAGAATTTCTTGCAAAGGATCTAAAAGAGATATAACTACACAATTCCTCCGAGTATATCCCCTACGTAATATGCAATTACTGCAGCAACACCTCCGATACAGAGGGTGATAAGAGCGGTGGCAATACTATTCTTGCCCGCCACTTTTCCACGGGCTGCACCGATAAGGAGAAAGGCAATTGCTGTAAGTATTGATGAATATATAAAAGCACTCTGTGGAAACACCACTCCGGCATATTCAATAACAAAAGGAAGAAGTGGTATTACACCAACAACAACGAACGAAAAGAATGTTGCAAATGCAGTACGGAGAGGTTTCTGCTCTCCCCTCCCCAGGTCCTCTTCTGAAGACTCGGAAAGATAATTAGATGCGGCCATGGAAAATCCGTCTGCAAACAAATTCGCAAATCCAAGAATCAATACAACCGCAGAAGAAAGTCCGGCACCAACTGTACCAGCAACAATTGCAAAAGTTGTCACGGTGCCATCAACACCGCCGTATACAAATTCTGGTAAGTATTTACGTATAAACATCAGTTACCCCCATTATACCCCACCGCAGCTTTGATAAACTCGGAAAAGAGTGGTTGTGGGGAAAGTGGACGAGCGGTAAATTCAGGATGAAATTGTGCCCCCACAAAAAACGGATGATCATCTTTTGGCAATTCTGCAATTTCCATTAATCGTCCGTCAGGTGACGTTCCGGAAAATACCAACCCCCCTTCCTCAAACCGCTCTATATACTCAGGATTCACTTCATATCGATGTCGATGTCGCTCTTCAACTTCATCCGCCTTGTATGCCTTTCGCGCAATAGTCCCACGCTTAATCTTTGCAGGATAAACTCCCAGCCGCATACTCCCCCCATACTGTGCCTTCTCTATCTTCTCTTTCTGGTCAGGCATCACATCAATCACGGGGTGGGAAGTGTTCTCATCAATCTCAACCGTATGCGCCCCCTCAAGTCTTAATACATTTCGTGCATACTCCACACACATGAGTTGCATGCCATAGCAGAGACCAAAATACGGAATACCATTCTCACGAGCATAGCGGATAACATGAATCTTCCCCTCGATACCCGTCTCTCCAAACCCGCCAGGAACAAGAATACCGTCATAGTCCTTTAGTCGCGAAAGGACCCTACCACCATCCTGAAAGTCCTTGGCATCAAGCCAGTGAATGTTCACATTAACCGATTGTGAAGCTGCAGAGATCTTTAAAGCTTCGATGACTGAAATATAGGCGTCAGAGAGCACGAAATCGCCCGTATCAAAGTATTTACCCACAATCGCTATGTCTACCTCATCTTTGGCATTTTTTGCCTTCTCAACGAAGGTTCTCCATTCCTTGAGATCCTTTTTTCGAGCCCTCATCCCAAAGAAGTTTAGAATGCGTCCCGACAAACCATCATTCTCAAAATTCACCGGCACTTCATAGATACTCTCTATATCAGGAGCGGATATTACATTCTCTTCAAGTACTCCGCACATATCAGCGATTTTCTTTTTTCGTTTTTTGTCCAGCGGCTTCTCCGAACGTCCAATGATCATATCGGGTGAGACTCCATATGAGTTCATCTGCCGTACTGCATTCTGCGTTGGTTTCGTCTTCATCTCTCCGAGCATGTTCGGTATCGGGAGATATGAGACCATGACAAACATGACATCCCCCGGATGATTAAGTTTCAGACGTCGCGCAGCTTCGATAAAGATGGCGTTCTGATATTCTCCAACTGTTCCACCTATCTCAACGATAGTGATTTCAGCATCATTCTTTTTGCGTGATTCTTCTATCCTTCGCAGTATCTCTTCGGTAATGTGGTATGTCGGCTCTACACACTTCCCTCCATATCCCAGAGCACGCTCTTTGTCGATCACATATTTAAAAATCATACCATTGGTCATATAGTTCTCCGCCGGCAACGACTTATTCAAAAACCTCTCGTAGTTTCCCATGTCCTGATCTGTCTCAAGACCAGACTCCAATACAAAAACCTCACCATGTTCGGTGGGGTTCATAGTACCCGCATCTACGTTAAGATACGGATCAGCTTTGATTAGAGAGACACGAAAACCCTTGGATTGGAGAATTGTTCCGATGGATGCTGTTGAGACACCTTTTCCGACACCTGACATCACTCCACCAAGAACAAATATATATCTGTGTTTTTTTCGTTTCGACATATCTGCAATGAATTTTGTACGCTGTATTGCACACATCCTACACTAAAATACAGAAAAGTTCTAACGGTTAATCTTCGTTCGAGCACTCCTTCTTAATTCACCCCCTTAGCTAAATAATTCTACATATTCAGACATACGGAAGAGTCTGTTACGAGAGTGGCCGGTGATCTCTTCAACAATACCTAGCTCCTCAAAATCCTTCAAAAGACCATTAGCAGCGGCATATGTTACATCTAATATTTGCGCAGCATCATTAACATTTATCGTGGGGTCAGAAAAAAGATGCAGAAGAAGCCCACGACCACGTGGGGCCTTTTTACCGAGTGTAATAATCTTCTCTTCGCACTGTTGTCGAAAGGTGACAATGTTTTCAAAAGTGTCCTGTCCCTTTCTCGCTGTTTCAATAACCCCCCTTAGGAAGAAAGCAATCCATTGCTCAAGATTATCCTCCGTTCGTACCCGCATAAGAGAATTGTAATAATCTTCTCTGTTTTCCTCTAAAAAATCAGAAAGATAGAGCGTGGGCTTGGTAAGGATTCCACGTTCAAATAATTGCAGAGTTATGAGTAGACGTCCAATTCGACCGTTTCCGTCATTAAAGGGATGAATGGATTCAAACTGGTAGTGGCTTATTGCAATTTTCACGAGGGTGGGTAATGACAACTCGCTGTTGTGCCAAAAATATTCGAAGTCCCTTAGAAGTTCCGACAATTCATCGGGGTGTGGGGGAACATAATGAGCCTTTTTAAGGGAACCACCACCAATCCAATTTTGCATTTTTCGCACTTCTCCTGGTTGTTTTCCTTCTCCTCTTACACCACTGAGGAGAATTTTATGCGCATCCTTTATCAACCGCATAGAAACAGGGAGGTTGTCTAATGCCTCAATAGACCAGTTCATTGCTTCAATATAATTTTGCACTTCTTCCCAATCATCTCTTCGTCCTGGATCTATTTCCTCTTCGGGGAGTAAGGCTTCATTTATATCAGTTTTTGTTCCTTCAATCTGACTCGACTTAACCGCCTCGTTACGAACATGCATCTTTATGAAATAATCAACATCAGGAACCAAGTGAGAGTATGCGTTAAGTTCTCCCAATAAACGCATAGCTTCTTCAACCAAAAGGAAGACGTGCTGATTTTCTATAGTCAGTTCTTTGTTGATTGGTGAAGGAGAAAAACTTTCATATTCATATTCCTTTTTCCAAAAATGTTTTTGATATTCTCCCGCTTTAAAACTCATGATAGTTAACTGCAATAAGAGTAACTTAATTACAGATTAACATATTAAACTATAATATACAAAACTTAATTGTAGTTTAGGAGTCTAAATTATAATATAGAAAATTATATTATATTAAACTATAATATAACGATAGGAGTATTATTCCCTACAACCGTAGATACTTTTTAGTCGCAAGCCAACTTGAGACTGCACCCAGTGCTGCACCAACGAACATGAGAATGAGGAACATCTGCGCAAAATTATCAACATAGTAGTCGAATGCATTAGTCGATCCGAAGAAAAGTTCGGTAAAGGGACCGATGGAGAGTGTAACGGGATAGAAGAGTACGAGGGCAATTAATGCTGAGACGACACCATACATCACACCCTCTACGATAAAGGGGCCACGAATATACCGACGAGAGGCACCAACTAATTGCATGACTTCGATCTCTTCACGTGCGGTATATATCGCAAGTCGAATCGTATTAAAGACGATTAGTATGGAGATAATCACAAAGATAATGATCGTGACCAAACTCAATCGATCGATCGAGTTGATTATCGAGGAAAGCGTATTGATTGCTTCTTCATTCTGGAAGAAGTTAACCTTATCTATCACATCACGCCCTGATCCGGGGAGTGCCCGATCCGATTCAACAAATGTCGCAATAGTCTCATACTGATCGGTCTCCGCCGCACGAACATTCAACCGAGCTGGAAGTGGATTATCCTCCAACTCCTCAAGCGCTTGAAGAGAGGTCTCATCTCCCTCTGCAAGACGTAGTTCCTTAAAGTTCTCAAGTGCCTGTTCTTGAGAGATATATTCAACAAATGCCACTTCAGGGATTCCCTCGACTTTAGCTTTCACTGACTGTATCTCCTCTTCGGATGCATCAAGTGTGAAATATACATTCACATCCACCTTCTCCTCGATTTGCGCAAGTGAGGAATCAAGCATTGCATCTACGAATATAAGGGACCCCATCACAAAAAGAGTCACGGTCATCACAAGTATGGCAGCGACGGTAACAAACCCGTTGCGCCAGAAGTTAACGAAGCCTGATCTTAATATTCGTTTTAGTTTAGTGAGGAACATAGCAGATTAGTTAAAGTATATATTTACCCGTCTTTGCATCGCGAATAATTTCACCCCCTTCCATAGTAATTACACGATTCTCAAGTGCATCCACCACATCTTTATTGTGAGTAGTTAACAGCACTGTTGTCCCGAGATCATTAATCTTCTTCAGAATTTCAATGACTTCATTTGCATTATTGGGATCCAGATTCCCAGTTGGCTCATCAGCAATAACTACATCCGGATTATTCACAATTGCCCGCGCAATTGCCAAACGCTGCTTTTGTCCGCCCGAGAGCTCCTGCGGAAAACTCCACATCTTGTCAGAGAGGTTAACCAACTCTAGAGCATATGGTACATCTGACTCTATATCTTCATCCGATCGCCCGGCCGCTTCCATTGCAAATGCGATATTCTCATATGCCGTCTTATGTGGAAGAAGACGAAAATCCTGGAAAACCATACCAATACGCCGCCGATGTTCAGTGATCTCATCACGCGAGAGAGAATGAATACGCGTTTTGTCATACAAGACATCACCCTTTGTCGGAGCTATCTCAACCAAGATGAGTTTCATAAGCGTTGTCTTTCCAGCGCCACTTGCACCGGCAACAGAGACAAATTCACCAACCCCTATTTCAAGGTTAATATCCTTCAACACTTTTATGTCATCAATATATGCCTTATATACGTCTCTGAATTCAATTAATGGATCTGAATCTGTCATATGGATAGAAAAATAATTATGATTCCTTCATTGCTTCAATAAAAGGTTCGATATCACCTTCAAACACACTCTCTACATCACGCACTTCTGTATTTGTCCTATGATCCTTAACAAGCTTGTATGGATGAAGAACATAGCTTCTAATCTGACTCCCCCATTCATTGTCTGTAGTCTTGGAGACCTGCATTCCTTCTTCTTTTGCACGCCGCTCTTCTTCCAGCATATGATAGAGTTTTCCGCGCAATATCTCAAGAGCCTTTTGTCGGTTCTGTTCCTGTGATCTCTCAGAAGAGACGACTATAGATGTATCTGTCGGCTCATGGACTACACGTACAGCCGTTTCTCGCTTGTTGACGTTCTGACCACCCGGCCCAGATGACTTAGAGAATTCAACACGAACTTCGTTCTCGTCAAGGTCTATGTCCTTCACCTGCTTCAACTTGGGGACTACCTCCACCATAGCAAATGCGGTATGCCGCTTCTTGTTTGAATCGAAAGGAGAAATGCGCACCAGTCGATGTACCCCCGACTCATTCTGTAATGTCCCAAATACATTTTTCCCGCTCACTTCAACTGTGACATTCCGATATCCTCCATGGTCATTGTGGTTGGAGTGAAGAAGAGAACATGTCCACCCCTTCTTTGCTGCGAACTTCAAATACATCTCGAGGAGCATTCGTGCAAAATCTTCTGCATCAGTTCCTCCAGCACCTCCAAAGATAGTGATGATAGCATCACTTTTGTCATACTTCCCAACCCCCTCGAGCTCATCTTTGAGCTCTTGATATCGAGATATCACCTTCTGAGCTGCTTCTTTGTCATCCCAGAAGTGAGGATCGTTCATTTTCTCCTCTACTTTTTCAAGTTCTTTGTTAATCTCGTCCTTTTCGCGCATAGGGGTAGTATATCAAAATATCCGCTTGAAAGCGGATATATGCTATATCTCACATGAATATCCAACAGATTCATCTCCAACAATAACACTTCCTTCCAAGGCCTCTCCATTAAAATCGACGCAGTAACTTGCAGCATCATTTGATAGGAGATCAGAAGATGCCGCCCACGTTGTCGCTGTATCAACACATTCCACAAAACCAGAACTCTCTTCTGCTTTGGTGATAAAATCTTTAATCCCATCCTCTTCTCTCACTGTATTGCATACACCTTCATATCCCCCATTGGTATCGTAGTAGAGTTCTGCTTGTGCACGTGCGTTAAGTAAGTTTGATTTAATTGCAGCATCACTGCCACTTGCCCGTGCTTTCTGGAAAGAGGTGAGAGCACCCTCGACGTCCATATCCTCCATTTCTCCCCCTAAACCATCCCCGAATAATGCTCTCATAGGAGCAAGAAATGTCGTCATGAATTCATCCATTGCTATGGTATCTGAGGGAGATGAGACAGTAACTGGTTCATTGTAGTCAGAAAAAGAGGCTGTGATCAGATACGTGTCTACTCTATCATCTGTGTTCTTAGTAACGTTCATGATGATCTTTCGAAACAATAGATCATCTGTACCAACCCACCCTTCACCACTGATTTCCTCACCACTTATTACAGACGGAGCTTTATCAGTAACTGATTTCGGAACATTCATCGGCACTTCAATGCCGGAGATTTCATTCATAAATTCTTGAATCATCATGTTCACAGTCTGCACATCAATCGTATAGAAGAAGTGAGCTGTTTCTTCGCCCTCAAGATCAACTCGTTCAAAATCAGTGACGGTGATGATATCTTTGAGCGAGTACTTTTCCTTCATTTCTTCAACTGTCTGACGGAGGGTTTCCACGCCTTCATCAACACCAGACAACTCTTCCGACTCGAGCCCTTCTCCTGCTTCAAGAATGAGCCAGGAGTCTTCAATTGGAGAAAGATCAAAGAGTCCAACCCCCAAGACTGATACATTCTCCATTTTTAGATACGAGGTATTGCCATCATTGAGGTAGCGGAGAACAACTGGGGTGTTTTCCTCTAATTCCTCTGCAAAAATAGAACCAGTAAGGGGAAATTCTATAGATAAAGTAGATTGTCCATTATTAAAATCTGATGCACCGCTCCCAGTAGCGTTGATTGGTGATTTTTGTGGTAGAAATGGTTTATTATCTTCGCTCTCCACTCCCTCATTCGTGGTAAGTTCAAAATCATAAGAGAGCGTTTCCACTTCGGCCATACTCGCAAGAACTCCCTCAAACGTAATAGTTGGGGAAGAGAAGTGAACAAAATAACCATATGCACCACCACCGAGCAAAAGAAGACCTGCAACTATTAAGGTCAATACAAGGAATTTCTTTTTAGAAGTAGATTGTTTTTTCTCTCCCCCGCCAGAAAGATCGGGGTTAGTGTTCGACTTCCCCTCCACTGAACCGGCCAAACTCACATCTGGTGTAGTATTCACTCCTTCTGATTTCGGCTGTGCTGCCTTCTGAGACTTTTCTGTTGAAGATTGGGTAATCTGCTGTGTCGATTTTTGTTCTTGATTTTGGGCTACTGCCCCAGATTCCTTCATTGGTTGAACCTGATTTTCCAAACTAACCTCAGGTTTCGAAGAAGGAGGGGGTGTTGGAGCTTCTGACTCCCCCTTCCTTACCACACCAAACGCCTCTTCAATATCCTCCGCCTTCCAACCTGCATTCATCAATGCAGTCCGTATCTTTTCCTCTGAAACACCACGCTCAGACTCGGTACGAATATATGAAGTGAGTTCTGGGGTAATCATTATCTATCTAAAGCTATGTATTAATAATGTAATTGTACCAAAAGAAAGAAAAGGGTTATCCACTACAGGAGCCACCTCCGAGAATCGAACTCGGGACCTCACCATTACGAGTGGTGTGCTCTACCAACTGAGCTAAGGTGGCAAAAGTATGTTCGTTAAAACAATACCCAAAGATATATTAGCAGAAAGTTATAGGTCCTCTAATATATGCTTTGCATGATATATTATGTGTATGTTTGATGATAATAAATTTCGGACATATGTACTCTTCTTTCTTCTCGGCTTCCTTCCAAGCTTGCTATTCCTTCCAATTCAAGGAGTCTTCACTGAACTATTTTTAAGATCATTTGATCCAACATATGTCCGATCACTACCTAAGGTTATAGGGGCAAGTATTGATGGTCTCGCAACACTATCAGGATTTGCTGGAGTAGTCCTTTACCGGAATTTCTCAGACTCTCCTTCCCGATGGGTTTTGATCGTAACTGCCACCTTGCTCCTTCTAACAATTGCCATACTCATTATCGACCAATTTTATACAATCCCTCTTTAATATTGGAGCCCGAGGGCGGAGTTGAACCGCCGACCTTGCGCTTACCATGCGCACGCTCTAACCGCCTGAGCTACTCGGGCACACAGACAAGTGTACTTGTTTTCTTGCTCTAGACAACCCCATCAAGTTTCAACATCTCCAACGCCCCATACAACACAGGAG
>JBBDUG010000034.1:0-4192 GCA_040904025.1 Minisyncoccota bacterium
CTTCTGTAGTGCTTGTTGCTGTAAAGTGGCTTGATACTGTCTCTCCTACTACAGAAAGCTTTGCATAGGGGGAGGTGGTGCCGATGCCGACGTTGCCTGAAGTATCTATGACCATTCTCCATTCACCTGCATCTTGGTCTCGAATTGCAAAATTTCCGTTTCCTGCACTCGAACCACCAGCAGCAGACCCAATCCTCCAGTCTCTACCATCCGTACCAGTAGCATCAAGGACTATGAATGGACTTGTTTCTTTCAGATGGAGTACGTCTGCTGGACTTGTCTCTCCTATACCGACGTTGCCGTTTGCTTCTAAATGCATAGCCCTCGTACTGCCTCCATTTGTGTATAAAGCCAAATCTGTGGTTGCAAAGATAGCAGCATTGCTTGTATCTGTAGAAGATAGCCATCCCACCTCACCACTATAAGCTCCATCCCATCCTATTATTCCTGCGACATCCAGTAGTCTACCAGGTCCCGTCGTCCCGATGCCGACGTTGCCTCCTGTAAAGTATGCTTCCCCTCCACTGTAGGTGAGATTGTCCGAAGTACTAATCTCTAACTTGGTCGCGGCATCGTGCCAAAGACGAAACACTCCATCTGCTGCACGACCAATCTGCCATTCGTCTGTTCCGTCACCGCTGTTTGTAAACTGTAAAACAGAGACTCCTCCTGCATTAGAAGAACTAATCAATGCGTAGGTGTCTGTATTACTATCCACAGAGAGCTGTTTAGTTGGCGTAGTCGTCCCTATGCCGACATTGCCTCCTGATTGAATTCTGACTGCTTCTGAACCATTCACTCCAAGTCGTATATCACCGTCAAGTTCATTAAATAATGCAAGGTGATTACTTAAACTGTCATTATATCCCAAAAAGCCGAGATTATTTACGTCTCCTTCAAATCTAATAAATGGGTTTGCATCTGTAACTGATGCCGCTCCGCTATCATTGATAGAAAACATTTCTCCTCCATTCGAGCTCTCTATATGCAGTAGTGTAGTCGGACTCGTCGTCCCGATGCCGACGTTGCCTTGATCTTGGATTACGAACCTGCTTACATCATTAGTATCTGATACTGCAAAGGCAAGGCCTGTGCTGCTTCCTGCACCTTCTACCGAAAGCCGAGCCAGAGGCGAGGTTGTTCCTATGCCGACGTTGCCATTTGAGTCGATACGCATTCTTTCACCACTATTAGTATACAAAGCAAGAGGTGCGGCTGAGTTAGTTCCTATTTCTAATCCAGCCGAGTCTTGGCTTTCAATATTTGGAGCACCACTCAATACTCTATTGTTGCCACCGGCATCAGAACCCCATATAAGTAAACTCAGTCCGCTCATATCTAGTCGAGTACGTGCAGTCAAGGTACCATTAACATCGAGAATGGAGCCCGCACTCTCCGTCCCAATACCTACATTACCCTCTACAAGCAATCCATTAGTTGGTGCCGCTGTTGTGTCGTATCCGCTCCCAAAAGTTCCCCCACCCGATACAGAGAGCTTTGATCCTGGTGCCGTTTCTCCTATACCCACATTACCTCCCGATTGGAAGGTAATCCAGGGTGTTGCTGATGCATTACCTTCTCGTATATGAAGATCATTGTCACCTGAATCAAGGGTAACGGAGATAATATCGGATGCTTTATTTTCAAGCTGTATAAACGGTACAGTGCTTGCACTATTACCGCGTACGATAAAGCCAGCAAAGCTTGTATTATTACCAACATATTCTGCAACGTACTGCTCAGAAGATGCAGAATTAACAGTTATGGTAGAACCATATGAAGATACTTTAGTACCACCCGACCCCAAAACATGCAGTGGAGAACTAGGACTATCTGTACCGATACCGACATTCCCTGCATTAATAAAGGAATTATTAGAATCAGAGCGTAGAGAGATTGTTTGAGTGCCGGAGCTATTATATACAGAGAAGAGTCCATCTCCTGTGGCATCAAGTCCGAGACTTGCCCTTCCAATTCCACTGCCGCCCGTCGCTGCAATAATGTCTCTGTTGTCAGCTCCTGCCACCTCAAGTTTGTAATCAATGGAGGTAGTACCGATACCAACCCTCTCTGAACTTCCATCAAGCACGAGGACATGAGAGAAACCGGATCCAAGGTTTGGATAGCTTGTATTTGTTGACTGAAGGTATGAGAAGCGGAGTGTATCATCTCCGTTTGTGAAGATGTCCCAGTTGTCATCAACAGATCCTACATCTCCTCTATTTGTTCGAATACGCAATCCTGACACTTGCTGCTGTGCGGTTTGATCGAGCAGCAGTGGTGCTATTGCTCCTGTCTGCTCTATTGAAAGCTTTGCATTGGGGGAAGTGGTGGCTATGCCGACGTTGCCGGAAGAGAAATCTATTGTCAGCACCTGGCCTGTTGTTACCGCAGTGGATGCGAAATGGAGTTTATTTTGAGAGTCACTATGGTCATACCCTATAACCCCCATGGTAGAGCCTGCAGTATTTTGAAAAGTTAGCCGTGGATCCGCACCGTTGTGTCCTTGAAGCACGAGGTTTGCTGATGTAGAGCTTCCATCCCCCACATGAAGGTCTCCCGAGGGAGACTCAGTACCAATACCAACATTCCCCCCAAGAATGTATGTCTCAGGATTAGTACTCGTATTCCCTATTGTTATAGCTTCACTTGAGTTGGTTGTAGTGAGTTTAAGATAGTTGTTTGTTCCTTGGGTAAAGAGAGAACCAACACTCTGGTTATCCTTCATATCTACAAATACAGATGGAGTATCTGCACTTGGAGCTGCGACTGCAAACTTTCCTGCGGGGGATGTGGTACCGATACCTACATTGCCACCGTCAAGAATGGTTACATGCGCTCCCACACCACCCTCTACAAACTTAAAGCTGTTACTACCGGTGTCATAGTAAAGAGAGAATTCATCTGTGCCGTTATCGGTAAACTGAATCTCTGGGATACCCGTCCCGTTTGTTGCGATATTTATAAGTGGTGATGCTCCATACACGTTAAGCAGTGAATCGGGTGTTGTCGTCCCAATACCGACGTTGCCCGAGGAGTTTATAACCACAGCATCTGTTCCCCCGCTATAGATCCTGATACTGTCATCTGCGGCATTTCCATACAATGCTCCGATTTCATTACCAACCTCATCGCTAAACCAAAGAGCAGGCTGGGAGTTAGCTCCAGATCCTGATGTTGCGCTAACATTAATACCCCTACGATTTGCGGAAAGAACTACCTCTAATGCATCAGATGGAGAATTAGTCCCAATACCCGCTCGCTTATTCGTAGCATCTACGAATAGAGCATTGGTAGAGCCTGCTTCTCCTACTCTGAAGTCTCCGTTTACGTCTAGTGGGTAGTCGGGGGTTGTGGTGCCGATACCAACCTGTCCAGAAGAATCAACATTAAAGTATGTATCAGCTCCATTGCTCAATATCCGCAGAAAATCATCTGACTGAGAAGCGCCCCCCTGTATGACAACTTTCGTTGATCCTGTAGTTGGAGTCTCATCTTGTATCAAGAGATCCTGAGTCAAATTAAAGGTGTCTTCTGATGCATCCCACCGTAGGAGTGCATTTGGAGTCACTGTGCCACGATAGAAGATGATTGTGGCATCCTCTCCATCTGCTGAAGAGTTATCAGAATTGATGGTAAAGGTCTCTGATGCAGTTCCAGCAATAGTAGTAGATGCAGCAGATATGTTGTTGACGGTCAGAGCATCAACATATGCATCATCCCAATAAAAGGATGTAGACCCCAGATCATATGTTGCATTGGAGTCGGGGATGATATCACTTGTAATTGCCGAATTTATAGTCAACGTATCTGAGGTTGAATTACCGAGGGTAAGAGAGTCTCCCATAACAGTCAGATCACCATTAAGAAGTGTATCTCCTACCACAGAGAGTGTTTTTGACGGCGATGTCGTCCCAATACCAAACTTACCTAGATTGTCGAAGTAGAAGGCAGAGTTTGCAATATCAGTGCTTCCATCCATTACTATCCCTATATCATTGAAGGTATCACTGTATATGAAGCCTCTCTCCTCTGAGAAGAAGAGTCTGTCTCCTCCGACTCTGAGTGCTCCTGAGTCAATGTTGACTGTGTAGTCTCCAGGGTCTGTGGTGCCTATACCGAGCTTGCCATCAGAGCGGAGGTAGAAGAGAGAGCTGTTGTCTGAGTTTTTAAAGTGTGCAACGGATGTTGT
>JBBDUG010000035.1:0-3974 GCA_040904025.1 Minisyncoccota bacterium
ATATTATTATCTCTTATACACGACGTGGTTTAGGTGAACGTGGTCCATTGAATGGAATGGGAGTCTTATCTTTTATAGAGTTGAGGTTAATACCAAATGAGGAGAAGGCACGAATTGCCGACTCACGTCCAGCACCGACTCCCTTCACAACAACATCTGCTTCACGCACCCCCAACTGCTTTGCCTGCTCCCCGATTATCTCCCCCACCTTCGCTGCAGCAAAGGGAGTCCCCTTCTTCGCCCCTCTGAAGCCAAGAGCTCCACTGGAGGATGAGGAGACAAGATTTCCGTCTGTGTCAGTGAGTGATACACGCGTGTTGTTGTATGTTGCATGGACATAGAGTATACCGGAGTCGAGTCGCTTTCGGGATAACTTTGAAAGCGCACGCTGCTTTGCGCTCTTGTCTACTGTAGTCCCCTTTTTTGTTGCGACTCGTTTCTTACCCATATATATATGTATATCTATTTCTTCTCTACCTTACGACGTCCAGATCCCATAGTCTTTCGTGTATTACCACGAACAGTACGAGAGTTTGTCTTCGTTCGCTGTCCGCGTGCTGGAAGTCCTTTCTGATGACGCTTTCCACGATATGCATCGATGTCCTTCAGACGTTTGATGTTTGATGACTTCTCACGCTTCAAGTCTCCCTCTATTTTGTACTCCTCAACAATTGAACGTATCTCGCTCTCTTCTTTCTCGGAGAGATCCTCAGCTTTTGTTTGCATATCAACACCTGCTTTCTCGAGTATCTTTTGTGCACGAGAGCGACCCACTCCATATATGGAGGTAAGTGCGATAGAGAGATGTTTGTTGTCTGGGATAGTTACTCCTGCAATACGCATATACGTCTTTGTTGTTAGAAACGGCGAGTGATTCGTCCCTTTCCTCCGTATGGGTCAACTTCAAAGCGAACAGTATCGCCGATAAGTACACGAATACGGAAGCGGCGCATTTTCCCCGCCAAGTACGTCAGATGTTCTTCACCATCGTCAGTGCGCACTTTGAACTGTGTGTTCGGTAGTGCTTCGGTGACAATGCCTTCTTTGGTCTCTGGTTCTTTTTTGTCCATTAAATAACGGGCAGTATAGTAACAGAGAAGAGCAGTGAGTGCAACACTTTTCTTCCCCCATTTCTACTCTCCATCTGTTCGTACTTCTATCTCTATCTCTCTCACCTCTTCTGGGAAGGATCGACGCCAGAATGGGCGTAGGATTACTTCGGCCCGTTCGATGCTCGGATAGTTTGCAAGAATTTGATTGATATCACTCTTCGAAGCCCCCATTAAATCACTGGCGAGATCCGCTCGGTTAAACTGCCAAATGAAATGCGCATTACCAACGAGCGAGAATGGGAATCCGGTTTGTATCGACTCTGCAAATGCATCCGAATCTTCGAGTGTAAATTGAAGTTCGTCTATATTTTCAATACGAACCTCTTCTCCGTTGTAGTTCTCAAGTATTCTATTTGCAAAGAATGCCGCAAGCTGCTGTTCATTGAATATAACCGCTTGTACAACTGCTTTTTGTCGAACTCTGACTTTGTCATTCTCTGCTGATTCATTAGTGAGTGGTTCGAATGAGAGAACAAGAGCATCTTCAAAGAGAGTGAAGTTCTGTGGAGTTTGTGCGTGTGTGTCTTCAAGCACCTGTGTGCGGAGTGACTCTTGTATTTCTCTAATAGCCTGCTCTTTATCCTCTGGAGAGACAGTCTGTGTGACACCTCTGAATCCACCATCAACAGCAGTGTCTGCTTCCGCCCAGAATGCTTCGTATCGTTGGTCTCCTTCGAGCCCCGGGATGGTAAATCGAGTTCCTGATCCAACGTTAAACTCTTCTCCAGGATCCTCCGCCCACACCTGTGCGGTAATAGTGCCGGGAGTATTGCCGGTCTTTCCCGGTACTGTTACCGGCTCTCGAATACGGTATATATTTCCGTCTGGTGATTCAAAGCGAGTATTGGCAATGAGACGCTGGTCTTCTCCGTCAAAATCGTTATATATCTGTATCACACCATTTGCCCGCTCCTCAACAAATGACTCGCCTGTTGGATCCACCTCTTTCGATCCCTCTTTTGTGACTGTCATTATCTCATATGGCACAATACCCTCTGCTGCAGTCCTGCGTGCTTCATACACACCATCAACAGCAACGGTCGCCTCTTGTGGATATGCGAGAATCTTTGATCCGGAGAATACAAGCGAGAGGACAAAGAATACAAAAAGTATAACGAACCCTATAGCAACCCATAGGGCGATAGACGACCTCTGTTTTGAGCGTCGTTGTCGCTTCTCTCCGGGAATATTTCCTTTATGTGATTTCGTATGTTTCTTCGATACGATGTCTCTGATTGATCGTTTTGATTGGGAGTCATTCATGATTCTACAATTTTTATACTAAAGAATTAACACTTCCTTTATGATATCCATACTAGTGTACCATTTATTTTTTCTCAAGAGGAGTGAATGTACATATGTGCATATACTGCCTGCAGTGCAAGTGTGGGATCGTTTGTACGCGATGTCTGATATGCCACAAATGGATCAAGACTCTCACTGCCGATATAGAATGCATCTCCAAACTTAAAGAGATCATTTTTCTCAAGAATCTCTTCAAAAATCAGATGTACTCCAACAGCTGTTGTATAAAAGGCATGATTTGGAATACGTGATGTATAGTCAAATGTCTTAATGAGATTAACAACTGCATCCTTCCATTTGTCCTCTGCTTTAAGGAGCGTCACATTCATTCTGGTATCTTTCTTTACCCCCCGCCCTTCGCGGAGAATATTCAGACGAGACAGTGCCTCTTCTGGCGTCGTCTTATATATCTCCCCGATTGTACGGGCAAGATCATATGCACCGACCGGAACTGAACCAATTTCAACTAATGTATTGTTCTCAACCAGAGAGACCTCAGTCATATCACCACTTATATCAATGATGAGATATTGTTCTCCACCGGAGAAGATTCCGCGGAGAACAGAATAGAGTGCGAGGGTTGATGAGTGATAATAGAGTCGTTCGACAGCAAAGTATTGACCGATAATGCGCTCTACATGCCCCGTTGTCTTAGCTGGAGCAGCAGTGCTGAAGATATCAACACTGAAATTCTTCGCCTTTTTAGTGAAGTGATCCTGCACCTTATATCCATCCAGTCGTACATCGAGAGGTTCTGTCTCAATTATATGCATATCAGGATGCCCTTTTTCTCTCGTTTTTCGATGTTGAGTGAGTGCTTCGTGCACCATCATGTTGGTAATCTTCTTGGGTGCACCAAAATCTTGATTTTTAATTGAAATAGAGGGATGACACCACGGTGCTCCTAAAAAGACATGTACACCCTCAATTGCACCTCCTCCACCCTTATGGTGGATGTCATGAGCTTCCCCAAGGACCTCATCAAGTATTGAAATTGCCGCAGAACTTATCATACCCGGATGCTTCACTTGTGTGATCGGAATACGTTTGCGAACCTGAAAGAGTATTACCGGTACATCATCAGAGGAGAGATCAACAAGAGACGCACCAATGCTCATGCCGCCAACATCGACAAGAAGTACACGTTGTTTTGTAGTGTTCTTTGAGAAAAGAGCGTTCATTATTACTTAGTATATCATGCAGCCTCTAAAGAGGTCTATTCGAGAATCGCCTTAATCCTTCGTACACCAGCAGAGGATGACTTCTCACTTGTTATCTTAAATTCCCCAAGCTCTCCGGTGTTTTCAACATGTGGTCCACCGCATATTTCTATACTTACCGGATTGTCTTCATCCCCAATGGTATATACCATTACTCGATCTCCATATTTCTCCTCGAATAGTCCGAGAGCCCCTCTTTTTTGCGCTTCCTCTACTGTCATCTCTTCTGATGAAACCGACAGACCCTTCTCTATCTTTTCATTTATCCAGCTTTCAACCTGTTGCTTTTCCTCCTCAGAGAGAGAGTCGGGGTGGGTAAAGTCAAAGCGGAGACGCT
>JBBDUG010000036.1:0-3711 GCA_040904025.1 Minisyncoccota bacterium
CAGAAGCTCTCTTTATCAATTATCGCGCTCCCAGTGACGCGTCTCGTAGATTAACTGCACGCTCTATTCAGAAAAAAATTAAGAAGTACGCAATAAAAGCAGGGCTGCCAACAAATACCACTCCTCACGTCCTCAGACACTCATTTGCGACCGATCTTTTAGGTCGTGGTGTTGATATACGTATCCTTCAAGAGTTCTTAGGTCACAGTAGTATCACTGCCACTCAGATATATGCCCACGTGACAAGCAAGCAGCTTAAAGATATTCATCGAGAATATCATGGAGGTAATGATTTAGAGAAGTAAAAAACACCTCATAGCACGAGGTGTTTTTTATTTCTTTTTCTTATGTCGTTGAGCTCGACGACGCTTCTTGCGACGCCTTCGCTTTACCGACTTTAATTTGTTCTTCTTTTTTGCTCCCATAGTGCTGATAAGGATACCATATAAGAAACACTGATTCCATCTATGTAACGAAGTCCACTATTTTCTCTGCTATTCCCCAGAAGAAAAGGATAACTGGCTGCAGTACATTCTCCCAGGCTTTTAATACGAACTCCGTTGCTTGTTCTTGTGAAAGATATTCTCGCAGATCAAAACCAAAATATGCCGCGATTGCGAGTGCAATTACAATAGCTACTATTGAACGTATAAATCCTCTATTTGACATATATTAAATTATAATACTTTATTATATTCCTGGTAGGTACTGTATTGGATTGAGGTATCCAGAGTATGCCGCTACAGGGATTGTGAGGGTTATACCACTATTACACGTATAATCTTTAAATTTGACCGCAGCAGAGGCATATACGGTGTAGTGGAGATGAGGTCCGAGTGCATACCCGGTATTCCCACTATACCCAATAATTTCTCGTGTGGAAACTCGAGCCCCGGTACTTACATTTACCTGCGAGAGATGAGCATAGAGTGTTGAGAGTCCATTGTCGTGTTTGATGAGAACCCACTTTCCATACTGACACATAGGAGCAACTTGTGAATTTGTTGCGACAACTTCTCCTTCAAGTGATGCGCGAATAGTTGTTCCAATTCCGGCGCGGAAATCAATACCATTGTGTCCATTTCCACTATATGCACCTGAGCGGGCAAATGCCGTATTACCAAAATATTGCGTGACGGTTATCGAATCAAGTGGCCACTGGAGAATTGCCCCGGGATTTGGAATAGAGCTTGGGTCTAAGATGAATTGCAATTGAGCTTCAAAATCTCGAATCTCTTGTTCAAATCGTTCTTTTTCTACACGTCTTTGTGTAAGAAGGGTTTGGTAGTTTTCTTCCTGGTTTTCAGTCTGTGCGATAAGAGACTGCTGCTCGTTGCGTGCCTGATCAACGAGGAGGCGTTTGTCCTCGAGTTCTCGGCGATCAGAGACGAGTTGTTGTTTTGTCTCTGTAAGTTGGTCTCTCTGGGCTTCAATTTCCGTTTTGAGAACTCTGAGGGCTCCCAGATCTTCTTTAAGACGGACTTGGAATTGCTCAAGTCTCTCTTTGATTGCCCATGCATTTGAAAGACTTTTTTCTGAAAGAAATGCTTCTACAAGAGAACGGTCTGATTGCTGATCTATCTGACGGAGAGATGAAGCAATTGCCTCTCTGTTTTGTTCTATACGTCTTTCTTTTTCTTGGATTTCAATAGAGAGACGTTCTATTTGAAGATCGGCTGAATTAATTCGTTGTTGAAGAAGAGATATATCAGCTGAGAGTTTTCGGCGAGAGAGATCAAGTTGTGCTAACTCTTGCTCTAAACTTTGCCGCTCTTGTGCAATTGCAGAAATTTCTCGTTCATATGCACGGATCTCTGCTTCGATCCGTTCAATTCGTTCATTGTGCTCTTCTATTTGATCACGAAGTTCATTTGATCGTGATTGTGCAAGGGCAGTATTATTACCCTCAAAAAGCAACACACTTCCACTGAAGAATACGAGTGTTAGAAAAATTACAAAATATATATTTTTGAATTGTGCGATCATATATTTTATATACCACTTCCCTCTTCTTCTATACGATCGATTGCAACATCAATCCGCGAAAGAGTCTCTTCTTTTCCAAGTACTTCTGCAAGTTCAAAGGGGTCGGGAGATCGATCCATGCCAGAAAGGGCGTATCGAAGAGGCCAGAGGACACTACCTCTCCCCTGTTCTGTTGCATACTCCCAGATCATCCCCTTTGTCATGTCGCGATTCCACGATTCTTCATCGATTTCTTCAAAGGTCTCCTGTGCATGCTTGAGATGCTTTTTAGAGATTTCAAGATCTTCATCATCTCTCCAGAGGAGTCCCTTTGCAAAATATCCTGGTTGCTCGAAATAGTATTCAAGTTCTCCCTCATCCCCCATTTTTGTAATATCAGTTATCTTCTCTGTTCGTTCACGTATGAGAGGGAGGATTTTTTTAAGCATCTTTGTATTGTAGTTTGGAAGCTTCTTTAGATCAGCAGGTATATTCTCCTCAACATGATGGAAGAAATCATGGTCTGAAAGATTAAGTATGTGTTGTCGATTAACCCACAAAAGCTTCTCTTGGTTGAAAATAGCTCCTCCTTTTTGTACTCCAGAAAGTGAGAATTCGGAGATGAGCTCCTCGAGGGTAAATATCTCTCTATCATCGCCCGGATTCCATCCCAGAAGTGCCAAATAGTTGTTGAATGCCTCAGGAAGGTACCCTTCCTCTCTATATTGCAGCACAGCAGTTGCACCGTGACGCTTAGAGAGCTTGCTTTTATCAGCACCGAGGATGAGGGGGATGTGTGCATATATTGGACGCTCTGCTCCAATTGCTTCTTGTATAAGAATCTGACGAGGAGTGTTTGAGATATGATCTTCACCACGGATCACATGAGTTATTCCCATCTCATGATCATCAATGACAACAGCAAGGTGGTATAGAGGCTCTTCTATACTCTTTGCTATCACAAAATCACCTAGTTCTGTGGTATCAAACTCAATTTCTCCACGAATTTCATCTTGAAACTTAACAACCTTTCCGGAATTTTTAAATCGTATCACTTCATCACGCTCTCCTTCCTCTTCTTTTGATATATATGCATGCCCTGAATCTATAAGTTTCTGGAGATAATCTGAGTAGAGTTTTGTACGCTCTGATTGTCGTACAGGAGCACTATCATATTCGATATTGAGCCATTCGAGCGCCTCTTTCATTTCATCTTCATATTTCTTTAAAGAGCGTTCAGTATCAGTATCCTCTACGCGTAGGAGAAATTCTCCCCCTACATTTCGGGTAAAGAGAAAGTTGAATAGAGCCGTTCGAACACCTCCGACATGGAATGGCCCTGTCGGAGACGGAGCAAAACGAGTTTTGATCTGTTTTTTAGAATCATTCATGGCTATGATTGTACCGTATCTTAGTGGTTGATAGAACAAGGGGTACGTTGTTCACTTTATTCATGTGAGAGCCCGATGTGGATGAGCTCACGTCCGATTTTTTCTGCTGCATCACGAGGTGAGAATTTCTTCGCTTTATGAACCATCTTATTATACCGCGACTGATCAGAGAGTAGTTCTTCGATTTGAGCGATGAGTATATCATCAGAAAGATTAGCCTCTTCGATAACAACTCCCGCCCCTTCTCGTGCGACAGCATATGCATTCGAACGCTGATCGTGGCTTATCTCCTCGGGGATGGGGATGATAATAGAAGGAATACCCCATGCTGCCGCCTCAAAGAGTGTAGAGCCAG
>JBBDUG010000037.1:0-21379 GCA_040904025.1 Minisyncoccota bacterium
TGCCCAGTGTGATGTACGCGTTGATTTCATCGACCCAACGGGTAAGAAAATGAATAAAGCAGAATTTGACGTACATATCCTCAAAGGAAAAAAGCGATTGCGACACCAAACAAACTTAAATAATATTAACACCACAGGAAGTGGTGAGTATACGATAAAGATTAGTATGAAAGATTCCGACGGTAAAAAGTATACCCCTGTTGCAACAGTTCCCTTTGATGTAAAGCTCGTTCCAGATAAAAGTTAGGTATACTCCCCCACTCTCGTACGCTCCAGATCATAGAGTAGCGCACCCGTACCAAACTCCTCTCCAATATAGTGTGCAAGAGAGCGAATATAGGCACCACTCTCACACTCAACATCAAGTGATATCACCGGAAAGGCACGGTTAGGGATATTTCTCCACGAGCGCCATATCTCTTCCTGACGAAAGTCTCCTGAGACTTCCGACAGGAGTTCTTGTACATGCTGCTGTATTCGGTGAGATTCCAGCATACCGACATGTCTGAGTGATATATCTCTAAAGGTCATCTCTCTTTGTGGTATCTCTATCTCATCTAGTCTCCCCTCCCGCGCCCACTTCCAAAGAGGCTTCCCATCAACTGTCTTTGAAGAATATGGTGGATATGGCCACATATGACCCCCTTCAAATCTCTCGGTGATATCGACACAAAGATCACTATCAAACATCTTCAGTGAGTGTGTCTTCTCTACCACTCCCAGAAGATCATATGAGTCCGTCTCGATTCCGAGGAGTATCTCTGCCCGATATTCCTTGGGGAGTTTTAGATACTTCTCTTTGTTCCCACACTCCTCTCCGGCCAATACAAGCAGGACCCCAGATGCTGCTGGATCAAGCCTACCAGCATATGAGAGAGGTATATCCTCATATTCTGGATTATCCCCCCGAAAACGCTCGAGTGTCTCGAGTGGAGTTTCCCCTCTCTTTTTGTGTAGTGGGAATACGAGTTTCATAAAAAGGTCTTTTCTAGTACTATGACAATATGAGCGATATAAGTAAAGAACCATATAAGGGAGTGCGGGATTTCTTTCCCGAGGATATGTATATCCAGCAGTGGATATTCAACGGAATGCGCGATGTTGTTGAGAAATACGGATACGTAGAATACTCCGCATCAATCCTTGAACCCGCATCCCTCTATCGAGATAAATCGAGTGAGGAGATTGTAAATGAGCAGATGTATACATTCAGGGACCGTGGAGACCGTGAAGTGGCGCTGCGTCCCGAAATGACACCGACTGTGGCACGTATGGTGGCCGCTGAACACAAGAAACGATCCTTTCCCCTCCGATGGTACTCAATCCCCAATGTCTTTCGATACGAGCGCCCTCAGCGCGGACGCATGCGTGAGCACTGGCAGCTAAATGTCGATCTCTTTGGTGTTAATTCCCTCTTTGCTGATGTAGAGGTCATCACCATTGCACATGACCTTCTCTCCTCATTCGGTCTGAATACAGATCAGTTTGAAATTCGCATCTCCGACCGGGGACTTTTAAATACATATCTTTCCTCCCTCGAACTTAATGACGAACAAACAACACAACTCATACGCCTCATCGACAAACGTAGGAAAATAGAGGCGGATAAATTTGAAACGGGACTCAATGAAATATGCGGAGAGAAGAGTAGGGATCTCCTCTCTCTCTTTGAGGCAACATCAGTTGCAGAGATACGAGACTCTCTGCCACAGACAGATGAAGTTAAAGAAAAGATAGATCGACTCGAAGATGTCATCTCCAAGCTTAAAGAAGGTGGAATTGAGAATATTACCTTCGATCCATCACTCGTACGCGGCTTTGACTACTACACCGGAATTGTCTTCGAGGTCTTTGATACGAGTGAGGAGAATAACAGGTCTCTCTTTGGAGGTGGACGATATGACAGACTCCTTGAGACATTCGGAGAAGAGCATATCCCCGCTATCGGATTCGGTATGGGGGATGTCACACTCCGAGATGTACTTGAGACATATGACCTCCTTCCGGAATATGAATCTCCTGCAGACCTCTATATCTGTGTTGTCTCAGAGAATGTACTCGAACATGCACATACTGTCGCACAACAACTGCGCGAGAAAGATGTACGTGTGGTACTAGAGCTTGCCGGCAGAGCAGTCGGGACACAGATAAAGGATGCGGATACCAGTGGTATCCCATACATCATCTGTGTAGGTGAAGATGAAGCACAAAGCGGAGAATATACACTCAAAGAACTCGAGAGTGGTGAGGAGACCACCGGTGATATCGAGGCAATTGCGGATATAATTCTCGGAGAATGAGGCTGTGATACAATGCGCGAGATATGAACTACGTTGTTTTTGATATTGAAACAAAGAATATATTTCAAGATGTCGGGAAGCGAGACCCGGCACTCTTAGACATCTCTCTGATTGGAATATATGACTCCGCAAGTGGAGAATACAGCTCATATTTAGAGGATGAGTTTGATGATCTCTGGCCGATACTTGAAAAAGCTGATGCATTAGTGGGATTTAACTCAGATCACTTCGATATTCCACTACTCAATAAGTACTACCACGGAGAGCTAGAGCGAGTGAAAAGCATCGATCTCATGAAGACCATATTTAATACACTCGGGCGCCGAATCTCTCTAGATGCGGTGGCACAGGCGACACTGGGAATACAGAAATCCGCCCATGGTCTTCAGGCAACCACCTGGTGGAAGCAAGGGGAGATTGAGAAGGTGCGTAAATATTGCTTGCAGGATGTAAAGGTGACAAAAGAGCTCTACGAACATATACGAAAAGAGAAGGCTGTTAAATATAAAGACCGGGGAGAGTTGAAGACGGTGAAGTTGGATATATCAGACTGGGATGAGAGAGATGCGGGGAGTATGACAAAGAGTTTGCCGTTTTGAGTATAAAAAAAAGCCCTTGCGAGATGTTACTCCCGCAGGGGTCTGTGTTTACTTCACGATTTCCGTCCTAACCTCCATTTCCAATACCCAATCATGGTCGGGGTACTTGATACACACCCTTCTGAGGGCAAGGGGAAACCAGGACGCCGACCACTCCTCTTTTAACCCATTGGCAAACTTATAGAGGATATCAGTTATTGAGACAGATTCCTCCTCTTGCTTGTTAAGGGTAAGGACGAGGGTGTCGTATTCAATACTGACATGTTCCACCCACACCCACGAGTCATTGACCCTGAACTGTATCTTCTCCCCAGTATCGGAGCCAAAATTTCCCTCGATGAAGTCATTCATCTGGAAAATGTACCCTCTCAGATACAAGAGAATGAAATCCCCTACTACCGGATTGATCTTCGCAGGATCAATATCGGGCCAACAGAGACTAGACTCCGTTTCCTCAAATGTCTCCCGTCCCCAGAGGTCGAAAGCGAACTCTCGAGCTACTTCAGCAAATTTCCCCGCGGGGTCAAACGGTATATCCTCCTCCACCCAGTCATGCAAGATGTTACGATTCATCCCTTTAGCAATCCTCTCTAGTGCGTTATTGACAGTAGAGACAATCCCCGAAGGAACGAAAACATTACCAGAAGGATAATCCTCACGAAACTGAGCATAAAGATCATGCTCACAACGAGTTTTGCGAGATGGGGATGGATACGCGGCATGTTGAAGAAGACACACTACTAGGATCATCCGCTCTTCATCTCGGTCACTCCAACATTCAGCCAGGTGATTGAGCATACGCTCTGTCGTCTGCTCTAACCTCTTGGGAGGAGTTACCACTGTCGGTTTCGTCCGAACTTCAACCACATCAGGAAAATACTCGACAAAGAAGGAAATAAAAGCCTCCTCGGGTAAGAAAAACTCCTGGGCATCCTTGCTGTTCTGTTTACGAGGATGGTACTCAAAGAGATCGATAAGGCGCTGGAGATTCCACAGAGAGGTGTCATCATCCCCCGCCTTTACCGAACTAACAAACCAGGAGGTAACCATGTCCACTTGTTCCTCAACCGTTTCGAGGCTGTTGAAAAAGTGGCGCAAGGTTTGAGTCGACTGAGCGGTTCCGTCCTTAGAGACAGGAAGTTCATATTTCTGCTTAGTCACGTAAGTATCCTCCGCAGGTCGCCCTGCATCTGCCGCCGTGAAGCGGTTTTCCGGGTAAGCGTGAACTTACTAGAGGTCCGGAAGGTTAAAAAGAACTAAAGACTCGCACTCTGCGAGATGTATAAAAACTACAATATATGCGGAGTTTGGTCAAATATTAAACATCCATTCTGTATTTCTTTTCCTACCTTATCTAATGTATTCTTTATATCCTTTAAAATTATTTAGAATCTTTGTTTTCCACCACCTTGTTTCGCCAGAAGAAGTGACATGGTCTTTGCCGTATATAAGGAGAACACGTGAAAGTTTTGTGTTTGTATTTACAAGAAGAATAAAACGGTTTCCAGAACTCTTAGCTGATACGTTTGTACCAAACACCTTAAAGAACCCTTTATACACTCTTACATCCCCATGGTCTGAAATAAGTTCGAGACTACTTGTACCTTCACTTGCCTCAAGAGGGTTTGCGGCAATACTGATAATAGCGTCTTCGGTAAGGTCCCATCTCTTTTTCTTATATTTCTTCAGGAAGCTCTTTATATAGTGTCGCTTACAATACTCTTCAATTATGACCCCGTATCTTTCAGTCATAGGGCATTAATATAGATTTTTTTCTTCCTCCTGCCCTATAAGAGAGTAACGAATAAATTCACCCTCAAACGCAAGCTTATACGGTAGCTGCTGATGAGTAAACCCAATAATGTCTCGAGTAGATTTGTTTTCCCACTTTTTCATTATCTTTCTAAGGAGACTTTTTTCACTTCCAGAGACCTGATCAACATCAGCAGCTTTTCCTCCATCGGTAAGGCTCACAAGATGAGTGACATACTCTTCTTTCTCCTTTATTTCCACGTTTATAAGATGCTCCCATTCGAGTTCTTCAAGTGCACGAAAAAATTCGTCAGGCACAGGCCCATATTGAATCTTGCGATACTGCATACCACTCATACTCTCCATTGTGTGATAAAAGTGGGTAAAATCAGCAAGATAGAGAATTTTTGCAAGCTTCGTTTTTGGAATACGTCCGTCACCTCCTGTAAGTGAAAGGATAAACAAGATTATCTGCTTATATTTCTCAAAGTCAGGCATCTGACCTCCTGAAAGTGCCTCAACACGAATTCCCAATACTCGGGAGAGTGTCTTTGCTTCTTCTACAGTCAAATCCCTCTCTCCTTTTTCAAGAAGTACCACGGTATTTCGAGATACTCCGAGTATATCCGCAAGCTCCTTCTGAGTAATGCTGCGCTCGGTACGCAGTTGTTTTATTGCGTCTGCAATCATATATACACTATATCCTAGCTAATGTACTAAATCAAGACGAAATATGTTTATTTTTATTACACACCTATTTCTTTTCCTTATTTTAGGTTAAGAGTAAATTTAGTACTTCTTCTCTCCCCTTCTTCTTCTCTGCTGAGAAGGGTACAAGTGTATAATCGAGACTATATTCATTTAAATCCCCTTCTATCCCCTTGAGAGCCGCATGGCTCTCTTTTTGATTCAACTTATCCATCTTGTTTGCAAGTATTAATACCCTATGCCCCTCTCCAGCAAGAATATCAAGCATATCTCGATCAAGGTCGGTAATACCGACCTTTGCATCGAGTATGAGTACCACCCACCGAGGTTGTACTCCAGATTCCGATAAATACCAGATCATATGCTTGCGCAGCTTCTCTGCCTCGTGGGCAGATATCCGCGCATATCCATATCCTGGTAGGTCTACAAAATATACCGAGTCATTCACTAAAAAGAAGTTAATCTCCTGAGTCTTTCCCGGCTTCTTTGATGTATAGGCAATATTCCTGCCGGCTAGACAGTTGAGTGTGGATGATTTACCCACATTCGAGCGTCCCACAAATGCAATATGGGGTCGGGAATCTTCAAGAATCGAGTCGGATCCAAGGATGCCGCGCATGAACTCTATGTTTTGTATCTCTGGAGTTTTCATATCAATCTTTTGTGATACCATGTTTCTACTATGAACAACGGACAAAATACACTTTTTATAGCAGGGTCTATTATAGCAGCAGGGATTGTTATTGCACTCGGTATCGCACTAGCAGGATCAGGATCAGGGGGTGCGATTAGTCCTGATGGTGGAGGAACTGCAAACTTTGATATCCTCCCCGTGACTGAATCAGATCATATCCAAGGAGATACAGATGCACAAGTTGTTATGGTGGAATATTCCGATGTAGGATGTGTCCACTGTCAGAATCTCCACGGTGTACTCAATAGGGTAATAGACGATTATCAGGCAAATGAGTTTGCATGGGTATTCCGACACTTCCCCATCCGTGCACCACGAGAAGCACACGCAACAGAGTGTGTAGCTAATCTTGCAGGTGAAGATGCATTCTGGAGCTATACTAACCTTCTCATGGAGCAGGCACAGCGAAAAACTCCCGATGGTGATATAGAGCGTCTTGCAGACGCTGCAGAGGGACTAGGAGTAAATCGCGAAGCCTTCATCTCCTGTCAGGAAGACGGAGTATATGAGGATACTGTAGAAGAACACATGCAGGATGCACAGCAGGCAGGCGCACGAGGTACTCCATTTAATGTCTTTGTTGTCCGCGATGGCATCTCCGAAGAACAGATATCAGGAGTCAGCTCAATCATTAACGCAAATGCAGTCGTCTCAGAAGACCAGAGTATGCTTGTAATCCCAGGAGGACTCCCATATGACATGCTAAAGGCTGTGATTGATGTACTGCGTGGTAATTAAGACCAATGTACTTATCCAAATCTGAATACATGATGTATCTTAAGCACCCAGCATGGCTGTGGCTTAAGAAACACGATAAAGAGAAGCTTCCAGAACCAGATGCGAATCTGCAGGCTATTTTCGATGCCGGCATCGAATTCGAGAAATACGCCAACAAACGCTTCAAAGATGGAGTCACCGTCGGCTTTGACTCATATAATGAGTATCTCTCCATGCCCCAGCGTACAGCGGAGGCAATAGAGAGCGGAGCAGACATCATATTCCAGGGACGCTTCGTTGCCGGAAAGCTCACCTGTATCTCAGATGTCATAGAGCGTGTAGATGGAGATACATTCAACCTCTATGAGGTTAAATCAAGTACAAAGGTAAAGAAGGAGCACTATCCCGACCTAGCATTCCAGACCATCGTACTCGAGTCTGCAGGATTGAACCTAAGGGAGATCAAAGTCATCCATGTAGACAATACGTACGTACGAGACGGAGAGATAGACCCAATTGAGCTATCAGCAGTCGAAGATGTCACCGAAAAGGTACGTGATCTCATAGAGGAGACTAAATACAACATCAAGAAGGCGGTGAAGGTGGTTAACCGCTCTGACATGCCTGATCCCTCTCCACGCCATGCTGACCCATCATTCTTCAGCGACTGGATGGATATATACAAGAATGTACGGGATATTGACCCATACAGCATCTATCACCTCGCCTCACCAGGAAAGCGGCGTATAGGAGAGCTTGAGGACATGGGAATAGAGCGTATACATGAGATACCCGATACCTATGACAATCTCACCGAGAGACAACAGACACAGATCACTGCCACAAAAAAGGGAGGACGAACCGTCTGCAATGAAGAGATACAGGAGTTTCTAGGAGAACTCACATTCCCCCTCTACTTTCTCGACTACGAGACAGCTATGAGTGCTGTCCCACTCTATGACGGAACACGACCATATCAACAGGTGCCCTTTCAATATTCACTGCACATACTGGATAGTCCAGAGGGAGAGATAGTGCACAAAGAGTATTTGCATGACAATGCTGATATACCGGTACCTGCACTCCTTAAACATCTCCAAGAGGACATGGGACCCGATGGAAGTGTAATCGTATGGTATGAACCATTCGAGAAAAGCAGGAACAAAGAGATGGCGGAGATGTATCCGGAATACAAGAATTTCCTCGAGAATGTAAATGACCGTGTAGTTGACCTCATGATCCCCTTTAAGCAAGGATGGCTTGCAGACAAAGACTTCTTTGGCTCTGCATCGATAAAGTACGTGTTGCCGGTACTCGTACCATCAATCAGCTACAAAGCTTTAAATATACAAGAAGGTGCAAGTGCACAGCGTATGTGGATGGATACTGCATTAAAAGAGAAAGAAGAGCTCGACAAAGAACAAGTACTCAAAGACTTAGTTGAGTATTGTAAGTTGGATACACTTGCAATGGTGGAGATATGGAGAGTGCTAGTTGAGGAGTGCGAGTAGAGAAATAACTACTAATGCTACAATAAGCACATGAAGCTTAACAAATCCCAATACCCCCTCATCGGCTCTGTTATAGCACTTATACTCGTGCTTGTATTCATTAACTCCCCTGAAAAGAAAGAAAGAGCCGTGGTAAAGGATGTTATAGATGGTGACACCTTTGTCACAGAATCCGGAGACCATGTACGCATCTGGGGCATAAATGCCCCAGAGGGTAATGAGTGCTATAACGATGAATCACGTAATCACCTTATCTCCCTTATCCAAGATAAGGAGGTAATTCTTGAACGTGGCCGCGTTGACATAGATAACTATGGAAGAAAAGGTCGTTTTGTATTTATCAATGACTCCTTAGTCGATGCAGAAATGCTTCGAGGTGGCTATGCCCGACGAGAATCTCATAGAAACCTCAAATATGAAGAAGAGCTCGAATCAGCAGCACAGTATGCACAAGAGAATGCATTAGGTCTCTGGAGTAATTGTGAAGACTTTACCCCCGTCGACTACACTAGTCCTGAATATAGACGAGAGACAGATTCAGATCCTCAAAATGAGGAATGTAGAATTAAAGGAAATATATCTGAAGCTGGATTTGGACGCGTCTATATATTCCCCGGCTGTCCTTCGTATAATCAGGTAAAGATTGATACGAGTAAGGGAGAACAATATTTCTGCAGTGCTGAAGAAGCAGAGGCTGCAGGATTCAGGAGGCAGAGTAATTGTCCGTTTTAAGATATCTTATTCCTCTGAATAATATTCTTTAGAAATACGTTCATAGAGCTGCTGAATGATGAGGACCGCGTAATCCAGGTCTTCATCATTTTTTATTTCTATATGAGAGATATGTTGGTTGAAGTGTTTATAGCTATCCTTTTTGTAACTCACTTTTTTCTCTGGATCTTTAAAATCAGATGACTGACTTCTTAATAGTTCTATCTTTAACTTGCTCTTGTATACCAACACGGTAAAAAGATTCCTCCAATCACCCCAATTCGAAACGCTATATACGTTTTAGTGGGATACGCGCTGAGGGCGGTTTCAATTGAGAGTATTTGCTCTTTTAACTTCTCATATAACTTAGTTCCCTTTGTGCCATCTTTCTAAGCTTCTGCACTTCTTTAGACTTCCAGTGGGTATTCTCTCTTTTAGGGCGAGAGCCCTTGCGGTGAGGCATAATATCCTGTTGGTTAAAACTAATAATAGAGTTCGACCATCTTCAATTATACTACGAAATATAACTGGTCATGACTTTTAACAAGTTTTAGTAGGTCTTCTCCTCATGCACTCACTCCTATTCTAGCTCTTTATTTAATTGCTCCTACTCCCTTTTTCTTTCTGTGGAGTAAAAATAACCTTGTAGCTGCAAGCCTCAATCAAAAATTTACTATTATTAAATAATTCATCTCTATGTATCATTAAAACAATTCTAGGATTATCAAAAACAGTATGGACTACGTAAATCCAGTATCCCTCTTCCATCTCAATGTGATCATACTCATTCCTCGAAAGAAAGAAGTGATTAGGCTCACCACGAGAAGCCTTAACTTCTATATACCTCTCTTTCCCATCATTGGAGAAAGACAAGATATCGTAGCCAAGAGCAATGTTTGCAGAGACAATCGACACCTGTTTAGATAATGCTAATCTACCCTCTTTTTCTAACCGCAACCTTTCATACTCAAGCACCGCATGCTCACCTCTTTCCCCTGTGATTTTATTCATCACCTCCTCCTTATAATGTTTTTCTTCATCGAAGTAAACTGGACCAGTTTTGTTTTCCCTTTTCTTCTCTTTTATTTCAATCTCTCCCAGGTCAATCAAATCAAGATGTATTGCTTCAATTTCTGTCCTCTTTTCCATCTCGCCATCTATATTTATCTCTTTCTGCATTTGCCCAGTTAGAATCCATAAGAAACTATGCGCATCCAAGAGTTGAACACGCTCCTTCAATTGTCCTTCAAGGTATATTCTTACTTCATCAATAATTTTGAGAAACGCGGAGTAATTTTCATGAGATGCCTGATGAGAAAATCTCAGATTGACTCCTATTTTCTTAAAAGCATCTTCAAACTTTCTAGTACGAAGCGGAAGAAAACGTCTTTTGTCTTTTATAAAATAGAGATAAGAAATAAGTGAATAACGATCTCCGAGAAGTACACGAAATCGTGGAAAGGTCTCCGCTAGAGATTTCTCTTCTTTAAAGTGGTCCCATAGTAATGCTTCGAGTTCATGCGTCTTATCGTCCAAAGCTTTAATAAGAGGGGTGTGCTCAGCAGTCCCAGGTCCACGCCTATCTTGAGTCCAAACCAAATTATTATCCTCTACTTCTATAGCACTAACCACTCTTCGCCCAATTTTTCCTGACCCTATGTCTTTTTTAGACCAACTGATTAGTCTGAGTGCATCATCAGCCCTGTCGTATAAACGTTCTTTATACTTTTCTTGTTCATAGATATAACGAGAAGAAAACGAAACAAAAGGTTTACCATCTTTTTTTGCAACAAAATTAGAAAAAATTCTGAATACACTCTCTAATTTTTGGTAGTCTATATTCATTTGGTGTATCTTATCTCTTAATAAGTTATTTATTTAGATTGCGTTTCAGATAGTCTCTTACGGGCTCAGCAACTGTATCCTCATTAATCTTTCTATGAATACAATACTGAGTTTTAAACCAATCTTTGAGTTTCTTATTACCTCTACTTGAGTTGCAACTTCCACAGCAAATTACGATATCTTTTGCCTCCAAGCCTGTATCCCAGTAAAACGGCCCGTCAAAATTCAGATGCTCTATTGTTGCGCTATCCTTTCGATTATTAATGTCGTACGGAAAGATCATTTTTTTATGACAATATACGCATTCTCCATCCCGTGCACTTAACTTTTGCAAAACTGTATCCGGAATTTTAAATTTATTGCTCATGACACGTTTTGATATTTTTATTATATCAATTTTCCCTCAAAGGCTTCACGGAGGAAGGCTTGTTCGAGGTTTTTGAGGTCGGTAAGTTGAGACTGCTCGAGCTCTTTTAGTTGATTAACTTTTTCAGAAAGTTCATCGAGTTCTTCTACAATTTTTTCTTGTGTTTTGAGATTTGGAAGGAGAATAGTTAAATTTCCCCATTTTGTTTTATTAATAATTGGTAAAGTAGATTGAGACGAAGCTCCAATAACTTTCTTGTAAAAACCCTTGTCCCTTAACGTGTAGAAAATAAATTTCTTATTTATCCCTTCTTTAGGTGAAATAACATTAATCTGCTGATTGAAAGATATTTTTCTGTCAGAAAAACCGACTTTTCCAATGCTTGCCCCAATACAGACCATTGCCGTAGAGCCTTCATCGGTAACCCTACCAATCTCTAGACCTTCTTTGCTTAAAAAATTATTCTCGTAATTAATCTTCCCGTCATTTCTATAATCAACATCTGCCGGTTTAATAAAAGGAATAAAGTCTCCATAGAATTTTTTTATTGATGTTTTTGGCGTAGTACCAGTTTGAAGCTTCCCTAATTCTTTTAACTTTCTCTCTTCCCAACCTTGCTTTATACCTTCTTCAAAGGTTTCGTAGAGTCGAGCGGAGAGGAGATTTTCAGTGTCGGCGATTGCTTCCTCACGCAAACGGATCATTTTCTTCACCTTCCCCAACTTTTCTTCTAACACTTTTACAATTCTCTTTTGCTCCTCAAATGGTGGAAGTGGAATTTCATATTTTTGTAAGAAAGATTTGGGGACACGCTTTTGTCCAGCACTCCCAGTCATTTTCGTTTCCGCCTCTTTTTTAAAATCCTCAGAGGCAAGGAGATAAAAGACATATTCAGGCAAAACACCTATATCAGCTCTTACTACGTGAAACTCTGTAGAGCCAAAACCAATCTCATGTTCCAGATTATCTGTAAGTGCAACTTTTCCATTCTCCATACAAGGAGTGATCTTAGCAAAAATTACATCTCCTTTTCTAAAATAAGTGTAACTTTTCCTTACTTCTCCTAATGTTTTTTCTACCTGCTCTTCTATCTCTTGGGTAACTTCACTAACAGAAGACATTTGCACAAACGAAACGAGTTCGTCATTAGAAATATCTTTAATTTCTGATTTTGTTGGATTTATTTTACAAATCTTACCAAGTTTTTTTGTCGGCCAGTTATTCATCATTTTATTTTAGGAGTACCTCCTGAACCAATGATCACATCATGACGTGACTTAGCAACGCAAATACCCTCTCGAACTGCATAGCACTCAACATAATGACGACCAGCATATTTTGTATTTTCAGGCACATTCTTTGTGCGATTGTTGGTTATTTCCCCTCGTGGTTCTTTACAAGAATCATCATTTTTTACTTTCCACTTAAATTCACATCCACTAAGAGCTGGGTTCTTGAATCTGAGATAACGGCCAGAATCTATAATGCCGACTCGCAGAAAAGCGCGCACGAACGAACCTTGCTTGTTAGTAATATCTGCACTGATGTCAAAAGTGTCATGATCTGGCTCAAGTAACACTGGGATCCAATTATCAAACAAGTATTCTTCTAAAGGATCTCTGCGCCTACGAAATCCTGGCTTAAAGACATCACGAATTGAATACAGTTCGTCAACGCTTTCAAAATTAATGAGCACACTATCACGAGCTTCCACAAATTTCTCTCGCACACCTGGAGACAGTTTTTCAATGTAATCATCAATAAACTTATGTGGATTTGCCCTATCTCCAATTTGATTAGCAACGAGTGCTGTATTGGGAAAATCAACAAAAAATGTGAATAGTGCATCAAATATAGTGCCTCCAGGATTTTTCTGAAAATAAAGTGTAACCACCTGCTCTAAATGAAGAGATTTGAGTTTTAAATTTTTGTTCGCTTGTACGAGTTGATGTTTCCAATATTTTATAATTTTTACTGCTTTGCGAAAATCACTATTTTGCCCAACTGCAGTTGCGACAGAAATATATCCTCTCGGGTCAGATTTAATCCAACCCACATGCTTTGCATTGGCCATTTTAGCTTGGTACATTTCTCGGCGAGCTGCGTGGCTGTTTTTTTTCAGAAGTTCTGGCACACGATAGGTTGGTTGACCAAACTCGTTTGTTCCATATGAATAGGCAGGTACAACATCAACAGAGATTTCTTGTTCCCCAAACTTAAATACTACTGAAACTGAATGTGTTTGCTTATTTATTTCCAAGATTCTTGAACCCTCAGGTTTGACAAAGCTGTTCTTAATGTTGCTTACTAACTGACTAATAACCTCATCGGGAGTATAAGAGTCGGTCGGCCAATCTGTATGCCACTCTCCAATAACATAAAGTATATCTAGGTCATGAATAGGGGTCACCGCTGTGAATCGAGGATATGAACCAACCTGTAGGCAATTCGTTGAACCCAGCAGGCTTTGAAAAGATGCATATAAGTCACTCACCACATCACGCTCTGATTCTGTGGGCGAAAGAGTGCGAGCGAACTCTCGAAGTTTGGTGTTAATTTCACTTTTTTTCATATCCAGTACTCAATAAGGTGACGATGATGTCATTCATCAGCCTGCCTCGCATATTTACGACGATAGTAAACTGATGATTATTAATTTGGTTCATTACATTAGGAGGAATAACTGTTGTCGGTGGTGTAAATTCTGGAAAGTAGAAAATAAATCCAGCGTTTGACCTCTTACTATTCAATATCGTAGTTATTTCTTCTTTTGAGAATGATTGGTAGTGAATGAGAGCCAATGATACATCTTTAACCTTTGATAGAGAATCATTTTTAATTTGGTGAATGTTCTTTTCACGAAATATACCAGTATCCACTACGTCTGTCTTAAGAGAAGAATACTTTCCATCATTAGCCAGAATAGCAATTTTTCGTGACCATCGACCAAAACCAAGTCTTAGAAATAGCGGAAACACGCCCATTGACCAACTAACAACAGTCCAAACAAACAAACCTATTGCAAATAGCGTAGTTGCCACTCCTACAACATTAATGAGTAATTGGATAAATTCCGTGAATGTCATAAAAGATTGTTTATTAGCTTCAAAATTTCCTCTTCTTTTTCTTCAATAATGTTAGTGATTTGAGTAGAGCTTAGAGTGATCACCGACTCACCATTATTTTGGTTTTTAAAATCTAAGTTGTAATTTTTCTCAATTACTTCATCGATTGAGACTTTATGAGCAAACTCATTTTCTTCACGGTCATTCCACCACTCTTTAATTGGTTCAAACTCACTCGATTTAATCGGTTTTGTCTTGGTATATCCATTCTTTAAATGATCGGGCAGGGGCATGTGGTAGTACCAAATTTTTTTTGTTGGTCCACCTTTCGTGAAGAACAAAAGGTTCGTGTTTACCCCCGCATACGGATTGAACACGCCGGAGGGTAAGCGAATTATGGTATGTAGATTACAACTCTCAAGTAGATGCTTTTTGATCTCAGTTTTTACACCCTCACCAAAGAGTGTACCGTCAGGAAGTACAATCCCCGCGCGGCCGCCGTCTTTAAGTAGATGAATAAATAGCACGAGAAAGAGATCAGCAGTTTCGCGAGTGCGAAATTTGGAAGGAAAGTTTTTCTCAGTACCGTCCGCCACACTACCACCAAAAGGTGGGTTGGCTACAATCACATCAACACGATCACTCGGCTTATACTCCGTGAGAGGACGCGAGAGCATATCACCACGCTCGATTGTGTGGGGATTCTCAACGTCGTGGAGCATGAAGTTAGTGGTGGCTAAGAGATGCGGAAGCGGCTTGAGCTCGACTCCACGCACTGAACTCTCGAGCAACTCTTCATCTTTTTTGGTCTTTACATCATTTTCGCGGACATGCGTAAGGGTGTCTACCAAAAACCCTCCTGTACCACAGGCTGGGTCAAGCACCTTATCACCCAGTTTGGGATCAACCATCTCGACAACGAAGCGCGTGAGAGGGCGCGGGGTGTAGTACTCACCGGCATTACCCGCTGACTGGAGATCTTTGAGGAGTTTTTCATATACATCGCCAAACTGATGCCGATCGTCTGTTTTATTAAAATTGACGTCGTTTATCTTGTTGACGACTTGGCGAATAAGTGTGCCATTCTTCATGTAGTTATAAGTATCGGTGAAGACGTTTTTGACGATTTGTGCGTTTGAATCAGTGTCAAAGACTTCAAGCTCCTTAAGTGCGGGAAAGAGGTCATTATCAACAAACTCAAACAGCTCTTCACCTGTCATTCCCTCGGGGTCAGCCGCCCAATTACGCCAACGGTACTCTTCTGGGATAGGTGAAGTATAGTCTTCATCGATCAATTCAAGCTCACGCTCTTTGTCGTCGAAGATTTTAAGAAAGAGCATCCATACGAGTTGAGAGAGACGTTGAGCGTCACCATCAACACCCTCGTCCTTGCGCATGATATTTTGTATATTTTTAACAATGTTTTGAATATCTGACATAACTAATCTTGGTAGAGATTACTCTGAATTTCCATTACAACCTCAAGATACTTATCTCGTCCACCAAATATATCATTTACAATCTCGGGCACAGTGCCGTATTCGCTAAATGGTGAGACTTGAAGATCACCAATATCATCTATTGCAGTAATACCTACTTCTGCATACTTATCAATCAGGAGATCAATAACTTCACGCGCTTTGCCTTCATACTTATCAAAAATAGTGCTATTGCGGAGGCGCTTTGCCCGTTCAGTACGTGTAAGCGGCTTACGCCCATAGGCAGTGTGAAGGATAAGATCAAACACATCATACTCTTCTCCGATCTCTTCTTTAAGTTCCTCGAGGATAATTCCTTTGCTTTCTAACTCTTCGACGATTACGTCTTTGCGTTCAGTCTCGTTCCAATGGATAAGAAAATCATTGAGTTCGCTGTAATCGGAAGTGACGCGATATTTGGTGTAGTCGGTGAGCGAAGTGGTAATGAGCTTACCTGTTTCTGGGTTAATATACTGAATTTGACGTTGAGCGGGAAAAAAGACGACTCGATTCTCCCCTACTACAATTTTTCGTGATCGAAGTTCTCCATCCTCTCCATCTGAGATAACTTCCTCAAGTGGACTATATTCGTTTTCTCCTCGCTCATCCTCACGGGAGACTTCATCTTGTGTATCTTCCTCGTCCAAATCAACCGGCTCATTTCCATCAGCAATGTAAACTTTTTCTGGGAAACCATCAAAGGCCGAGTCAGCAAAAAGGCGGGTTACATTTCTAAAGTCCATGATCGTAAAGTAGAACTTCCCATATTCTTCATTAACGCGAGTACCCCTACCTATCGTCTGCTTGAACTCACTAATTGAATTCATAGGCGCATCGAGCACAATGAGCTTAACGGTTTGGGTATCAACGCCCGTAGAAAGAAGTTTTGAGGTGGTAGCAATAACAGGGTATTTGCTTTCTGGATTAATAAAGTTTTCTATTTCAAGTCTTCCAATTTCATTGTCACCTGTAATGCGCATAACATAGCGACGATCTTTCGCCGCCTCTTCCGCGAGTTCATTGGTGAGAAACTGCCTCATTCTCTCTGCGTGAGCAATATCAACGCAAAACACAATGGTCTTTTGATACACATCTGTTTGGCGTAAATAGTCCGCAACACACTTTGCGACAGCCATATTTCGATCCTCAAGAATAATTGAGCGATCAAACATCGACTCATTATATACCTCATCCGGAATGATATTTCCTTCAACATCTGTAAATCCCTCCGGAGGTCGCCACTCATCGTGATTGAAGCGATATCTAATTACCTTATATGGAGCAAGGAACCCATCCTCTATGCCCTGCTTAAGGGAATAAGTGTAAATAGGGTCACCAAAATATTCTGAGTTAGATCTATCACTTGTCTCCTTTGGAGTTGCAGTAAGTCCAATTTGAGTAGCCTCATCAAAGTACTTCAAAATTTGTCTCCATACGCTATTTTCAGAAGCACTTCCTCGATGGCACTCATCTACTACCACTAAATCAAAGAAATCTTTGGAAAAGTCACGATATTTCTCACTCCCCGGTTCTCCTGCCATTAAGCCTTGGTAGAGAGCAATGTATACTTCGTACGCTGGATCCACTCCTCCTTCCACTCGGGTGAGCGCTGAGCCAAAGTTTGAAAAAACACTATTGAAAGTCTGATCAGCTAAAGCAGTCCGATCGACAAGAAAAAGTATTCGTTTTTTAGTTCGTGACTTCCAAAGCCTCCATATAATTTGGAAAGCAGAAAAAGTTTTTCCTGTTCCGGTTGCCATTACCAAAAGCAGGCGTTTCCTACCCTCTGCAACTGCCTCAACCGCTCGGTTTATTGCAGCAATCTGATAATAGCGGGGTTCCATCTTAGATCCATCACTAAAATAACTTTCAGAAATTATCTCTTTCTGCTCCTGAGAATATTCTTTGGTAGCGATATAACGATTATATAGATCACCTGGCGCAGGGAACTCATCATTACTCAGCTCTTTTTCGAGCTTCTTTGAATGAGTCCTATCGTGCTCGAGGAAGCTCTTTCCATTTGAACTGTATACAAAGGGGATATCAAGCTGCTCCGCATACTCAAGAGCTTGCTGTAGACCGTCTGAAACAGACTTATCAGATGATTTCGCCTCTATGAGGGCAATCGGAATGTGGGGTTTATAATAAAGGATGTAATCAGCAAATTTCTTTTCTCCTCGCTTTACCATTTTTCCTTTAACGATAATACGCCCCTTTGTAAAGGATTTTTCTCGTCTGATCTGATTTTCATTCCAACCAGCGTCTATTAACGCGGGTGTAATGAATTTTGCTTTCGTGTCCGATTCTGAAAAATTTGCCATAACGTCGATTTCATCCTACCACTTGAATCTATAATTTCCACATATTAGTACATCTTTCCCCGATGACCTAGCTCGATAACAAGTACTACCAAAATACTCTCGTACACCTTATAGACAATCCTATACGCTCCAACTCTATACGAGCGAGAACCGGCATACGGTCCTGAAAGAGGCTTCCCAACCGAAGGATCTGTCTGGATACTCGTAAGAGCTGTAATGAGTCTCCGATAAATTGGTGGGTCAAGCTTTTTAAGATTCTTTCTCGCCTGTCTTTCGATTTTTAGATCGTACTTCATAATCCTCCTTTTTTTCTTTAACCACCAATCCCTCTCTATCAAGAATACTCTCCAAAGAGGTCCAGTCTTTATAGGATCCATCTCTCACCACCTCATCTGCTTCCTTCAGCCGTTTCTCCAAATCAGGAAATATTTTTTGAATCTCAAGCGTTTCTCTCCATGATTCAAACTCTTCAGCAGACATGAGCACAATCTTAGGACGCCCTTTTTCTGTAAGGGTATAGTATGTACCGGGCTTTTGAACATCTTCGGCAATATTAAAGATGTCCTTACGCGCATCGGTTATTGAGATTGTCCGTTTTATATCCATATGTACACTATAGCGTACATGACCCCTTAAGCAAGTTATCCTGCTTCATACTAGAGAATTCTCTAGTGCCCGTGATCACATGGTCTCGCACTTCTATTCCAAGAAGTTTTCCTGCCTCCACTAATCTTTTTGTAATCTTTTTGTCTTCATTGGAAGGAGTACAGTCTCCAGATGGGTGGTTATGAGCAAGAATAACTGAAGCTGCATTAACCCGTATTGCGGGCTCAAACACTTCCCGTGGATGCACAAGAGATGCATTGAGTGTACCAATCGATATAATCTCACGTTTGATCTCCTGATTGCGTGTATCTAAAAAGAACACAGCAAAGTGTTCTTTTCTACTACTTCTGAAATCTTTACACGCCTCCCATACATCTTTTGGTGACATGATAAGTCGTGTTTTCTTATTTTTAAGAAATCGTCTCCCAATCTCGAAACATGCGAGAATCTCACAAACCTTTGCTTTCCCGAGCCCTTTTATCTCAAGAAGCTCGTCCATGCTTGCGTTTGCTATCCCCTCTTTCTTAAATGTACGCAAGATCTTTTTCGAAAGCTCTACGACATTCATCCCCTTACCTCCAGTCCGGAGAAGTATTGCCAAGAGCTCCTCATCCTCAAGTTTACCTGGACCGTACTTTTCCAATTTCTCACGAGGACGCTCTATTTTATGAAGATCCTTTATCTTTGGCATGTTACCTTAATCTTTTTTAACTAAATGAGCTTGAAGCATGGCAATCTGATTTAATAGCGCCTCAATTTGCTTCTCGAACTCATGTGTTTCTTTGATGATTTCAAAATAATCTCTGCTTAAATTCTGGTATTTTTTCAACAGCTCATCAGTAATTTCTTCCCATTGTTCCCTCGTGATCTGCTGTCCTTCTAATTGGGCAACCTTCTCTTTTAGCTGATTTTGTTCCTCTAGTATTTCTTGCCCCCTCTTTTCTTCCTCGTGTAGTTCTCGAGCTTTTTCCCTAATCACCTCTTCAACATTCCTTAAACGCCCTTTCGCTCCAAAAAAATTGAAATTTTCCATCGAAAAGAATAAAAATGTAAATACCTTTCGAAAAAATAAAAGGGCGATAAGAACAATAGCCGGCCAGATGACTACCCCCAAATAATCAATTAGCTCAGAATGATCTGCTTTTATGGCAGCAATAAGTAATATTGCCAAAAGCCCAAAAAGCAATACTTGACCAAGAACCTCTAAGAATGTTTGGATTATATCTTTCATAAACAGTAAAATACGAGCTCTCGCCTATTTTCCTAGGATCTTTTTTAGAGCTGTGTTTGAATTCTTTTTCTTCCTTTTCTTGGTACCAAAATCACTCTCTTTATATTCCTTCGCATCATACAACATTACTCCCCCCTTAACCGGTTGTTTGACTATAACCCCCTTGGCAACCAGCTTATCGACTTCCGCAATAGGATCATCATTATAATATTCGCGGAACGCCTTATTGAATCCACTATACACCGCATGTATGCCTATATAACCAGTCTTTCTGAGAGTGTGGATAGCTTTTAAGACAAAACTTCTTTTGTTCATGCGCCTTTTATTGCTTTTTGTCATATTTTTTATTTACTTATTGATACACCATTTTTCATCCTACACCCCAAACCACTTCTTCTCAACCAACCCCCTACCCCTCCACCGTATACCTATAAATATACTCTATTCTTTCAAGTAATTTCTCGGCAAGAAGAAAGGCATCAAGATATGACCACAGTATCTCTTTCTCCTTATCAATCGAACCAAACACTGTAGGTTCAAACAGAGTATGTCGTATTGGCAATACCATATACATATGACTCTCTTTAAAACTGAGCCGCACAAACTTCCCATGCTCACTCCACCACTCATAGAGATCGAGCATGAAATCTGGGGTAAGTATCTCTCGTACCTCTCTTTCATCTGTTGTCTCTACATGAAGGAGGCGTTCAAAGTCATTCCATTCAAGTTCAGTACTTCCAAGATCAGAACCCATACCACGCACTTCATGCGTACCAACGGCACGATAGAAACGCTTCTCCTTCTCAGAGATAATATAAGTCTGACCACGAAACTCTTTGCCGAGATCAAAGCGAAAGGCAAGTCCACCAAATACCACCCGCGTCTTTTTCCCCTCTCGCATATCAACTCTCGTCTCTACAGCATAGAGGTTAACTCCCTCTTTGCTTGCTTTGAACATGTCATCCACCACAGACGTACTGTTCTTTAGATTATAAAGACCGGAGGATTTAAATATATCATCTGCATTTTCTGCATCAGGAACATGCGACCAGTCATAGTGTGTTTCTTTCAAAAGCGTGTTTATAACACGCGTTTTATAGAGTTCTTTAAAACGCTTTGGATGCAGGTGCAGATATACTGAGACACCGAGCCCACCAAAGACAAGAGCGATAAGAATCCCTATTAAAAACTTAAGGGGAAAGAGTATGGGAATAGCAATACCAATAGCTGCTAGAGTAGAGCCATAGATAATAGCCTCTCGCTCTTTTAACCTAAGTTCTCCCAGTGCCACAAGCGCAGGTCGTAACTTCTGAATCCATACTTCATTAAAAGCCTCTTTTTTCATAGTTGGATTATAGCATCACATATCCATCCCCATAAAACCCGCCTAGATTCTATATAAACAAAAACCCTCTCTCGAGGGTCTCTAATGTATTAATAATTCTTCAACCGCTCCGCCCGCAGACTCTGCCGT
>JBBDUG010000038.1:0-3480 GCA_040904025.1 Minisyncoccota bacterium
TGGGGGGAGCCGACAAAAAATGGAAAGGAAATTTTTGGTTTTGCTTCGCCGCTAGCAATTGAAAAAATCCATAAATAATGCTATCCTTGTTTTGTGAGCAAAGAAAGTAATGGCTCATATTTCTATACTATCAAAAGTAGCATACTATGGCAACTATATCACAGAATATAAAGCGAATACGAGCAAAACAAGGATTGACGCAAGACGACTTGGCGAAGAAAGCCAATATCAAATACTCTACCCTAACCAAAATTGAAGGTGGTGTTGTTACAAAACCGAGCGTTCAAACAATACAAAAAATCGCCAAGTCGTTAGGCGTTCCGATGGAGGAATTGCTAAAATAATTTCAGTTGTTATGAACAAAAAATATCTCATAGGGACAATAGTACTTGTGGTAGCGGCGATTTTGATTTTTTCTGTGGACTGGGGAGATCTAAGAATAAAAAAAGAAATCAGAGAGACGGTAGAACAGTCAGAGATTATAAAAGCAAACGCCACCGAAGTCCTGAAAAGTGTCGCGGATGTTGCCAACGAGCTCTCCGGCATTACTTCCGGTGCGATTTTTAATTTTGAAGTTACAGATATAGACGGACCATCGGCGAACTTCGGCATTGTGCAGTATGTTAACGATGTGAAAGGAGAAAGGATCGTGGAAGAGCATGTGGTTGTGTTTCGAGAAACAGGAACTCGAATCAGCAACAGCGCGGAAGTTGATATCGCCACGAACCGAGTTGTTGCTATGTATCGTTCCGTTCCCGAATTTGCGCAGACAGGAGACGTGTTACCGATAAATACACTTCAAGAAACTGCGCGGCAATTTGTGAAAAGAGTGTATCCTGAATTTTCAGAGTCAACGCTTGAGTTTGAGCCGGGAAGCAAATCCGCACCGGGAGTAGCGACAAGTCATTTCTTCCGCTGGAACGATAAGCAATTCGCGGTTCCCGACGGACTGGACATGGACATACCGCCATTTATTCAAGTCGGCATCAACGCACGCGGTTTTATATTCAGCTATGATAATACCGTAGGTCTTTATCACAACCTGTCAAAAGAATCATTACGGAAACTTTGCGGTTTCGTGGAAATACCACGAACCGATGACTCATCTCTTGATCGAGAAAGAGGAATCGTAAAAGTTAGATTTGATGAATACGAACCAGTTCATCAAAGCAGATACCTTGTATTACCCTATGAACCAGAAACTGATTTTGAGGGGTGTTCTGAATCGGCAAAAACATATTTGAGTCATTTGCCAAATCCGTATGATAAAAACTAGCCAAACGAAAAGCTTCGTAAGTATTATCTTGATTGTAGTCATTATCATACTCATTGGTGCGTTTGGATATTCTACATTTGTTACGGAGAACGATACGGCTGGCTGGGAAACGTATCGCAACGAAGCGTACGGCATTGAGTTTAGACATCCGCCCGGGTGGTACGTGTGGTATAGCGAGGACGCGGGCATTTCTATCTATGAGCGCGAAGTGGGGCCTGGCTTGCCGGGAGTCACACGGCTCATGAAGATATACCGCCATAAGAGTAAAGCAGGTGCCGAGTGGAGCATTCCTGACTACTCGCAATCGGGCGGAGCCGTAACGGTTCTTGAAGAAAGAACCAGGTACACACTTGTTGCGTGGAGACTATCTCGGCAGATACGCACGAAAGTTCTAAATGCCGGTCCGCAGGAGTGCTACGAACCGCCGTGCGATTGGTCGGAATACGAGAACAGAGAACAACTGATGGTGCGAACATATATCCCACGTGGCGAAAGCGTGTATTCCGTGAGTGTTGAAATGAGCGGTGAGATAAGTGCTGACGAGAACGAGAAGAAAATTGATTCCAAAGAGGAAGCCGCGTATCTCAAAAACTACAAGTACATTCTCTCGACAGTGAAGTTTCTCAAATGATTATGAAAAAGATTATTTTTTTGCAGCAAAAAGCAATTATCATTTCTATAGTTTTAGGAATCGTCGTAATTTTACTTTTTGCACTCGTCGCGCTGAATAGAGATTCTGTGTTTCCTAAATCTCATGACGGAGTTGCTACCGAAGAGTCAGCTGAATTTACGAAGAGCATTCAAGGTTTCGTATTAGAAAACTTCGGACAACCGATCGACAGCGGTTTTACCGCGCCGATGTACTTGGAAGCATTCCCCGGCCTTGTAGAGGCAGATTTTGATGGAGTGGAAACGAGCGAGGGCAAATATACATATTTGGATAATGAGCTTACTTTTATGCGCAAAAAAGTTGGATATATAAGTACATTTGACGAGGCGATTTTAGAGAACGGACACAAAACCCTTCTCAACAATCTACGCGCCCGGTTCGGAAGCCGCATTTCGGTCGATGAGATAATTACTCGCATAACTGACGACGCGGAGACTCCTTTCGTGTCGGTCGGAGATACTCTCGGTGCAATGACCGTCGTGAGCGTCGCACCTTTTAATCACGGACAATATTCTACCGACCCTAAAATGGTAAAGATAGGGCCGCAAAACGCAAAGATTATATTGAAAGGCCCCATCGAAATAACCGGAACGTACAGCGCGGTCCATTCAGGAATCGGATTCGACGGTTATTGTATGTCGGTCACTGATGTCGCGTCGCTTGCACGTTTGCCAGTTGTGCCGGTGCGAGGTACCCAACCTAGTATCAGTTCCTACTCTTTTTGCTTCCGCAACGGCGAGGTTGTGCGGCAACAACTCGGAGAAGAAAACCGTACCATAACGGCGGAGATAGACAACTTTGAACTCAATTCCTATCCGGCGGAAGTCATGAGTTGGGCAGATTTGGTTGAGGTCGTGAGGGAATAGGGAGCAATCCCTGCCGTTTTATAATGTTTCCTAAAACGGCGGGGATTTGTGCGCGCATAGGGCGGGCGGGGCAAGCACAATAAGATTTGATTGCGCCTTAGCGCAAACCGAATTGTATTCGCCTCGGGTCGCCGCGAAGATGTAGAAAAGAGCAAACAAAAATGTCATAATTAGATTGCTCTTTTCGGAGACTGAAGCGGCGAAGCAAAACCAAAAATTTCCTTTCCATTTTTTGTCGGCTCCCCCCATACCCCCCGCCGAATTAAATCAGAAAGGAAGGAAAATTTTTGGGTTTTGCCCCGCGACCGAAGGGAGCGGACGAGGCGCGGAGTCCGAGCGTACGATTCAGTCCCGAGCCACCACGCGCTCCGCGCGTGTGAAATAGGTTCGAGCAAAGTGTATGATTAGAGCACATATTTTCAAAACACCTTTTCGGGTGTTTTTAATTATGTGTTTAAAGTGAGACTTGAACAGAACTTTCGCGCTCCCTTTGGGAGAAAAAGCGAAAGTCTGCGATTTCGGAGGAATTCCAACGAAGTTGGAATGGGGGAGAAAAAGTCTCTCCCTGGGCACATATTTTCAAAACACCTTTTCGGGTGTTTTTAATTATGTGTTTAAAGTGATACTTGAACAGAACTTTTGCGCTCCCTTTGGGAGAAAAAGCGAAA
>JBBDUG010000039.1:0-1949 GCA_040904025.1 Minisyncoccota bacterium
TCCTGCGCCACATTATCCGGCACAACATCATAGTGTGAGAATTCCATAACCATGGTCCCTCGCCCGGATGTCATAGAGCGCAGATCAGTAGTATAGCCAAACATCTCTGCAAGAGGTACCTTTGCTTTAATAGCGGTATTCAGACCGCGATTCTCTGTACCTTCAACAAGCCCACGCTTTGAAGAGAGATTTCCGGTGATATCTCCCATGTATTCATCAGGAACAACCACCTCAACTTTCATAACAGGCTCGAGAAGAACTGGCTTTGCCATTCTTGCTGCTTTTTGGAATGCCTGTGATCCGGCAATCTTAAAGGCAACTTCTGAGGAGTCAACATCGTGATACGATCCGTCGAAGAGATCGATGGAGATATCAACCATCTTGTACCCAGCAACAATTCCACGCTCCATCGCCTCTTCGATTCCCTTGCGCACAGCAGGGATAAATTCCTGTGGAATAACTCCTCCTTTAATATTGTTTATAAATTCAAAGTGTTCACTTCGCTCTACGTTATTTCCGAGGTCGTCTTCATCCACATCCTTATCCATCGGCGCAATGCGCAACTTAACGTGTCCATACTGTCCACGACCACCTGTCTGCTTAACATACTTCTCTTCACCCTCAGCGTTACCTCTAATTGTCTCACGATATGAGACCTGTGGACGTCCAACGTTAGCCTCAACGTTAAACTCACGCTTCATACGATCAACGATTATCTCGAGATGGAGCTCTCCCATACCGGAGATAATAGTCTCTAATGTTTCAGAGTCAGTTGAAACCTTAAAGGTTGGATCCTCGTCAGAAAGACGCTTAAGCGCCATACCCATCTTCTCTTGGTCTGCCTTTGTCTTTGGCTCAATACGCAGAGAAACAACCGGCTCTGCAAACTCGATCTTGTGAAGCTCAATTGGATTATCCTCATCACAAAGCGTATCTGATGTCTTTGTGCTCTTGAGTCCAACTGCAGCGGCAATCTCTCCCGCATACACCTTATCCACCTCTTCACGAGAGTTGGAATGCATCTTCACAATACGTCCAACACGCTCTTTGTCTCCGATAGAGGCATTGTATACATATGACCCCGCTTCAAGTGTTCCGGAATATACACGGAACCAGACAAGCTGCCCGATATAGGGATCAGTTTGAAGTTTAAAGGCTAATGCTGAGAATGGCTCGTCATCACTTGCCTCTCGTGTTAGCACATCGCCTGTCTTTGGATCAACTCCTTCGATAGGGGGCACCTCTGTTGGCGCCGGGAGAAAATCAACAACCGCATCAAGTACAAGCTGTACCCCTTTATTCTTAAGCGCTGATCCGGTGTATACCGGAACAACCTCATTGGCGATAACAGCGGTACGCAATGCTGCCTTTAGCTCATCTACAGAAAGCTCTTCACCTTCAAGATATTTGTTCATGAGCTTCTCGTCATTCTCAACAATCTTTTCGATAAATTCATTACGTAGTTCTTCGGCGCGACCCTTGAGTTCATCCGGAATATCCTCTTCACGGATATCAACTCCCATGTCACCCTCAAAGTAGTATGCTTTCATAGTGAGAAGGTCAATGACTCCTTCATGATCACCTTCTTCACCAATTGGAAGCTGAGCCCGTACTGCATTTGGAGTCAATCTATCCAGAATTGACTGGAATGATCGATCAAAGCTTGCACCAGTACGGTCAAGCTTGTTTATAAAACAAATTCGCGGAACATTATATTTGTCCGCCTGACGCCACACGGTCTCTGACTGTGGCTCCACTCCAGCTACACCGTCAAAGACAACCACTCCTCCGTCGAGTACTTTCAACGACCGCTCCACTTCTGCGGTAAAGTCAACGTGTCCGGGTGTATCGATGATATTAATACGATACTCATGCTCCTCTTTTGCCGCTTCTTCAGAGTCAGCGGCTCTGCGTGCCCATGTTGGTATCCAGAAGGTAGTGGTTGCAGC
>JBBDUG010000039.1:2049-48152 GCA_040904025.1 Minisyncoccota bacterium
GCCATACGGTGAACGTTCTCTTTCTTCTTCACCGCCTCTCCCTCACCCTTTGCAGCCGCAAAGAGTTCGTCGGCAAGAATTGAAGAAGTTGGGCGTCCTGATTTAGCACGCACAATCTCAAGCAACCAACGCATTGAGAGTGCAAGTCGTCGCTTTGCATCTACTTCACGAGGTACTTGGTAGTTTGCACCTCCAATCCGTCTGGAGCGTACCTCCATGTTCGGACCAATATTCTGCAATGCATCATTAAATGTCTGAAGTGGGTCATCCACCTTGTGCTTCTTCTCGAGCTCTTCAAATGCATCATATACAATATCTCGAGCAACATCCTTCTTCCCGTCAAGCATCACGTAGTTTATAAACTTCGCAACTTTTTGCGAATTGTATTTGTAGTCCGGTCGAAGGTCTTCTTTTTTAGGTAGGGGTCGTCGTGGCATATCTATTGTTTCTTAGCACCATATCGTGAACGTGCATTCTTGCGGTCATCTACACCCTCGGCATCCAGAACACCGCGTACAACGGTATATCGCACTCCGATATCCTTCACACGCCCTCCGCGTACAAGCACAATTGAGTGCTCCTGAAGGTTGTGCCCTTCACCAGGAATGTATGCAGTGATCTCCTGACCGTTGGTAAGGCGAACACGCGCAACTTTTCGAATAGCGGAGTTCGGCTTCTTTGGAGTCTTTGTTGTCACTTTAGTACACACGCCCCGCTTGAATGGAGATGGGTAGAAGGTTGGCTTATTTTTAAGCGAATTAAAACCACGCCCAAGCGCAACTGTCTTGGACTTCCTCTTTTTTGGTTCTCTACCCTTGCGTACAAGTTGATTTATTGTAGGCATAACGGTGCATACTCTACTATGAGTGCGCTGCAAATGCAACCTAGATTACGCGATCAGCGCAATAAGTTTATCTGTTGCCTCCTCTAGCACCTCATTAGAGGCCTTCATTATAAAAGTCACTTCCCGAGCGTTCCAATCAACACTGCGAATTTGGTCAAGAAGAATAGAACCACTTACCTCTGAGCTCTTCAGTATAGTCACAAATGGATAGTCAAGAATTTTTGAAGTCATTGGACACACAACCGCACGTTTCGTTTTGGCATTGTACTTTTTTGCAGAAATAACAAGAGCAGGACGATAGCCACGCTGTTCATGTCCTTTCGTGGGGCTAAAGTCCAGCTTAATTATATCTCCCCGATCTGGAATATATGTTACTTTTCCCATGCCTCTAGTCGTTCATTGCCAACATCTTCACCCCAATCGATCATCTCTGGCAAATTATCTGGATCAATTTGAGAGACAAGTTCGTCAAGGGTGGGTTTCTTTTTCACCGGCTCAATCTTCACAATTACAGAACTCCCCTCTTTGAGAGAGAGTCGATCAACTTCACTTTTAGGGAGTCTAACAGCATAACTGTTGCCCCACTTTTTTATTTTCGTTGTCATTGTCGTAAGTATATACAAATGTATCTACATGTGCAATAGACGAAACGGGTTCACTTTTCTTTCTCTAAGCACAGCCTTTGGGTATAAAGAAGGAGTAGCGACAACTACCTAGAAGCCTGTTCCGGTAATAAGGCGGAAAAGCCAAAAGATAACCGGTACAAGAAGCTGCCAGAAGAAGAATACAAATATAATTACAATAAAGAATCCTGAGCGCTCTAGAATCTCCTGAAAGTGACTAAGGTGAGCAGGAAGGAATGAAAAGAGAATCTTTGATCCATCAAGTGGAGGAATGGGAATAAGATTGAAGAGGGCAAGGATGATATTGATAAGTACTACAAAACTCAGAATATCCACTGCCCCACTCGGGAGCATCACAAAGCGCATCACAAGTCCCGCAAGTATTGCCAACACTATATTAGAAACAGGTCCGGCAATAGCCACCATCGCATCACCATGCTTCTTCGATATATTGTACGGATTATACGGCACCGGCTTTGCCCAACCGAAGATAAAGCCACCGGCAACAGCGGTAAGGACAGGGACGATAAAGGAGCCGACAAGATCAAGGTGTCGAAGAGGGTTAAGTGTTAGCCTGCCAGCAAAACGGGCAGTGGGATCGCCAAGTGAATCCGCTGCATATCCATGAGCAACCTCATGGATAACAACGGAGAAGATAAGAATGGCGATACCGAATATTGTTGTAAGTGGATCCATATACTATCTAAGAATAAATGAGTGTATTTGAGTTGCAAATATCAGACTACATGCTACCATGCCACACACTAAAACAAAGACATGGCGAAAGAATGCGTAATAACTGGAAAATCAACTCGAATGGGCGGCGGATACTCAAACCGTACGCGTGCTACTCAGTTCAACCCAACTGGTAAGCGTCGTCGAAAAGCGAACATAAAGCGACATCGCATCTATGTTCCAGAACTCAATCGACACGTCTCAATTAACGTATCAGCACGAGGACTCAAGACAATTGCAAAGAAAGGTCCATACAAAGCATTAAAAGACGCAGGAGTAATATAGAAAGAGATAAGCAATAAAAAGAGCCCGGCTACCTACATATGGCAGTCGGGCTTTTCTCGTTCAAAACGAGAGATTTGATCACGCGCCGATGTATCGGCTAGTCTGCGGCAGTCGAGTGTCCACAGTTACTACAACTGAAGGACAGTCCAGTCCGTTGCATTCGCTCACCGCATTCTTCGCAGCGTCGAGCATTGCTAGGATTGGGGCGCCGTTCGGGCTGCTTTTCTTTCTTGTTCTTGGCGGGTACTCCAATTGCAACTCCCATTGGTATCTCCTACCTATAAATGATACAAACGCGAAAAGAACCTTGCACCTTCACTTTACCCCATATATCTATCTTGTCAACGAATCCACCTCTCTCCATCACTCTCCAGCACTATCCGCCCCTCATCACACGTACACCACACATCTTCTGAAAAAAGACTCAGTCTCTCTAAAACTTCACTATGAGGGTGTCCATACCTATTCCCCGCTCCCGCCTGTATCACCACATACTCTGGTGATACCGCGGAGAGAAATGGGAGAGAAGAAGAGGAATCAGATCCGTGATGTGCTGCTTTGAGCACATCCACATCTAAGAGTTCTGCCACACCAGACGATGAGAGTAGGTATGACTCCACTCCCGCCTCTATATCCCCTGTAAGCAACATACTGGTCTCCCCATATTCAAGACGTATCACAGTCGATGCATCATTAACTGACCGCGATTGTGCAGATATATCGGGATAGAGGACTGTGAGGGTAACAGCATCTCCAAGCTCTATCACCTGCCCCACCTCTGCTGGGAATATAATTGCCCCCTCTTCTTCCATTCGCTGTAAGAGGGTATTTGCAGTCTCAGAATCTGATACCCCAGATGATGCAAGTACATGTTCAATATCATATCGAGCAAAAACCTCGGGGAATCCTCCGATATGATCCTGATCTGGATGTGTCACGATAATCATATCCAGAGATCTATCAAAAAATGAGAGTTCGCTTCCAAGCTCTCGCAATATGGATGTATCCGGACCTCCGTCGACAAGCACCTGATATCCCTCGGGTGTCTCTATTAAAATTGAATCCCCCTGCCCAATATCAAAGAATGTAACTACAAGATTCCCCGATTGTAAACCAGCAGTCCAAACAAAGAAGTTGAGGAGCAGGAGCAATATGAGAATAGGGAGTGTTCTTTTCATTCTTTTAGTATATACCAACACAAAAGGCCGCCTTGTGGCGGCCTTTTGTTATTTCACGCTATCGTAGAACGCGAATCGGATAGAATTCTCGTACGGGTCGGTAATTGTGTGAATCAGACGCGCATTTGCTGTCCACGAAGGTGTTGCTCCATTCTTCATAGAGCGAGGTGAATAGAAGTGGCGTACTGTTTTCGGCATCGGGCGAAGCGAATCATCGGCGTAATAAATTGCTTTTGCGACAATGAGCGCATTCGTCCACTTTTGACCCGAGCTCTCATACGAGCGTGAGATATTGTGTTGATAGTTACGATCAGATGGGTTAAGTCCGGAGAACTGGTTCTTTCGAAGAACCACTCCCTTATATGTTGATCCCATGTATTCGGTCTCAACACGGTTTCGGACAACCCAGGCGATAATTCCCATCTCCCAAGGACGCTTGGTCTCTGAGTAGATGGCTCGCGCCAACCAGAGAACGTTTTCTCTATCCTCTGGTGAGTCCGTAACTGTTAGCTTTGTTGAAGGTTCGATTTGAGCGTTTGAAGTGTTCGTAGTTAGTCCTACCGTTATACCAACAATGAGTATTCCGGCAAGGACTGCGACTATGTATCCGAGGGATACGTTGCGTCTCATATCGTCACATTAATTTGCAAGATATTTAATTGTTTCTATGTATTTTTTGCCTCTGATGTGCTTCGTCCTCTGCCCATCAGAAAAACCCGTCTCCGGGCTTGTGCGCCCAAGTATAGCATGGATACAACCCATGTCAAGACTAAATAATACTTAAGGCGTATAGTCAAAAATGGCTGAATAAAGCCTTTATATACCCCCTCTTTACCATATTTAACCAATTTGAGGCTTCATTAAGCCCTGTTCGACATACCCCCTCTCGCATGGCTAAGGTACACATGGGAAAATACGGTATAAAAGCGGTAGATATATGGAGGAGTGAGGTACTTGACAAAAATATTCTTCACTCTATAATCAAATTAGACAACCCTGAAAACCTGAACTAAACGAAAACTAAACGAAGCTCCTCCCATGAAAGACAAGACTGCCTTACACTCGTTTCGAGGAATCTTACAAGTTATCTTCGAAACCATCGGTACACTGGCTATATCCATCTGTCTCCTTATTCTTTTCGTAGCAATGGTGTCAGGGGTCGTTGCAGCAACCTTTGTAGCGATCCTGTTGCCCAGTGAGGGATACGCGGCACTCTTAAGTGAGCCCGTTGGATGGGAAGGAGGTTTTGTCATGGGTGTCCTTTTTTATGTCGCCCTTGCTCCCCTTCTTCTCTCTCTCTTCAATAGTGGTAGTTCTGACAACAACGCTTCCGCTACCGCTGGCATTGGAGTCATATGGTTCTTCCTTCCCGTTCTCGCGAACTTAGTCGCTATAACTGTGGGGTGGCTTGGATTCCATGGAGCAGCGGAGTTCATTCAGACATATCGGGGATACACGCTCTTTCTCCCTATTGTTTTCTGGATCATGTGGTGGATAACCAGTAAAGTTACCTCAGGGTCAATGGTCCAAAGCGAAAGAAAAATGGACGCCGTGTTCGCTGACAACGTGAACTCCCCAACTAACTAGTCGTGATTTCTTTCTTTTAGAATTCCCGGCCACTAACTTGCATCCGCGAGTTGGTGGCCATTTTTATTTCTTGAAATCTTTCCCCTACACTCTCGTCTATATTTGATACAATATACAGTCCATACTCATTAACTTCATTATATATATGGCTACATACACACCACGAGAATTTGAAATTCCAGAACTCGATGGGATCTCGCAAAAAACAATTAAGGAGCACCTCGGTCTCTACCAAGGATATGTAACAAATACGAATAAGATACAGGAGCTCATTGATTCAGGAGATGTTGATGACTATGCACTCAAAGAGACACAGCGCCGACTTGCTTTCGAATTCGACGGCATGCGCAACCACGAATACTACTTCTCCCTCTTTGAAGGAGGATCAAAGAAGCTTGAAGACTCACCTCTCCTCTCAAAGATAGATGATCAATTTGGATTATTTGATGATTGGTTGGAATACTTCAAAGGAAGTGTTGCAAAGACACGCGGTGTTGGATGGGCAATGCTCTCATACGATACCCACACTGATCAACTCCTCAACTACTGGGTAGATGAGCAGCATCTTGGACATCTCACAGGCGTCCAACCAATCATCACTCTCGATATGTGGGAGCACTCGTATTGCATGGACTATGCTCCCTCAGAGAAAGGACAATATATTGATGCATTCTTTGAGAACATCAACTGGGAGACAGCGGCTGGATGGTATGATGAGGTAAAGAACTAGTACAAAGAAAAACACAAAAGCCCCGATATTACGGGGCTTTTTCATACAAAAATTCAATAGAAATGGTAAAGGCCTCGCAGAACGAGGCCTTTACACGATGCCGAAAGGGATAAACCCTAACAGCCCATTAACTATACTTTCTTCATATCTATAATACAACTGGGATATATCTCATCTTTGTGGATAAAGCTACAAATATCCTTCTATCACACCATCTTCTTATCCACTCCCCGCCACTGCATCCACCACCACACCCCGATTCCAATCACCACATACCACAGAACCACAACCCATATTGAGACGGTGGGTAACTCAACGGTGGTAAAGGGTAATGCAGCGAAAAGCTCGACAACACGAATAATGTAGGCGGAGAGAATATTCCCCGCAATAGCAAAGGGCAGCACTATAATTGGCCCAAGATATGAAAAGACTGCAATAAGTGCACCAAAGAGCATGGCGAGTGGAACTGCCGGCAACCCAAGCACATTCACAGGTAATGATGCGATACTCAACACACCCGTCATATACAACAAAAGCGGAAGTACAAAAATCTGTGTTGAGACTGTTGCAGCTATACTCTCCTTTATCTCAAACCGACTCGGTACACGTGATATATAGTACTCCACAACCGGTGCAAGAAAGATAAGTCCAGCAGTTGCAAGGAAGCTCAATTGAAACCCAGGATCATATGCAATAATCCGCGGATTAACAATCACCATTCCAACTGCCGCCAAGATCAACGCCCGAAGAATATGGTGTGGTCTGCCGATTACCCGCGCAAAAACAACAATAAGTGCCATGATAGATGCACGAATAATAGTGGCAGAAGCACCAACAAGCAGCGCGAAGAGAATAATACCAACAGAGCCAAGAAGTGAACGTACCAGAAGTGGCAAAAATGAGGCAAGGCGCATAAACACATCAGCAATAATGGTCACGTTGTATCCCGAGAGTACAACAATATGGATCAATCCGGTGTCACGAAAATCCTCCTCAAGCTCCTCTCCGAGTGCCTCCTCTGCACCAACAGTCATCCCACCGAGTAGTGCCGACTGTGGCTCGGGAACAAATCGTCCGATTCTCTCAAGAAACACGTGTTTAATCGAGAACAGTGTCTGCTGTATCCCACTCCCCGCACCACGTGCCACTATCTCGACCTCTGGATATATCATCTGATATCCCACCCCTTGGGTTGCCAGATATTCCTCATATGCCACAAGACGACCGGTATCTTCTGAGATAAAGTCCTCAGGCACACTAAGCTTTCCGCTCAGATGTAGTCGATCTCCATACTCGACCCGCGGATACGCCCGCAATGTTATCCGCCCCCGTGCCTCAACCTCTCTCCCCTCGACACTCTCTATCCGCACAAGAAAATTCTGCCTATCACCGAGCCAAGCAGGGTCTGTTGCAACCACTCCAACAAGTTCCACTTCGGTCTCAACATATGGATCAAGTGCGGGAGTATGCACATCGCCCGCACTCAATCCACACAAAATTCCAAGGGCAAAGGCAGTACAAAAGAGTGCGGTGATGATAGGAGAATCCCCCTGTATACCTCCCGCAAGAAGAAGGGTGATGGAGGTGACACCAAGTAGCAGAAAGAAGGGTGCGATATAGAGGGTAAGATTGAGAAGAAGACACAAAAATACCCCGGCGAGAAAACCGAGGGTAATGGAATAGAATATAAAATTATTCAAACGCAGCGACATTTAGCAATCTTTAATATCTCTTGGCTCAAAGCCCCATTCAGCTGCAATCTCTATCTCATCCTCTTGGGAGATGGTTTTTCTAAATCGTGCCTTTTTCCCTTTGACTCGTGCTTCACACTCCGGCCACATTTTGTGCCGACATAGTTCGCCATCCACAAGTGATATATATGAGTACGCAGGAGCATTCTGTCGCTTCTTTTTTTCTTTTCGTGCCTCTTTCACCTCTTCAGGAATCTCCACATTCAATACATCTATCGGATATTCGATAAGGTCACCGTGATAGAGTCCAGGATCTTTTTTGTCAGCATATCGTGTAGCAATCTCATCTGCACGTTCATTACCAGGCAGTCCACTATGCCCCGGGAGACGCTCCCATTCGATATCATCACGATTGAATTTCGCGAGTTCTTTCCAGAGATCTTTGTTAAGTACCTCTGTTTTGTTTTTTGTCTGCCAGTCCCGTTTCCGCCATCCGTGAATCCATTTGGTTATACCATTCACCAGATATTTGGAGTCTGTGTAAAGGGTGATAGGTTCTCGTGTCTTTGAGATAAACCGAAGTGATTCAAGCGCAGCCTTAAGTTCCATCCTATTGTTCGTCGTCTCATCTTCTCGTCCACCAAGCTCAACAACAGTCCCTTCGTTTTTATTGACGATAACGGCACCGTACCCTCCCGGACCGGGATTCCCTCGTGCTGCACCGTCGGTAAATATGATAAGCATGTATTGAGTATACAGAATATGGGGGAGAAATAAAAAAAGCATGTGTGGAACACATCATGCTCTTTAGGGAAAGCTACGAGACTTCGCCATGATTCTCTGGATTCTTTCCCGCTCGCTCTCTTTTCTCTCTTTTATCGCAGTGTTCAGCTGAGCTGAGCTGCGCCGGCGGCGGCGTTCTCGCTCTTCTGGTGAGAGCCGCTGTTGTGTCTGCACTTTTTCAATCTGCTGCTGTTCTCGACGCCGAGCGCGTCTTTCTCTCTTCCGCTCCTCTGCCTCTTCCGTACGCTTAAGAGCCTCGGGGGTGAGTAAAAAGGAAATTAGTTCCCCTATATACGCTTTGCGGATATTCTCACCGTGTGTTTTGCATTCGTCTCCTGTAGTTATATCAACCGGTTGATTACAAGATGTGCATATGTACATAGCTTCCTCCGAATCATTGGTTTCTCCAGAAGCACGTTCTATCTCCAGGCTAATTTTCTTTTTGTAGAATGTCAACAATTCGAAATCTCAACTCCGGCCGACGGCCAAAGACATCCTTCTCCAAATGTGCATGGAGAGATACTGTCTCCCCTTCTTCTAACCCGTAGGTGTCATTTGTTGTGAAGAATTCAATTGCATTGATCTCTTTGCCTTCTTGAGAAAATCTGAGTTTAAGATGGTTTGACTGTTTTCCAAAGTGACTGATTTTTTGTACCACCACATCACTGAATTTAAAGAGAGGCTTCGGATTACCCATCCCAAATGGAGCGAGTCTCTGTATCTCATCCCAGAGCTTCCACGAGATATCACTGATTGTAAGTTCAGCATCTACTGATTGCTGCTCAATTGCTGATCCTGTTTTCACTTGAGCATATGCATCAGCAAGCGCTTCTTCAAGAGTGTGAATGTGTTCATGATCTATTGAAAATCCCCCCGATTGAGCATGCCCGCCGAACTCGAGGAAGAATCCATCAGGAACTGCTGCCATAAGATCCACCAGATTCACCCGCCCATCCGACCGACACGATCCCTTTATCACCGATCCTCCTCCTCTGCCCCAGATAAAGGCGGGGCGGTCAAAGGACCCAACAACACTAGAAGCAGCCAGCCCCAAAAGTCCCGGAGACCACTCTGGGTCACCTGTTGCAATAACAACAGGTTGCTCGTCTCTCCGTGAGAGCTTCTTCTTTATCTCCTTCACCATTGCTGCCACAACCCCCTTTCGCTCATTGTTGATTCCCTCCAGATGCTCCGCGAGCTTCTCTGCCTCTGCAGTATCATCTGATACAAGTAGATCAAATGCTGCCTTAGGCACATCCATACGTGAAGCAGCATTGATGCGTGGCCCAATGGTAAATCCAACATCATCTTCAGAGAGGTATTTTTGTGACACCCGCCCTTTCTGGAGAAGTGTCTTTAATCCCTCTCTCCTGCTTTTGCGTAGAACGGTGAGACCGTAGTGAGCAAAAACTCGATTTTCCCCTTTAAGTGGCACCATATCCGAGAGTGTGGCAATACCCACCATATCCAAAAGCCATTTTTCCCACCCCTCATGTATGTCATGCGTATCACGCATGCTCTCTGCGAGAGCCTGAACAAGCTTGAAGACAACAGCAGCACCACAAAGCATCTCTTCGCTGTATTCACATCCCGGCATCTTGGGGTTCACAATCGCATATGCATCGGGTACATCATCCCCCGGCATATGATGATCGGTGATGATGACATCAATTCCGTTCTCTTGTGCATGAAACACCTCACTATTCCCCCGAATACCACAGTCTATTGTTATTAAAACATCAGCTCCATTCTCAACAAATCCCTCGATTGCCTCCATATTGAGTCCAAATCCCTCTTCAACTCTGTGAGGGATATATACCTCAAAGTTCTCATGTCCGACTTTTCGTAGAAAATCATGGAATATCACTGCACCGGGAATCCCATCGGTGTCATAGTCGGAGAATATAACAATATGTTCCTTATTCTCTATTGCCTGCACTATACGCCCTACCGCCTTATCCATATTCGCAAGCTCATATGGATCATGAGTATGTTCCTCCCAATCAGGAGAGAGAAAGTATTGCGCTTCTTCTTCTGTGGCAATGCCACGATTGAGAAGAAGTTGGCGTATAAGAGGAGAATACATTGAAAGCTCTTTCGTTTGAGTGGTCGGCATATGGAACATGATATCATGCTCTTGAGAATAGAGATTGGAGAGATATTATATATACATATATGAATACAACAGACAAAGAGAAAAAAGAAGATTGCATATTCTGCAAAATAATTGCGGGTGAGGTTCCCTCTCACACAATCTGGGAGAACGAGGAACATCTTGCATTTTTAAGTATTTTCCCCAACACCCCCGGCTTCACCGTTGTGACAACAAAAGAACATCTCCCAAGCTACGCTTTTGAAAATGATGACGAGGTGTTAACAAAACTCATCCTTGCAACCAAGAAAGTAGCAAGATTACTCGATAAGAGTTTTGAAGATGTGGGACGCACCGGCATGTTCTTTGAAGGGTATGGTGTAGATCACCTACACTCCAAACTCTTCCCTATGCACGGCACAGCTGATCTTGCTGAATGGAAAAATATAGAATCAAAAGGAAAGAATGAATTTTATGAAAAATACCCTGGATATCTCTCATCTCATGATGCCGAAAGAGTAGATGATGAAGAACTGAAAGCGCTCGCAGAAAAAATCAGAAATATGTCATAGTACCCCATACCTCTCAAATATCCCCCCAACATCTATACAAAACCCGCCTAGATTATATATAGAAAAACGATATCTTAAACCTTTCTCAATACCTCAATCCCCGGCAAACTCTCATTGAGTAGAAACTCAAGCATTGACCCTCCTCCTGTAGAGGCAAAACTCACCTTTTCCTCTATCTCTAATCCAACTAATGCAGCGAGTGTATCACCACCGCCAACAATTGATGTTGCATCGCTCTCTGCAATCATGCGCGCCACCTCACGCGTGCTCTCAGAGAACCCTAACTCATAATCACCGACTGGTCCGTTCCAGATGATAAAAGAGGCTTTCTCAATGCCTTCTTGTATCCGTGCAAGTGTCTCTGGTCCAATATCCCGTACATCATCAGATTCATTAAGTTCCTCAACACTCTTCTGGATCTCTTCATCATCAACACGGGAAACAACATCAGTGGGAATGATCACCCGTTCGTCTTCTGCAGCCGTTCCGATCTCGATTGTTCCTTTAGGCATGAGAGATCTTCCCATCTCATACCCCCTGGCTTCCAGATATACATTTGCAATGGCACCGGTAACAAAGAGTTCGTCTATCTCAGGAAGAAATTTGGAGATAAGGGGGATTTTTGTTGCAAACTTTGCGCCCCCGAGTATGAAGATAAAGGGATGATCGGGCTCAAAGGCATGGGAAAGACTCTGAATCTCCTCTATCATCTGTAAACCGGCGTATCCGGGAAGGAATTGAGGAATCCCCACAATAGAGGCATGTTCTCTGTGGGAGACAGAAAATGCCTCATTTACATACATATCACCCAACTCCGCTATTTGTTGTGCAAACCCCTCGTCATTTGCCTGCTCTTCGTCGTGTAGTCGAAGATTCTCGACAAGTGCCACATCCCCTTCTCCCATATCGGTAATGATATCGGGAGTATCCTCTCCGAGGATGTCATCGATGAATGTGACATCCATATGACGGGAGAGATATTCATGTACAACTTTAAGTGATGTTGTCTCATCACCCCATATATGGGAGATGATAACAACCCGCGCCCCTTTGCCGGAGAGATATGCAATGGTTGGCAGTGTTCGTCTGATACGAAAATCATTATCAATCTCTCCATTGGTAACAGGGACATTCAGTCCTGCCCGAACAAGCACCACCTTTCCACGCAGCTCCTCATCCGAGAGATCTTTGATTGTATGTATCTCATCAACCATGATATTCCTCAACTGCTTCCAGTATATTATTAAAATGCGTCGCATTGAGACTTGCATGCCCGACAAGAAAGCCGTCAACATTAGCCTCCTCCATCAGAGCAGGTGTATTGGTACTCTCAACAGAGCCACCGTATAGAATACGAGCTTTTGTACTCACTGCATTATCATATAGTTCACGTAGCACCTTGCGGATAAAGAGTGCCATTTGATGAATCTCATGCGGTGTCATAGCACTATCAGCATCTCCCCCGATTGCCCAGATTGGTTCATATGCAAATACGATATGTGCAGCATCTGCGCCCCGTATCCCATCAAGACATGAGGTGAGTTGATCGGAGATCACATCAAGATACTCCCCTTCTTTGTCGTGCTTTTTTTCTCCAAAGCACAAAATGGGGGTTAACTCCGCCTTTAACACCGATTTCACTTTTTTATTCACCATCTCATCACTCTCACCGAGTGCACGTCGTTCTGAATGACCAACAATGACATATTCAACATCAATATCTCTCAGTTGGGGGGCAGAGACCTCTCCAGTGAAAGAACCTTCTCTCTCCCAAAAAACATCCTGTGCACCAAATCCCACCTTTTTTCCTCGATATTCACCCCGCAAGGGTTGAATGTAGATAAAGGGTGGGCAAATAACTGCTTCTGTATGCGAGAGATTGCGCGCACCCTTCTTTACCCCCTCGAGGAGCTTCCGAGCATCAGATAGCTCAAGCGGATACATTTTCCAATTACCAACAACAAGTGTCTTTCTCATATATATTGAATTGTATCAAACACACAGCAGGAGAGATACCCTCCCACTGTGTATGGTGTAGAGTATTCATACTCTAAAACTCCTCGTACTCAGGATCAATGGAAGAATCGACATTGATATCAAAGGAGCGATATCTGTTACCTAACTCTGAAGAGGAGGCTTGTACACGTACCGTGTATGTGCCGGGATCAAGAGGATTAGATACCGTCACAACAAGTGTAGATTGGGTCTCTGATCCAGTGAGTGTAGAGTCACTGAAGTTGTATCCTGCACCCGAGAGTTCTGGTGATGTGCCTCCTGAGTCAATGGAGAGATTTACTGTGCCGTCAAAGCCGTTGATTCGTACTATTGTGATGGTGACCGTATCCGAGGTACCACTTGTGTTCTCAGAGAGTTCTACACTTGATGGAGAGAGTTGCATAGAATAGTCTTCTGCTGCTTGGACAGTGATGGAGACCTGAGCAGTATTACTCTCCAATGAACCGTCAGTTGCACGATAGCTGAATGAGTCACTGCCTGTATATCCATTATCTGGTGTATAGAGGATATCATCACCAGAGATTGAGACAGTACCATGTGATGGTTGGCTGATAATACGGGAGACATCAAGACTATCTCCATCAGGATCAGAATCATTTGAGAGGACACTTAGGGGATTATTGCTGCTATTTTCCCATACAGATTCGCTATCACCCTCGGCGTGTGGGGAGCGATTAGGTTGATCAACACTTACATCCTCAGTATGTGAATCAGTTGCACCATCGTTATCAGTTACCGTGAGGGTAACAGAGTATGTTCCCGCAGAACTATAGTCATGTGATGGATTAGTGGCACTACTAGTACCCTCATCTCCAAAGTTCCAGCTATGTGCTGTTATAGACCCATCAGAATCAGAAGATTGATCGGTAAAATCTACATCAAGACCGTCAGTGGAGTAGCTAAAGTTTGCGGTGGGGCTTTGATTCTGTGCCCCTACATCAACTTCTTCTGTATCAGATCCACTACCCCCCGGTCCTGTACAGGAAAGAGTATATGAACTATCGTCATACTGAGAACCAGTACTTTCACTGTCACTGGTTGATTTAGATCCACTCCAGTCACCAGTTGCGGTACAGCTGTCTACCTCTCCTGATGCTGTCCATGAGAGCGTTGAGGGGTCTCCATAGCCTACAGAGGATGGTGAGACAGAAAGAGAGACTGATGGTGGATTAGAGGGCTCTAGGACGGTAATCCAAACAGTATCTGCTTTCCGACCACCGGGTCCGTCACATGTTAGAGTAGCTCGAACATTACCCTCCCTCCAAATTGGACCAACATTCTCAGACCCTCCGGATGTGGACTTGTATCCTGACCAATCTCCAGTAGTACCAGAAGCTGAACACCAATCTACATCTCCACTCACCGTCCACGAAACAGTGGTAGAACCACCATATGCAATAGTACTCGGACTTGCATCTATATCCACTGACGTTGCTTCACAGGCAATACTAACTGAGACACTTCCTGTGTCGGTGGCTCCTTCATCATCTTCAATGGTATAACTAAAGCTGTCACTTCCACTATACTCATCAGGTGCACTATATCGTGCATATGTATCGTTGTATCGTGAGGCACTTCCATGACTTGCACTGCCAACAGAGATAAGGTCCACATCTCCTCCATCGGGGTCATAGTCATTTGAAACTACGTTAATATATTTAGTATCTCCACAGCGCATACTTACCGAGTCATTTACTGCGACAGGGTCTTCCTTTTGACAACTATCCCCACTCAACCATACGTATGCATAGCTTCCGCTGTCATATGCACCATGCTCATCAACGATGCGGTATCTGAAGTAGTCAAAGCCATCGAAGTCAGAAGGGACTGTGTAGCGGATATAGCTTGTTCGATTGCTTGGACTCACTCCATCACTTGATGAATATACTCTGTTTACATTAATGGCATCTCCATCTGGATCATAGTCATTTCCGAGGACATAGAAGTTATATGTTGATCCACACTGTCTATTGGTGTAGCTGTCGTCACTTGCATTAGGTTGGGTGTTTGGCCCCGCAACACTCACAAATACGACATCCGAATCACTCCCTCCCTCTCCAGTACATGTAAGCTCGAATTCACTATCTTCATTCAACGGCCCAACATTTTCAAAGCTCCCGAGAGTAGATTTACTCCCACTCCAATCCCGAGAAGCGGTACAGCTATCCGCCTGACCACCCCCAACTGTCCATGACAATGTTACAGTTTCCCCATATCCAATTGATGAATCATCGGCACTAAGATTAACGTCTGGTGGAGAAATGCTACAGGGATCAACAGATCCAGATGTTGTGTCTGAACCTGTATACACTTGTCCACCTGATCCATCACGATATCCAACAACTCTCCAGTACTGAAAACCTGAATTAGTAGAGTAGCGCTGAGCGTGATCTCCAGGAGACGTGCCAAAAGCGGTGCCCTTGGAAATCCAACGTCCGTCATTATGTTCAGGGTGACGATAATACACATAAAAAGTGTCTGTATTATCATCCCCTTCCACATGGAGGTTCAGTTCTATCCCTTCGTTATTCCCAGAACAGTAGTCACGTTCAATACTGAGGTCAAAGCTGGCATGAGCAGCGTGTGTAATGCCAAAAAGGAAGAAGAGGGTAACAACAGTCCCCATCACCCATATAAGTCGTCCAACTTGTGAGTTAAGGTGCTTTGTTTTATAAGTGGTCTTGAACATAAAAAGAAATAAGTCTTTAGTTAAGTAGATTATAGTATAGGTATCTCTTTTACCCTTGTATATATGTGGATAATCTTCTTTTTTCTATCTTGTTGCAAGATATACATATTGGTGGTATAATTGAGAAAGATGGTACTTACTATAGAGACACAAATAACTTACTTCAGGAGGTCTTGTTATGAGACACCTTCTTGTGGCCTTTTTAGCCCTGTTTCTCACCGGCTGTGGCTTCCTGGATAGTAACGATACCGGGAAAGGTGGAGGCCAGGGAAGAAACGTGGAACCTGATCCAATCCTTCAGTTAGTTGACAAGGAGGGTCAACTCTCTGTTATGAAAGTCCCCGCGACCGATGGAGAGAAGGGGTTATCTGATTTCATTGAACGATTCTTCCCCTTTGGAGACTTCGATGTGAGATCTGTCTCCAAGGAAACAACTGGTAGTGGTTCCTCTGCTCCAGAAACATCCCTCGTGATATACAGACAAACAAAGAGGGCGTCAGTCAGACAGATGGTGGAATATCTCTCTTCGCTCTACGAAGACGGTCAATCCCCATTTCTGACAGAGCATCAGGTAGTAGAGTTCCTCGCCGCCAACGAGGACGCCCTATCCGAATGGGGAGGACGGACCCCCTTCTTTATCATCAAGGGGAATGATGGTTGGGGGTTCGTTGGAAACTATACAGGGTCTAGACAAATGATCCTATACTCCCTCTTCGATGATTTCACCGACCCCATGGCAAATCTCGATCCGGAAAAATTTGATCCGGAATGGGAAGTCCCTAACTACCACTTCATTGTTCCGGTAGTAGACTAGGAGTTGTTCGTCAGTCTCTACATCAGGCCCCGAGGTTCCAAGCAATACGGAACCCCGGGGTTTTTAATTTGACCACATCATAATGCTGTTGTAGTTTTAAGGTAGTACACAATTCTGTTCTTAATATATCTGTGATAAATCACCAATATACGAGGTGACACCATGCGTAACTGGCTTCTAATGGCACTCACGGTCCATGATAGATTAATAGAGCCACCGTATTCGACGTTAGTAGGAGAGGTGTTAAAACTCACGCTTGGAGGATCGGGGTCACAGTTTGGTACCGTTACAGAAATTGAATCGCTCCCAGTGGAAACAAGTCCCCCACTTGCATCGCGATGCCTGGTAACCCTCCATTCTTGCGGTCCGGGTTCTACAGAAAAATCATGAAATGAAATCGATTGCCAATGCAAAATGAGCCCGAAGGCTCATTTTGCATTGGAATCACGCAGGCGATTCACTATCACTTTGCGTTGGACAAGATTTTTTCTTGCAGAAGCATTAAATTTCCGTATACTTTAGACACTAAGAAGATGTCCGTTACGGCCTGTCCGAACGGGCTTTTCTTTCAAAAAAAACGAAAGTATAGAGGTCTGTTTCACCTCTATACACGCGGATACAAATCAATAATACAAATATATATGAGCCTATTTGACCTTAAAGTTATAAACTCTGTTATAAACCAGCTCGAAGACGAGCGGGGTATTCCCCGTGAAGAGACACTCGAGGCCATCGAGCAGGCACTGGCCGCTGCATACAAAAAAGAATATGGAAAGCGCGGACAGATAGTCCGAGCACATTTTGATCCAAAAGGAGGTAAGACTGAATTTGAACAGGTAAAGATTGTTGTAGATGACTCTATCGTTCGCATGCCAGAAGAAGAAAAGACGATGAGTACAGAAGAGGTTGAGGAAGATAAACGACAACATTTCAATGATGAGCAACATATTCTCATTGAGGATGCGCGACGTATGAAAAAAGACGTCGAGCTTGAAGACGAGATGGTCTTCCCGCTTGAAGAGCAGGAAGAATACGGACGCATTAGTGCGCAAACAGCAAAACAGGTGATTATCCAGAAGATTCGTGAAGCGGAAAAGGCATCTGTAACTAAAGAATTCGGTGACAAAGAGGGAGAGATCGTCTCCGGAACCGTTCAACGTATCGAGCGTGGAAATACTTTTGTTGATCTTGGACGTGCAACTGGAATCGTTCCGTATAACGAACAGATACCGGGAGAAAATTTCCGTCAGGGAGATCGTATCCGCGCATACCTATACTCTGTAGAAGAAAGTGGAAAAGGTGTATTTCTCCGCCTCTCACGCTCCCGTCCAGAATTCCTCCAGAAACTATTCGAAATCGAAGCCCCTGAAGTTGCAAACGGAGTTGTAGAAATAAAGGCAATTGCACGTGAGCCAGGATCACGCACCAAAGTTGCTGTCATTTCAAATGACGACTATGTTGATCCTGTCGGATCCCTTGTCGGACAACGAGGAGTACGTGTCACTACCGTAATGAGCGAGCTTGGAGGAGAGAAAATCGACATCGTCGAATGGTCTGAATATCCCTCACAATTTGTCGAGGAAGCACTCTCCCCCGCAGAAGTTCTCTCGGTCGAGATTGATGAAGAAGAAGAAAAAGCAACAGTTACCGTTATGCCCGATCAGCAATCACTCGCTATCGGAAAGGGTGGACAGAATGCACGACTCGCTGCAAAGCTCACTGGATACAAGATTGATATCCAAGCCGCAGGAGAAGAAGAAGACGATACAATAGAGGGAGAGCCAGAAGAAGCTCCTGAAGTTGAAACCGACCCCTCAGAACTTGAAGAGATAGAAACAGAGAAAAAAGACTCTCCGGTTGAAGGTCTCGATACCGAGGGTATCGAAGAATCCCCAGTTGAGACTCCCGAGGAAGAGCCAACCGAGGAGGATGTCGAAGAAGCAATTGAAGAGGAGGAGGTCGAGGAAGAGATTGAAGAAAGTGACGAAGAAGAGTAGGATAAAGAAGTACTAAGAACTAAGAAAAACATCATGAATTATTGGCACGATATCGATCCAGGAACAAAAGATGAGGTTAATGTGATCATCGAGATTCCAAAGGGGTCAAAAAATAAGTATGAAATTGACAAGGCGACAGGTCTAATCGCCCTCGACCGTGCAATGCATACATCACAAGACTACCCCTTTGACTACGGATTTGTTCCCCAGACACTCTGGGATGACGACGATGCGGTGGATGTAATTCTTCTCACCACATACCCTCTTGCACCCGGTATCCTTGTACGTGTACGCCCTATTGGACTCATGAAGATGATCGACGGCGGTGATTCAGACGACAAACTCATTGCAGTTCCCGTTGAAGACCCTCGATTCAATGGAATAAAAGATATTGGAGATGTAAACGAACATCAATTAAAGGAGATTAAGCATTTTCTCCTCACATACAAAGATCTTCAGGATAAGGAGGTGGAGATCTCTGGATTCGAAGGAAAAGATGCAGCAATTGCCGCATTTGAACGTGGACAAAAGCTCTATAAAGAGAAGTTTGGGGAATAAGCTATCTCTATTTATACACAAAAGGGCCCTTAAAGGGCTCTTTTGTATAGCCCAAATATCTCGTATACTGATACCTAGAGCATGTGGCACCAATAATTACCTATAAAATACTAATATCATATGAATCATTACCCACAAACAGATCAGATGAGCAGGTATATACTACCCGCCATCATAATCACCGCATTAACGCTGGCACTGTACACCCCACTTGCATTTGCTCAGGAGACAGATGCGGATAGCACTACCGAGACTGTGCAGGAAAGCGAAAATGACCCTGATCGCACGTCTGATGCAGAGGTGGAGCAAGACGCTGAGGAAGATAATTCCGTCATCGATGCGCAGCGTCGCATTGAAGAAGTACGAAATAATGTAATAGAACAGCGTGATCGTCTTCTTTCACCACTCCGCAGAGATGGTGATACAACAGAGGACCAAGAACGGGTACAGGACCGCGCTCGTGTGGATGTGGCACCAACACAAGACCGTGACGCAACAACCACGCGAAGTAACCTCCGAGCACAACAGGCACGTGATGCAGCAGCAGAACGTGTAGAGGAACATACTGAGCGCGCAGAAGAACAGCAAAATCGAGCAATGGAAATTGTCCGGGAAAGAATCAGTGCATTTATTGAGCGGCTTGAACGTCGATTCAATGCAGCGATTAATCGACTTGAAGGAATTGCAGCACGAATTGATTCTCGTATAGAAAAATTCCAAGAGAATGGAATTGACACTTCAGAAGCAGAACGTGAGCTAAGCGAAGCACGAACTGCTATTAGTCTTGCACAGTCGCAGATAAATACAGCAGTCAGCACTCTGGATGATATCTTTACCGCAGACTCCCCTCGCGAAGCATTCAGCAGGAGTCAGACAATGTTCCAAAGTGCAAAAGAAGCTATTCGAGATGCACATGGTGCGCTTATTGAAGCTGTCGCGGCACTTAAAGCATCCGCTGGATCAGCCGATGAGGAATAATTATCATTAACACGACATGAACATGAATAACCAAGAGAATATGAATAACTCAGAGAGTCAGAGTGGAGATGGACAAGAGCCAATAGCATCACCAGAACCACAATCATCGGTATCTCAACCAGCTCCCGTTACCCCAAACGAGACTGAGTCAACAGAAGAAAGTTCAATGGGACCCATTATCGGAGTAATCATCATTGTTCTCATCCTCATTGTTGGTGGTCTCTATTTCTGGGGACAGAATCTAGTTGAGAATGAAAGAGATGGAGTAGAGGATGATACAGAAGAGGCCCTTGATGACGAGGTAACAGAAGAATTGCAAGAACAGAGCTCATCTGACGAAGTCGAGGATATTGAAGCAGATCTTGAGGCAAGTTCGTTCAATGAACTTGATGCAGATCTTGAGAATATAGAACGGGAACTCTAAAAAATATACACATGAAACAAAAACACACCGCGCATGCGGTGTGTTTTTGTTTGACACTCCCCCCATTGCGTCATAGGATGGGGCGGCAATGAATACAGAAAAACTTAGTTGGAACGTAGAAAAAGACGGCGCTGATATTGAGATCACCGCCACTATTCCCTGGAGTGATGTTGAGTCACACCGAAAGGGTGTGATCGATCATTTTCGAAAGAATCTCGACTTAAAGGGATTCCGTAAAGGAAATGCTCCGGATGATGCAGTAAAAAAAGAAGTGGGGTCTGACCGTATTCTGCATGAAATGGCAGAGCGAGCACTTCAGAACGCATATCCCAAAATCGTATCTGAAGAGAAGCTTACGACTATCGGTCGTCCCCATATTTCCATTACCAAATTAGCAGAGAGTAATCCTCTTGAATTCAAAGCAGAGACCGCGCTCATGCCAGAAGTTGATCTTCCTGATTACAAATCAATCGCGGAGAAGATAATGGCTGAAGAAATAGAAGCTGAAATAACAGACAAAGACGTTGAAGGGGCGGTTAATCAGATCCGCACCCAGTGGGCAAAGAGCGAAAAACTTAAAAAAACCCAGGGAGAAGGCGAAGACGTTGACCCCTCCTCTATCACCGTTACCCCAGAAGAGCTTCCTGAACTCACAGATGAGTTTGTAAATGAGCTAGGAAACTTCGAGAATGTTGAGGATTTCAAATCAAAACTCAAAGAAAACCTCGGGGAAGAAAAAAGGATGAAAGAAACAGAAAAGAAACGCGCTGAGCTTCTTGATGCAATTCGCGAAGAAGCAGAAATGAATATCCCCTCAATTGTTATTGAGAGTGAGCTTGAAAAGATGATGCAAGAATTTCAAGGAAACGTAGAACGTGCCGGATTCAAGCTCGAAGAATATCTCGAGCAGACCGAGAAGAGCATGGATGATCTGCGTAATGAGTGGAGAGCTGATGCGCGCAAGCGTGCGGAAACACAGCTTGTACTCAACAAGATCGCAATGGAAGAGAATATTAAACCGGATGAAAAGCGAGTTCAAGAAGAAGTTGGACGCATCATGAAGATGTATGATGATGCAAATGAAGAGAGAGCTCGTATCTATGTTAAATCAATTCTCACCAACGAAGCAGTCCTGAAATGGCTCGAAGGTGGAGAAAAAGAGATGACGAGTGAGAAATAAATCACTATACTAAAGCTATATGACTGACAACATGAACCCAATATACAACCATCTTATCCCCACTGTGATCGAGAAGTCACAGTTCGGAGAACGTGCATATGATATATATTCACGTCTCCTCAAAGAACGAATCATCTTTCTGGGAGGACCGATAAATGATGCAGTGGCAAATACAATCATTGCACAACTTCTCTTTCTCGAGAACGAAGATTCGGCACGAGATATAAAACTCTATATCAATTCTCCAGGAGGATCGGTAACGGCAACACTGGCAATAATAGATACCATGAATCATATTCAACCAGATGTCGCAACATACTGTGTTGGTATCGCTGCATCCGGAGGAGCAATTACACTTGCAGCCGGAGCAAAAGGAAAGCGCTACGCACTCCCCAACGCTGAGGTCATGATCCACCAGCCACACGGTGGCGCACAAGGACAGGCAACTGATATTGAAATTACAGCAAAACACATCCTCCAGATACGAGAGCGATTAAATAAACTTCTTGCGGACTTCACCGGACAGAAAATTGAAAAGATACACGATGATGTAGACCGCGACTTCTTTATGATCGCCGAAGAAGCAAAGAAATATGGAATTGTTGATGAGATCCTCACCAACAAAGAAAAGAAGTAATACACGCAACAACGCATAACAAAGCCCCAGGGATAAATCCCCGGGGCTTTTTGTGTTCGACATCAGAACTCAATTGTCGTAGTATTTAAAGGTACAATCATTTAATCAATAATCAGTGCTGTGGTGCGAATGCAAATACGATAGAAACGGATGTTATGAACTCAAAAATAGCTCAACAACAAGAAATAAATGGAATTGAGATAACGTAGCTTTACCGCCACGGCACTACTGATATGCCGTTAGAATTAGTCGCAGTCCTACTCACCGTCACCGGAATCATCGGTCTCGGTCTCGGATACTTCCTTAGATGGCTTTTGACGCTCGGGAAACGCGGAACGCTTGAAATGGACATCAAGGAGCGAATGCTCGAGGCAGAAGAAGAGGCAAAACGTCTCACCTTTGAAGCAGAGCAGAGAGCAGAAAAGATATTAGAAGAGGCACGAAAAGATATACGAGAAAGAGAAGAGGAGCTCAAAAAGACAGAACGGAGATTGATAAAGAAGGAAGAGCTTCTTGACCAAAGACAGATCGATATCGACAGTGAAGTAGATTATATAAAAGAACGTGTAGGAGAAATAAAAGAGCTTCGCGGGGAAGCTGAGAATCTTGTGGAACGCCGTCGAGGAGAACTTGAAAAGGCAACTGGTCTCTCCACAGAAGATGCGCGAGATGAGCTCCTAAAACAAATTGAGGCTGAATATGAAGAAGATCTCGCTATACGCATCCAAAAACTTGATCGTGATGCTGAAGAGCGCTTTGAGCGTAAAGCTCGTGAGGTGCTCACAACCGCTGTACATAGGCTAGGAAACAACTTAGAGAGCGATATCCTATCATCCACCATCTCACTCCCCTCTGAGGATGTGAAGGGGAAGATAATTGGTCGTGAAGGGAGAAATATAAAAGCGTTTGAACGTGCAACTGGGGTAGAGGTCGTCATCGACGACACTCCAGAGGTTGTTGTGCTCTCATCTTTCGATCCAGTACGACGTGCTATTGCAAAGCTCGCACTTGAGCGTCTGATAACTGACGGTCGCATTCAACCTGCACGAATTGAAGAGTTTGTTGAGAATGCGCAAAATGAGATAAATAAGGTTATAAAAGAAAAAGGAGAGGAGGCAGCATACGAATGCGGTATTCTCTCACTCGATGATCGTGTTATCTCTATCCTCGGTAGACTTCACTTCCGTACCAGTTACGGACAAAATGTACTTGCACATTCAATTGAGGTCTCACATCTTGCTGGAATGATAGCCGAAGAGATTGGGGCAGATGTCTCTGTCGCAAAGGCGGCGGGGCTCTTGCATGATATTGGGAAAGCCGTTGATCATGAGCTCCCCGGCACTCATGTTGCTATCGGAATACGAATCCTACAGAAATTTGGAGTGGATAAAAGCATCATAGATGCAATGAAATCACACCATGAAGAACATCCATATGAGACCTTAGAATCATATATCGTGCAGGTAGCTGATTCCATTTCTGCAAGTCGCCCTGGTGCACGAAGAGACTCACTTGAGAATTACCTCAAACGCCTTGCGGAACTTGAAGCAATTGCAAATAAGGTCAATGGTGTTGAGAAATCATATGCAATTTCAGCAGGAAGAGAAGTTCGAGTATTTGTCAATCCAGAAGAGATTAGCGATTACGAAGCTCACCGTCTTGCTCGCAAAATTGCAGAGCAAATTGAAAAAGAACTTCGGTACCCAGGAGAGATAAAGATACACGTTATACGAGAAAATAGAGTCGTTGCATTTGCGCGATAGAAAAGGCTTTGTTAAGCCTTGTATAAAGAATATAGAACAAGAGGTTGGCAAAATTGAGTAGATAAAAAAGCATCGACTGTGTATGTCTGTGCTTTTTTCTTTCTCCTATCAATTATGACGTCTATTTAGGTAGAGGCGAAAAGAAGGGGTGGTGTTAAGTAAAGAGAATTTTCTATTCCTCTCATTGCGCATTATAGGGCTTAACTGTATACTGGAATTTGGATGATGATAGATGGAAGTGATTCCATCTCACACCATTTACTCGCTAAATATACATTTCCATGTCAGTAAATAAAGCTGCAATTGTAGAAAAGATTCAAGAGGCAACCGGTAGTACTAAAGCAGACGCCGAGCGTGCCATGGGGGCAGTCATCGATACAATCGTTGACTCGCTTGCGAGAGAAGAGAAGGTTTCAATCGCAGGTCTCGGTATCTTTGATACCAAGATGCGAAAGGCACGAACCGCTCGCAACCCTCGCACAGGTGAACCTATTGAGGTTCCTGCGATGCTTGTGCCAAAGTTCCGTGCTGCAAAAGCTCTGAAAGAAGCTGTTCGCGGCGAGTAACTTTGCCCACTTACTAAAAACACCCAGCTCGTAGAGCCGGGTGTTTTTAGTTTAGAAGAGAAGATTATTATTACTCCCCTGCTCCATCTCCTGAAGGAGTTGCTACTGGAGTGTTTTCTTCATCGTCATCTGAACCTGCGTCTCCAGATTCAGATTGTGCTGGAGCTGAAGGAGCTGCTGGTGTACTTTGCTCCTCAGAAGAAGAGTCGTCTCCTCCATTACCGTCAGAGTTTTCCTCTGAAGGTGTTGGGGCTGGTGATGTATTCTGATCGTCCTGTGCCTGTGTGTTGTCTTCCATAAGAATATAGGTGCGGTTAGTGCTAAATAAAAAACGGTCGACAAAGCAACCGTCATTGCTTTCCATTATACATCATTAGAGAGTTATTTTTAGGGATGTGTGGAGAAGAGTAGAAAGCTCTTTGGTCGTAAAGACTAATTCTTTATCAACAAATCCAGTTCTTTCTTTGCAACTTTAAGAGATTCTTGTGCTTTTTCTATGTATTCCTCTACTTCGTTAATCTTTTCTTCCATTTCCTCCCTATTATCCACTTCAAAATGATTCCTTTGCGCTTTCATCTCAGAATCTGGTGTGTCTTTCAATTCTTCTAGGCTAAATGTAGTTTCATCAGTATCAAAGTAAGACATAGAGGAAAGAGATTCCTCTTTCAGCTCTTCTAGTTTCTTATTCAATTCCCCTATTGTCTGGGAGTAGTTCTTGATGTCATTGATAAGTCGGAGGACAAGGCTCTCAGCAGCCTTATCGGGATTCAAAGGTCCTTCTTCTGGTGCATTTGGGTTTATCTTTTCCATGATGATATGTAGATTCAGTAGTTAATAAATCGTCTGTGCGGGATGCGGGAGTCGAACCCGCGCCCATTGCTTGGAAGGCAATTATTCTACCACTAAACTAATCCCGCAGTACGAGAGGATTGTACCAAAATTAGAAGGTTTCTCAATACCTAACCTTATTTCTGTACAAACACTGTACGTGTTGGATATGCAAATTCAATCCCCTCCTCTTCGAATCTGCGCATAAGTGCCAAGTTTATCTCCTCTTGAATATCCATGTATTCATTGTAATCCGGAGTGAGAATAAAGTATACAACCTCAAAATTAAGAGAGGAGTCTCCCAACTGTTTAAAGTTCGCACGATCAAATCGAGTTTGTTCAATACCACTAATAATTTCTTCCACTATTTCCCCTATTCTCCCAACCTTCTCCGCAGGAGTTTGATATGTCACTCCGAAAGAGAATTGAATACGACGCTCTTCCATTCTGCCGTAGTTTTGTATTTTTTCTGAGGTAAGTTGTCGATTTGAAAATATAAGCTCTTCCCCTGTCAGCGATTGTACGCGCGTTGTCTTTATCCCTATCTTTGTTACCGTTCCTAAATATTCTCCCACTTGTATAAAGTCTCCGATAACAAACGGCTTGTCGAAGTGTATAGCAAACGAACTAAAGAGATCACTGAGTATATTCTGAAGTGCGAAAGCTATAGCAATACCGCCGACTCCAAGACCGGCGATAAGTGAGGTGACTTCTACTCCGAGATTGTTGAGAATAAAGATAACAACAACAACCCAGAGTGCCCAGCGTACAATTCCTACCAAGAACCGTGTGGTATAGAGAGATTCCTCCTCCAATTCTGGGGTAACACTGCGTCGCACTACGTAGCGTGTTAGACGTGTAAGAGCACGGATCCCATAGTGTGCAATCCAAACATAGAGAATTACCGTAAGGGTGGTGAATAACGTTGAATCAAGGGCGAGTGTCGTGATACCCAGGAACAGTGCTATGAAGATATAGAAAGGTGGACGTATTGAGTGAATTATTTCAATAATGACATCATCAAAATCGGTCTCTGTCTTTTTCGCCCATTTTCGCACTCTGTGCAAGATAACCCGATAGACAAGAGCAAACACTCCCCAGAGAACGATAAAAACCGCGGCTGCGTAGAGATACTCAATCGTCGTATTTCCAAAGAAAGCCTCTGCAGCCACATAGCCATCAATTGCGTTGGTGAATAAATCTTTAAACATGTTCCCACCCTATCAGATACTAGCCCTCTATCAACCCTCAGCTTTTTATGATACAGTACTCAATCGTACGGGGCGTAGCATAATGGTAGTGTACGCGCTTTGGGAGCGCGTGGCCCGGGTTCGATTCCCGGCGCCCCGACTAAATACAAAAAGTCTCTTACTATCAGACATATTGGCTTTTTAGACAAAAAATGGGTATTTAAGGTCATTTATATCGGTCAATCTGGTGTGAATAATATGTCCGATTAACGTAGTTAAGCCATATTTTTAGGACATTTTGTGGATAAGTGTGTGTATATGTGTATAAAGGACGTCTTTTAGTGTCTTTTCTTATTCTAATAAAAAACCGCGAATTCTTAATGAATCCGCGACTGTAGGTTTACCTCATCCTCCACTTATCGTATATCGTCAGGAGGAGGAAGTTCGTGTATGGGACCCAGATCTCTCATAGCATCGAGAACCTTTTGGGTGATTTCGGCTCCAAAAGCCGCGTCATGGAGCTCAAAACGCACATTGTCATCTGTGATGTCATAGCCCAGGTCAGAAAAGGTTTCTGTGATTCCTGGTGGCCATTGATCTCTAGACGGGTACTTTTCTATAAGCCTCTTCCAGAGAGTAACCGCTTTCTTTTGATTGGTCTTAGTTGGTTCCATACAAAACCTCCCGGGGTTTTATGTAGTTGCAGTGGAACAGTGTATGTACCTATCTGCACATTATCAGACACTAAGAGACATGCACAATACCCCATATAGTGATACACAGGGATGGAAAATCCTTAGTTTAAAATATTTCTGTGCGGGTAGGGAGAATCGAACTCCCGACTCGTCCTTGGCAAGGACGTGTTCTACCACTAAACCATACCCGCATTACACGTGTAACACGTCATATTATAGCCTCACCCCCCTAATTCTTCAATTCGTCCGGCAACATAAAAGTCCCGCTGTGTTAGTCCCCCGGCATCATGTGTGGTGAGCATGAGCACAACCGAGTTATACGACACACAAATATCCGGATGATGATTCTCTTCTTCTGCAATCTCCGCCACTCTATTTACAAACACCATCGCATCAGAGAAATTCTCAAATTCAAACTCTTTCTGCAAAAGAGAGGTTTCAGTGTCAGCAATCCAACCACTCAGCTCTTTCACCTCTTCTTGGATTTCTTCGTTGGTAAGTGTTTTTGCCATATATACGTATTGTTACATGTATAACCTTTGTGCACCCGCCAGGATTCGAACCCGGAACGGCTGATCCGAAGTCAGCTGTGATATCCATTTCACCACGGGTGCGTTTCAGCCCCGACATAGTATCCCATTAATGGTAATGAAGCAAAATCTATACTACAATCCAATGGAATACATATGACAGACACAATACTCCCGAAGCAAGTAAATATCCCCCACGAGGTTACACAAGTAACAAGTAAGCTCGAAAATGCCGGTTTTGAGGCATATCTCGTAGGAGGCTGTGTTCGTGATATCCTCATGGGGTTAACTCCCAATGACTGGGATATCACCACAAATGCGACCCCAGAAGAGATAACAGAGATCTTTGAACACTCCCACTACGACAACGACTATGGGACAGTGCGTGTGGTAAATGACGATACCGACGATGATTCCCTAAAGGTCATCGAAGTTACCACATATCGCCTTGAGGCAGAATATAGTGATTCACGACGACCAGATCACGTAGAATTCAGTGATAAGCTTGAGGATGATCTCAAACGCCGCGACTTTACCATAAATGCATTCGCTTTAAGGGTTCACGAGAAACATGTTTCACGTGATACCTCTTTTTCTGTTTCCCGTGAAAATCTCACAGACCTCTTCGAAGGACTCCACGACCTCCAATCCCAGCTCATACGCACCGTTGGTGATCCCGATGAACGTTTCAACGAAGACGCTTTGCGTATTCTCCGGGCAATACGGTTTTCCGTGCAACTCAACTTTCATATAGAAGGACACACACTTAAAGCTATCGCGGATCATGCAAATCAGCTCGAAAACATTGCGGTTGAGCGAATTCGAGACGAATTCGTCAAAATTATCATGTCAGATGACCCAAAAACAGGTATTGAAGTTGCACATGAAACTGGAGTACTGCGTTATATCATCCCTGAGCTCGAAGAAGCTATCGATATAGAGCAGAACCAGGCTCATGCGTATACTGTCTGGGAGCACCTACTCAGGAGCCTTCAGGGGGCTGCTGATAAGGGGTGGCCCCTTGAAATACGCCTTGCCGCACTCCTTCACGACATAGCAAAACCAAAAACACGCCGATATGATGAGGAAAAGGGTGATTTTACCTTCTACGGACATGAGGTTGTCGGTTCACGTGTAACACGCTCTATACTCACACAACTAAAGTTTCCGAACGAACTCATTGAAACAGTCACCACGTTCGTACGATGGCATATGTTCTTCTCAGACCCTGAAAAGATCACTCTTTCCGCCGTACGACGTCTCATACGAAACGTCGGAGGAGACAACGTATGGGATCTCATGAACCTCCGTGTTGCTGACCGTATTGGCACCGGACGGCCCAAAGAAGAGCCATATCGGCTGCGTAAGTATTACGCAATGATAGAAGAAGCACTTCGTGACCCAGTCTCTGTGGAACAGCTCAAAATTGATGGAAACCGCATCATGGATGTTACAGGTGAAACCCCCGGACCTCGTCTCGGATGGATGCTTCACGCACTCCTTGAGGAAGTGCTCGACGATCCATCCCTCAACACAGCCGAATATCTTGAAAAACGCACAAAAGAGCTCTCGGATCTCCCCGATGAAGAGCTTAAAAAGCTCGGTGAACAAGGTAAAGAAGCACGAGAAACTGCAGAGCAAAAGGAAGTCAGAGAGATACGTGATAAGTTCCACGTGAAATAGAAAAATATACAAAAAGCGCTCGGTTGAGCGCTATGTTGTTTTAATGTGTATATGTTACACGTGACACTGGGATATCAGTTACACGTGTAATCTAATTATGATAAGCCACTTTCTGCTTCTGAAAAAAAGGAGTTGTGAGGCGAGGTGAGGTGAGGCAAAAAGGTGCGAAGCAACAAGTGGCTGACGGAAGCAGGAAGCCCAGCGATGAACTAGTATTCCAAGAGAGCTTTCGACAGCCGAAAAACAAAGTTATTAGGTGCCTCGATAAGCCTCCAGATCGCCAAACATAAACGCCTCCGTGTGTACGGGCTTGCGCCCTATCTGTGGAAAGAACCTGTCCCAGAGATATCCCTAAGGATAACCATGGGATCTGTCTTATAGTGTATTCTCTATTAGACAAATGTAAAGGACATATCTGTGGATAACTAGATGTCTTTTATACTCTCTTTGTCTTTTACGCCTATACTTGTCCTTTTATCTTTCATTTTACTTATTTCACCCTCTACATTTAGAACACAATTTTTGCATTGCGCCAACATGCTTTCTCTGCGTAGTATAAAATTGTTATCAATAATATAACGCGAGGTGATATGAAAAAGAATATTGTAGTTGCACTCAGTGTTGCGGCACTCTTGTTTGCACAAGTCCCGACTGCACACGCTGTGAACTTCCAGGACATAAAGAAATTCTTTATTGGTCCGGGGGCAGATAATACAGAAGAGGTAGAAGAGGGGAATGAAGAAATGATTGATCGAAGTAATCTTGTTGGAGCAGCAGTACTTGCAAATCTTTCTCCAGCACATTCAGTTTCAATCCTCCCGACCGCTGAAGTAGGAGGGGAGGGAGAAGTAGAAGAAATGCAGAGTAATACTGCAACATTTTCATTCGAGATCCAGGAAGGAGATAACCTCTGGAATCGTATTGAAGCAGAGCTTGAGGCATCATTTCCTGAGATAACAGAAGATCAGGAGAACTACACCATCGATCGTATTATAGATGAGGTTCGTTCACTTGATACATCAACTATTGCAGATGTAGGTATTTCATCAGGAAATCCTGACCTTATATACCCTGAAGAAACGATCTCCTTTAGTGTAAATGTAACAGGAGAGGGGACTGGTGATATTGAAATAGATATCAACTAGAGGTCTATATCGAGTAGAATAGGAGCATGATCAGAGCCGTAGATATCGGTATAGATATCGGCGTTTTTCACTTTCCCCACCAACTCTGGTGAGACAAACCAGTAATCAAGACGCCATCCGACATTTCTATCACGTGCACGCGTACGAAGATCCCAGTATGTATACATATCCTTTTTCTGCCCATGTTTGAGACGAAATGTATCTATATACCCGTGTCGCTCGAACGCATCTATCCACTCGCGCTCCTCTGGTAAAAACCCAATATGATTCTTGTTCGCCTTTGGTCGAGCAAGATCAATCTCGGTATGCGCAACATTTATATCTCCTCCAAAGATTATTGAATACCCCTCGTTTCGGTATCTCTCTATAAATTGAAGGAATTCATCAAAAAACTCGAGTTTGTAATCAAGTGGGGCAGTATCACTCGCCCCATTGGGGAAATACCCATTCACAACGATGTGCTCATCAAACACGAGTGTGATCACCCGCCCATGTTCATCAAATTGCTCTATATCCAGCCCCCGAACCACTTCTTGGGGTTTGACCCGGGTATATACTCCAACACCGCTGTATCCCTTTCGTGCGGTCGATGAGGCAAAGTATGCCTCATAGCCATCAGGCGCATGATTGCCTTCTGGTAATTGGTCTGGATTACACTTAGTTTCTTGTGTGCAGACAATATCAGGATCAAACTTTTTAAAGAGTTGATCCCACTTATCCTTTCGCACAACTGCCCGAAGTCCATTTACATTCCATGAAATAATTCGCATTGCTTCTCATTCTATATTGATATCCAACATATACAAAAGAAAAGCCCCTACAACACTGCAGGGACTCTAGGGAGGCTGCACAGGAACAAAGTCAGCAGAAGAGAACAGTATGATGTGGTTTGAGTCACAAATCGAAAAGTACAGATTTCCGCTTTCGCTTGTCCACTCCTTTATCCTCTTAAGAACGAAGTATCGAGGAGAATCCTCTTCATACTCGGGATAGAGGGGCTCAAGAACCATATAATCTGCCAGATAGCCGTTTGACTCCTCGTCTGGCTCCGGAACATGTCCTGTGCCGTGTCGAGGAAACTTCGAGAGCGTGTCTATATCAGACGGAATAACGGCCAAAAACGGCTCATCTTCTTTATGGACACCAAACTTTCTCTTCATTTCCTCTCTCACCTTATCATCGCGTGGTTTTACCCACAGACTCTCTACAATAATACTCATGAGAAACACCCCCTTCTTTCGGTGGACAGAAAGAACGTTAGTGGCTCTACTTTAAGTATACCTTCTCTTAGAGAATAGCAAATCCGAGTCCTGCAAGGTATAGACCAAGTGCAAGGGTGATAATGACACCAACCGAATACCATCCTGGGCGGGTAAGGCGTCGGGTAAGCTTCTTTATCGTCTTCTGGGGGAAGAGGATGTAGAAGAGTGCTTCGGCAAGGAATGCCCAACCAATGGCACTAATCACAATTGGCCACCCAGTCCAGATAGAGTGTCCGGTGATAATAGCAATACCAACACCAAGCTCTACGATTGCAACAGTCCACAAAATAGCACTATTGTCACCAATCTCTCGGATCATCTCCTTAAGTTGCTCTTTGCGAAGTAACCCCACAACTCCGAGGAGTAGGAAGTAGAGTCCGAGCATCTTGGCAAGAAAAATTGAAAGTTCTGACATGTCTAAAGATATTAACGTAATGTGCAATGAATAATGCGCCCCAAAGGGAAGCTGTATTTCATTATATCAGCTTCACAATTCCCACAAGGACTCCTGCAGCAATGATGTTGAAAACTGCATTGCCCAAAAATGCCGCTAAAAACAACTTTCCTGTGTGTTTCTTGAGAAAAGCAAGAGGAACAAACAAGAGTTCATTCGGAAGGGGAATGAAAGCAGCGTAAAGGAAGGCGATAAATTCGGGTTTGAGCTTCCAACGATTCAAGAATTTCTCGACACGCTCGAGCCATCGAACCTCTATCCATTCATCAAAAACCTGCCTTCCGGTGCTTCCGAGAAATATTCCAAATCCATCACCAATAGTCATCCCTATGATAACAATGATGATAGCGACCCAGAAGTTAAGCCCTACCGCAACAACAAGGGGGACAAAGACAACTGCCGGGACAGGGGCGATAAGGCTGAACCCGCTGACCACCGCCAGTACAAAAAGAGCAGGATATCCCCACGTGAGGATGATCGCACGGAGTGTCTCATAGTCTCCAATACTCGTTGCAATCCAGAGTGCCGCGATAAGGACAACAGCGAGTATAAATAGACGTAATGCTGTAGAACGAATCATATACACCAGTATATCCTACCCGCGTTTCTTTCCATGAAATTTGCTGTGTATATCTTTAAGCCTCTTGTCAGTCACATGTGTGTATATTTGTGTTGTTGATATATCAGCATGTCCAAGGAGTGCTTGCACTGAACGAAGATCCGCACCACTTTCTAATAGATCGGTGGCAAATAAGTGTCGTAACTTATGTGGTGTCATCCGATTAGGAGAAATTCCTGCGATTGTGGCGTATCGCTTCACGATACGCTGCACTGAACGAACGGTAAGGCGGTCTGAGTCGTCCTCACGAGAGTTATACGAGTGAGAGATAAAGAGAGCATCACTCATGTCCGTTCGCGCCGCCTCATACGCCTCCACTGCCTCACAGGCAGTATCTGAGATAAAGACAAGGCGAACCTTCTCTCCTTTTCCGCGAACTGAAATTTCCCCGCGGGAAAGATCAATATCTCGAGGGAGAGCGATGAGCTCGGAGACACGAAGCCCTGTGGAGAACAGAAGTTCTAATATCGCTATATTACGCAGCGCAACTCGTTTTTTCTTCTCACTTTCAGCTTTCTTGAACTCCTCACGTGGAGCAACAAGAAATGTTTTGAGTTCTTTTGCAGAAATGAGATCTAAATCTCGATCACCTACTCGTGCCAACTCAATACGCTCGGGCGCAAGGCTTTTAATGTTTCGCCTTGCTAGGTATCCGAGAAACTGCCGTAGAGCAGTGAGATAATAGTTTTGTGTACGCTTTTTGAGTGTCTGTTCACGCCCATTCTTTGTCTTTCCTGAGGGTTGACGATTAAGCCATAGTCTAAACTTTCGCACGACTTCATCAGTAATCTCTTCCGGATCCTCGACCTCCGACCGCTCGATAAAGCGCTGAAGGTAGCGGTCATAGTTTTCAACAGTATTGAGTGCGCGCCCTTTCTCTATCTCGAGATGTTCAAGAAATTCGCGCTTTAGGGTGTATATCTGAGGAAGTGCCATTAGACTAATTATATAGCACACAGAAAATATGTATAAACGGACAAACCTGAGAGGGGGAAAGGGCGTTGCACTAGGGCTCTTTTCATGCTATCCTAGCGATGCTATGACGCTCACAAGACGACAAAAACAATACGCAATTAAGGATACGAAGCTTCATTCAAAGGACACTGGTTCTCCTGAAGCTCAAATTTCTATTCTTACAAAAAAAATAAAGGAGCTTACAAAGCACCTAAAGAAGCACAAGAAGGATACACATTCACGAAAAGGGCTTCTTCAAATGGTTGCAGATCGTCGCAAGCATATCCGCTATCTGCGTGAAAAAGACCTAAAGCGATATAACAAGCTTGCAAAAAAGATCGGACTCAAAGAAATTGAGTCATAAATCTCTGATTTATACGTTATACTATGTAGAGACGGAGGAACCCCCTCCGCTTTATGTTTCAACTATTATCTCTAACTTTTTATAATACATGACAGTAATAAAGCATCCTGAGCAGCGAGTTGGTGTCTTCATTGACACACAAAATCTATACCATAGTGCAAAAAATCTATACGACGGCGCAAAGGTAAACTTCAGCGAAGTGCTGAAAGCGGCAGTTTCTGATCGAATCCTCATCCGCGCCATTGCATATGTCATCTCTACCGAAGGAGGTGAGGAGCAGGCATTCTTTGATGCACTTCGAACAATGGGAATTGAAACGAAGGTAAAAGATCTTCAGATCTTTGCAGGAGGAGCAAAAAAAGCAGACTGGGATGTCGGCATGGCAGTTGATGCAATAAAATTAGCACCGAAGCTTGATGCTGTAATCCTTGCGACCGGAGACGGAGACTTTGTACCAGCATGTGAATACATGAAGATGACCGGAGGCGTACAAGTAGAAGTTATCTCCTTTGGAAAATCATCCTCAGCAAAACTCATGGAGGAAGCTGATGATTTCATAGACATGGATGAAAATCCAAAACAATTTCTCATTGGAAACAAACGAAATTGGGGAAAAAAGAAGTAGAGCTTTTTGAGACAGGCGGGTTCTGATAAACTGGGGATGATGAATACAGAAGAACAATCTCCAGAAGAACAACCTTCACAACAGGAAAATATTCAGGATGACACCCCGAAGAAATCTTCAGGTCTTCCTTCTATACGAACATTCCATCGAGATGCAGAGACAGCACGGGGGAAAAAGCAGGTGGATAACTTCACCCCCTCCAAGCCAAAAGAGCCGAAACAGAAGGAAGTAAAAGAAAAACAACCTACAGAAGATGAAGAGATCCCACAAAGTGCCTCGGGATTCGTTCCACCAAAAAAACTCCACCGAGCTCAACAAGATAAAGAGAACCCAGAACGAAAGGCGCCGGAGCAGTCAGAAGAAAAACAACAGGCCCCACAGTCTTCTCTTGAAAAAAAACCTAAAAAATCAATCGTACATACGTACGAAGACGATGCGAACAAAGCTCTTAAAGAAAAAGGGGGGTCAGTTGCATCAATAGCGGTTGCTGAACAAAAACGAAGAGGGGAGCGGGGGGAGACACGACCACAACCACCAACACGGTGGAAGAAATATCTTGTACGCACAATTACCATTATTCTTTTCCTTGGTGGTGTTGGTGTTCTTGGATATCTCTATCTTCAAAGCCGAGACCCGGGTACAACCACACAGCAACAAGAACAAGCGATAATCTTTGCTGATGAAATCCAGAGACAAAACGTTTCAAATCTCACTGCATTTGAACTCCGAAATACCATTGAATCATTTATAGCAGAGGAAATTCCAGAGGATACCGTGCGAGAACTTCGACTTACAAGGGATATTGAGGTAGAAGAGGAGACGGTACAAGTAGCACTCACTCCCGATGAGCTTATCGCTCGCGTTGACCTTGAACGTCGCGCTCCATTGGCCCGCGCTCTTGGAGATCGTATCATGATCACATCAGTGGGATCAGCGGAAAGTGGTTCTGCTGTTATTGCTGATGTCTCATCATATGATTCAGCGTTCGCATCTATGATTCGATGGGAACCAAACATTGCAGATGACCTCTATTTCCTTCTACCACCACAGAAATCGAATATCAGCACAAGTACAGAGACCGGAACACCACAAACAGGATTTGTTGATATAATCATTGAAAACCGAGACGCGCGTGTTCTCTACGACGAAAATGGTGAGATTATGCTCCTCTATTCCTTCCCACGCACCGATATTCTTGTTATATCAACAAGTGATAGTGTGTATAGAGAAGTACTTGAACGGCTTGAACGACGCACCTTTGTCCGCTAGATACGCCTTGCGCCGTATGTGTGGGACACGTACTATATACATATGACAGAAACCAATTTAGATACTCAATATTTTAAAGATCGGTTAGAAAAAGAGATGAAGGAGCTCATTGAAGAACTTCAGGATCTCGGCCGCATCAATCCCGACAATCCAAATGACTGGGAAGCGGTTCAAGAAGAGCTCAATGTCCTCTCCGCCGACTCAAACGAAGTCGCGGACAAAATGGAAGAGTATGAAGCTGATACTGCAACTCTCAAAGAGGTTGAAACACGATTCAATTTTGTAAAAAGGGCGCTGGAGAAGATAGAGAAGGGGACATACGGTATTGATGAAGTTGACGGTGAAGCAATTCCTGAAGAAAGACTCCGGGCAAACCCTGCTGCGCGGACAAAAATAGAGAATGTATATAAATTAGAAGACGGACTCTCTTAAGACATAGCAACTTTGAGAACAAAAAAGCCTCACCTTATAAGGTGAGGCTTTTCTCTATATTAAAACGGGTTCGTTGGACCACCACGTATCTCGAAGTGAAGATGGGGGCCAGTTGAACGTCCAGAGTTTCCAACATATCCGATTACCTGACCGGCAACGACATCTTGTCCGACACCAACAATAACGCTGGAAAGGTGAGAGTAGAGAGTTTGCGTACCATTTGGGTGTTTGATAACAACATAGCTTCCGTATCCTCCATTCCACCCTGACCCCTTGGAGATAATGACACTACCAGGCGCAGATGCGTACACAGAAGCACCGTATGCAGTCGCAATATCTACCGCATTATATCCATGCAACCCCTGCGTGCGGCGTCCACCATCTACTGGTCTCATGTAATATCCAGTTGGTGCCGAAGGTGTGTTTTCAGCATAGCTGCGATGTTGTGCTGGTGCTGGTGATTTAGACTGAAACTCACCATGAGGGATGATGAACTCATCACCCACTCCGATAAGAGACGGGTCATCAATACCATTAAAGGCGAGTACTTCGTCCATGTCTCCACCATATTCATCTACAATACTCGAGAGTGTTTCTCCTTTCTGTACTGTGTGGCGCACACCGGAGACGGGGAGAATAATAAGTTCTTGTCCCACTCTAACCGTTGAAGCGTTTGGTAAATCGTTTGCCCATTTAATAGTACTAACCGAGACACCGAAAGAGTCGGCGATTTCTGAGAGTGTGTCACCTTCACGTACAACATAGAGGGAGATCTGATCACGCTCAGGAAGCACAAACGACTCAGCCGAGACTGCCGATGGTCCGTGTGGTGCGATAAAGGCGGTATTATCTGCCACATTTATCTCAGCACCACCGAGTGATGAGGAGGGCTCGAGATTCACAGAAGGACGCACAAGAGGAAGAAGAGAAGCGGATGCATAGATATCAGAAGAACGCTCAAATGCTTGTGCATTTTGTGTAGAGGTAAGAGTGTGTGCACCAGCATATCCTCCCGCCCCTATAACAAAGGCGAGCGCTGATGCAATGATAAGTTGAGATTCAACGGTTCGAGACTGGAAATGTGCCCAAAGAGAGCTCCATATTCCACTACGAACCTGTTTATCTGATTCTTCTGAGGTAGGTAAAATAAGTCGTGAATTAGCCATCAAAGAATATCATTCAATCATCGTCTATCACATCGCTCCGTATAGACACCACGGTAGCTATATCTACTACTTGCTGTCAACCTTTATTTATTGTGTTGTTTTTCTGCCATTCTCTTCAATCACGGTATGATAGTATACTCACCTGTATGGAATTGAACCCCGAACAGCAAAAAGCTGTTGAACATAGTGAAGGCCCGCTTCTGGTTATTGCCGGAGCAGGGGCAGGGAAGACTCGTGTCCTTACCTCACGCATCTATCGACTCATCGAGTCAGGTGTACCAGCCTCCTCAATTCTCGCCATTACTTTCACCAACAAAGCGGCGAGAGAGATGCGCGAGCGTGTACGAGATCTCCTTGGTGTCACAAAAGAAGTACCCCTCGTGCTTACATTCCACGGGCTCGGAGTCCGTATCTTAAAGGAGTATGGAAATGCCATTGGTGTTCCTCCGACATTTTCAATATATGATCGCAGTGATTCACTGCGGAGGATAAAAGCAGCAATGGAGGCAACGGATATCAGTTCTGATTCATGGAAGCCTGCGCGTATACTCGGTGCCATCTCATCAAAAAAGGGGGAGGGTTTATCAGCAGACGAGTATAGGGATACGGTACAGTCAGCAATCGGAGAGGTTGTAGCAACTGTGTGGGAGAAATATGACTCACTACTTCGAGAAGAGAACGCACTCGATTTCGATGACCTTATCGCCCGCCCCTTAAAACTTCTAAAAGAAAATGAGAAGGTGCGAGACGTGTATCGAAACCGCTTCTCTCACATACATATAGATGAATACCAAGACACTAATAAAGTACAGTATGATATTGCACGCCTTATCCTCAATCCAAAGAAAAATAATATATGTGTGGTGGGGGATAGTGACCAGACCATATATACATGGAGAGGTGCAAATATGTCCAATATACTCAACTTTGAGCGCGACTTTGAAAATTGCACCACTGTACTACTCGAAGAAAACTATCGCTCCACTCAAACCATCCTCTCGGCGGCAAATGATGTTATAGGGCATAACACACTTAGAAAAGAGAAGAATTTGCGAACAAAAAAAGGAGAAGGGGAGAAAATAACTCTTGTTCCGGCTCTTAATGAGAGCGATGAAGCACAATCAATTGTACAAGTCGCCCAAGAGCAATTAGATGCAGGGGTCTCGGCAGGAGAGATTGCGGTGCTCTATAGAACAAATTTCCAATCTCGAATTTTGGAACAAGCCTTCTTAACAAGTGGGATTCCATACCAGGTAATCGGAACCCGTTTCTTTGATCGAAAAGAGGTAAAGGACGTGCTGTCATATATACGAGCTGCCCGAAACCCCCAGGGATGGGCTGATATTGAACGCTGTATCAGTACTCCAAAACGAGGAATTGGAAAAAAGACCTTGGAGTGCATTAGAGAAAATCGAATGAATGAACTTTCTGACCGACGAAGAAAGAAAGTTGATGAATTCTACACACTCCTTGATCGTATTCGTGAATATGGAGAGAAGAATCCACCAAGCAAAGTGATTTCCTTTGTTCTCAAAGAAAGTGGTCTTGAAAAAGAACTCTCGAAAGATAAGGAGGGGAGAGACCGTCTTGAGAACGCACAAGAGCTTGCAACATTTGCACTTGCATATGATGAGATGGAAGCACCTTTGGGTCTTGAGAAGATGCTTGAAGACGCTGCCCTCTCAAGCGATCAAGATGAGCTTCGAGAAGAGGAAGCTGCAGTCCGTCTCATGACAGTGCATGCATCAAAGGGGCTTGAGTTTGATGTTGTAATTATTGCAGGATTAGAAGAAGGTCTTTTCCCACAAGATCGTGACCACGAAACATTAGAAGAACAGGAGGAGGAGCGACGTCTGTTCTACGTCGCTCTCACCCGCGCACGAAAACGAGTGTTCTTAACATATGCTCAGATGCGCACTATCTTCGGAAATCGCACATACAATATACCTTCACAATTTATTGACGATATTAACGATGAGCTTATTGAGGGCTCCGAAGAAAATGAATGGAGTAGAGGAGATGGAAAAGTTGAATTTCTAAATCTTGATGAGTTATGAATGCAAAAAAATCTCTAGGACAACACTTCCTTACATCTAAAGCGGTGATCTCGGATATCATCGAAGTTGCAGCTCTCGATGATACAGATCATGTACTTGAGATCGGACCGGGAAAAGGGATTCTCACCCAAGCCCTTCTTGATACTGGGGCACACGTAGTTGCCGTAGAACTTGATCAGGAACTCAGTAGAGATCTTGAGAAACAGTTTTCTGGAGAAATAGATTCAGGTCAATTAGAGATAGTGGAAAAGGATGTGCTTTCTCTCGAGGTAGAAGAATACTTTAAAGATGATTATAAGGTTGTTGCTAATATCCCCTATTACATCACTGGGAAGATTCTTAGAAAGTTTCTCGGGGGAACACCTCAACCGAAACAAATGGTGCTTTTGGTACAAAAAGAGGTTGCACAGCGTATTGTTGCCCGTGATAAGAAGGAAAGCCTGCTCTCCTTGGCTGTAAAAGTATATGGAGAACCTCGTATTATCAGGAAGGTTCCACGACACTTATTCGATCCACAACCTAATGTTGATTCAGCGGTTATCTCAATCGAGAACATTTCACGCGGTTTTTTTGACACTCTCAAAGAAGATCGGTTTTTCTCAGTTATTCGGGCCGGATTCGGGCACAAACGAAAGAAGCTTTCGAATAACCTCGAAGAGCTCTACGATAAAAAGGCTGCTGAGGTTGCACTGCAAGAAATGGAGAGAAGTGTAAATACACGCGCAGAAGATCTCTCACTTCATGAGTGGAAAGAGCTTATCAACTCCCTTGAAAAGAGGGGATAACTTGCATCTTTCCCTGCTTCTCCTTTGCTATACTGTATGCAATGAAAGATGTTTTGCCCTCAAAAAAGATTTGGGCGTTCGCTGCTCTCTTAGGAGTGCTTGTTATACTTTTTGCTATCGGCGGTAGTGAGCAATCTGAAGAAGAAAAAGCGGTTTCTGTTGTCGCACAAGCTCTTGAGGGAGCTGATTCAGATGAAGATGGTCTCCTGGATTGGGAAGAACGGTTGTGGGGAACTGATGTATATAATCCTGATACAGATGGAGACGGCACATCTGACGGAGATGAGGTACATTCAAACCGACACCCGCTAAAAGCAGGGCCGGATGATGAAATATCAGAGGAACATAAAGAGCTTATCTATGCATCAGCAGAGGGGTCTGAAGCTCGCGCCAACTTCACAAATGAACTCATCGATGGACTATTCCCCGGAGTTGCGGTTGCTGCATATCGAGATATAAGTGGAGAAGGAGCAACACAAGAAGAGATAGAAGCGCTCTCAGCAGAACTTCGTGCGGGACTGGATACTAATAAGGAGGCGGTGAATTTCTATACCGAGAGTGATATGACTATTGTCTCTGACCCCACGAATGAAGAGTTTGCGCAATATTTTTCTGATCTCACTGATACAGCCGAAAAGCTCTCAACTCATGAAGGAGCGGATGTAGATAAATTAAACACAATGGCAACCTATCTCACCAGCCCCTCAGAAGATGTACGTGAAGAACTACTTGCTGGCGCTGAATACTATAAAGCAGTAGCAGAGGTAATGATTACTATACACGTACCTGAGCAAATTGCCCCAACACATTTACAAATAACCAACGGATACAAAACAATGGCATTGGATGTACGTGATGTCTCCACACATCAAGTGGATCCCGTTCGTGCATTTCGTGCACTCCAACAATATCAGAACCTTGAAAGTCAGATGTCGAATGCTCTATATTCCATAGGAGAACAAATAGCATCGCAAATACAATAATATGAAAATCTCTCACAAAATCCTCACCACATTTATAATACTCACGTTTTCAATCAGTATATTTGCTCCTCCGATGGCGCAGAGAGCTGAAGCTGATTTTTGGGATACCGTAAAAGATGTGGGGTATGTTGGTTTCAGAGGAGGGTTAATACTTGACTATTGTACCGATGGTGCTGTTGGAAGGGGGGTGGAGGGAGCTTTAAAAGCAGCAGGGAGTGGGGCACTCGATCTTTTAGATGACACTGAGTTATGGGGCAAAGCAACGGATCTTGTAGACCGATTTGCAGATAGTAAGGCAGCAAGTTTCCTTGGCCCAATCGCTGGTGGACTCGTACAAGGACTATTTGGGGGTAGCGATGTGCAACAGGTTGAAGACCCGGCAACAAAAGCGCTTGCAAAGAAAGACCAATGTTATGACGCACTTGCACAGAACCTTGCTCGTGGAGTATTAAAGACGATGTCTGATGAGACACTCGAGTGGGTACAGAGAGGATTGAACGGGAACCCATATTTCGTACAAAATTGGTTAACACATAAATTATACCGAACGGATGAACGGGCTCGCCAATGGCTTTTGGACAATGAATCATTCCAAGATATTTGTAGCGTATTCAAATCAGATGTTGCACTTGCGCTTCAAAATCACTACTACAACACATACTCAACACCGACAGGGGATATAAATGGAATTCCAATCAGAGAACGAGGTTTAGTTGAAAAAATAGCTACAACAAATAACAGATACCAATGTGGTCTTGAACGCGCACTTGAACAAAATCGTGGGAACCTTACCCGATTTGTTGAAGAATCTTTCTACTACGGTGGATGGGAAGGATGGCATGCCCTACAAAGTGGTCCCAACACAAATCCATACGCCGCATACCTAGATAGATCAGCAGAACTACAATCACAAATTCGATTTGCAGAAGAAGAAGCCCGACTTGAAGTACAAGCTGGCGGAGGTTTCCTATCCGAGCGTAAGTGTTCACAACCTGCAACCGCTGAACAGGTGAACACAGATATTGCTGTAGAAAATGGATTTTCAGTAGGAACATACTATTGGGCACACCCACGAAACGGCGAGATTCTCAAGCTTGCACGAACCACAAATGGGGAGTTGTATCTTGGTCCGGGTAGCGGAGAGTTAGAGACGGCGCCCTGCTTCGAAGAAGAGGTTGTTACACCAGCAGTGATAGTAAATAGGATGGTACAGGATATTGTAACGGGTGACGTGCGTAGAACCGAACTCGCTGATGAGATGAACGAGGTTATGAATGACATAGACCGACTCCTCTTTGGCGGAATTATCCGAAAAAACCTCTTTGAAGTTCAGTCAGAAGACTTCGATGTTCAGGCTAATACTATTGACAGTCTCCGAGCTCAGCTACGCAACGCTCTCGAAAATGCTATTGATTTAGAAATCCGTATTCGGGATGAAGCCCGCGCAATTAATACTCATAGCTTCAATGTAAATGCGTACTTTGGAGACATATCTGATGAAACAGATTATGGCTCAGATGGTTCAACCTCACTACCTTCTGGTATTGTTGATGTAGATTCATTGGTAAGTGGAGTGGAAATATGTTCTATCAGCGGATCTGATAACAATACAGCCACTCAATTAATACGGGACATTGAAGATGTACAAGAAATCGATGATGAGGCAGAAGAACGAACAGCAGCTAACCTCTCTGTCTTAGAAGAAATATTAGAAGACGTACCTACTTTCTCAGAGGAAAGACTTATCACTCTCATCCGGCAAGTGAGGGAGAACTCACTCCCCAATGCAGATCTACATGATGAAAGTGCACTCGAACTTTTTGAAAGTGGGGGATTTGATGATTTTCTAGAAAATATTATCGACCTCAATGCAATTGCATTAGAACACGACTGTAGTGGCGCTGCTGAACCAGCAACTCCTCCTACAATTAGTGGTTTTAGTGCCGTCCCTGTCTCGCCTGGAACTGTTGAATTCCAGTATTCAGTAAGCGGAGCTCAGTCCTGTATTCTCACCTCCTCCCCTTCTGTAGAAGGTGCTGATGGGCAACCTGTGCAACTTGGTGACAATGTGCGCTATACGGTAACGGATGTACCTGAAGGAACATACACCTTTGCTCTTACATGTCAGATAGATGGTGCAAAAACAACAGATTCTGTAGGTAGTGTATCCGTCAACTAGTAGTGTGCACAACTGAAGGGGCGTTGTGAGTACAGGCGTGTTATTCTTTAAGCATAGCTTTATCATACGCATGAGGCGACATCTGCGTCACATTTTGCCCCTTTTTATCGGTGTACTCATTCTAAGTATTACCCCCTTTAATGTTGCACATGCAATCTCTCTTTTTGACCTAAGTTTTCCAAACTTTGGAGCGATGATGGGGGAGATGATACTGCGCCTCTTTGGATGGCTTGTATGGCTCGGAGGAGTTCTCCTTGATACCGCAATTCAATACACAGTCGTTGATATGGCACAGTTCGTCAACGACATCACTGCTATTGATCTTAGTTGGAGGGTCTTTAGAGACTTTGCAAATATCATCTTTATCTTCCTTCTCCTCTATGCCGCAATCGCCACAATTCTACGTCTCTCTAATTTTCAAACAAAGCAGGTAGTGACTCGGCTCGTTATCGTCGCTCTACTTGTGAACTTTAGTCTCTTTTTCACAAAGGCAATCGTTGATGTTTCAAATATAACCGCACTTCAGTTCTATCAAGCAATACAGATAGAAGACCCCCGGGACGACTCGAGAGATCTTGCTCTCTCAGAGGTCTTTATGGAGTCCCTGCGCCTTACAACCATATATGATGTAAACACAGGAAGTGTGAATGCACAGGGATCCTCTGACGTCCTTGAGCCAAACAACATGACCGCGATAACGATAATTGGCTCTATATTCTTCCTTGTTGCTGCCTTTGTATTCTTCGCCGGCGCCATACTCTTTATAATTCGCTTTGCACTGCTTGTGCTCCTGATGGTTATCGCCCCCTTTGCCTTTGTTGCCTGGATACTTCCAAGCACCCAGGAGTGGTTTAAAAAGTGGTGGGAGACTCTCTTGAAGCAGGCACTCTTTGCCCCTATATACCTTGGTATCACCTATCTTGTTGTGCGAATCGTGACTAATCCCGGATTCAAGCAAACTCTCTTTGAAGGAGGGGGTTCTCTTGCAGGAGATCTGTCTGGTGCCACCGTTGGTGCCACTACTGTTGTTCTTGCGTTTGGGCTTGTTATCACACTCCTCATTGCAACCCTTGTTATCGCACAGAGTATGAGCCTTGCCGGCTCAAAAACAGTTATGCAGTGGGGAAAATCTGCACAGCGGTGGGGGCGTGAAAAAGTTAGTCGTGCCCCCGGTACAGTTGCCCGAAACACTCTCGGACGAGCAGCGAGTAAGGTCTCGGATAGCGAAAGGTTTAAAGATGCCGCTGCAAGTAACTGGGTTGCACGTACTGCCTTTAAGAGTGTAAAAGGAGTCGCCGGGTCGAGTTTTGACCCTCGAAAAGGAGTTGGTAAGGGGGGATATGAGGCTAAGCTTGGAGAACAGGTAAAATCACGACAGAAATTTGCAGAATCTCTTGGATATAACAAGAAGAAAGTCGAACCTATTGAAAGAGAAAAAGAGGCGCAAGAAGGCGTTGTTGGAAGGTATAATGAGAGGATTGAGGATCTGAAGGATCAAGTGCAAGATGCGAAGGATATTGGTGATTCCTCTGCTCAGTCTCAATATGAAAGAGAGCTTCGCGGAGCACAGAGGGGATTACGGAGGGCAAAGAAAAAGCTTGAAGATCGAAAGGCTGCTGTTAAAGAGGTGAAAACAGCACGTCAAAGTGTATTGGCAGATAAATATGCATCTGGCCACACACCTGATACTTTATTCTTTAAAGTGCCCCGCAAAAATAAAGAGGCAGCAGAGGCGATTCGAAAGAGTATAAAGAAGGATAAAGATACCAACGAGGAGCTCAAAGACTTTATTGAAGAGAAATTTAAAGAATCTAAAGAAGAATAAACATAGATATGACTGATATTCAACAAACAATCGCTGAGCAAATCGACACTATGCCCCCTCAATTAAAGCGGGCCGTAGATCATGTAGATATCGATGCTCAATTTCGCACGTTAACTCAAAAATTTGGGTTCCATGCAGATATGATGAATCGTTTGTACATCCTTGTCTGGACGATTCTCCTCGGTATGGATGATACAGAGGAGTTTGGGAAAAGGATCCAGGAGGATTTAAACCTTGGCAACAACATCGCCCGCGATGTTGCAAAATCTGTTGAGGAACTTATATTCCAACCAATTCGCGACTATATGAAAGAGCA
>JBBDUG010000039.1:48252-66611 GCA_040904025.1 Minisyncoccota bacterium
GGTGGAGATAAAGATGAATACGGGGCACACGATCCATATCGCGAGCCCCTCGATGATGAAGAGTAATATATGCGATTCTATGTACCACAATTCATTGATGTAGAGGACAAAATATTCGGGCCTCTTTCATTCAAACAATTCGCTTACCTCGTCGGTGGAGCGGGAGCTGCATATCTTTTTTATGCACTCTTCCCCATATATATTGCAATCGTACCCATGCTTGCAGTTATTGGACTTGCAATTGCACTTGCCTTCTATCAGGTGAATAACAAGCCCTTTATTCACATCCTGCAATCAGCACTTAGATACTTCACTGGAAAAAAGCTCTATGTGTGGAAAAAAGAATACAAAGCACCAACCCCACAGGAGCCAGCTGAGGAGATAAAAAAGGAGGCGCAGGGATATATTCCACGGCTTTCTGATTCAAAGCTTAAAGAGATTTCGTGGTCATTGGGGGTAAAAGACAGCATATACGGAAGTGAACGGGGACAACACCATCCACAAAATAGGGAAGTAGAGTAACCTTGTTATAATAAACCATATGGTAGACGCAACGAACGCGCAGGCAGCACAAAACTTTGTACCAATAAAAGAAATACGAAATGGGGTTGTTGTCCTCAAGAATGGATCGCTTCGATCTGTACTTATGGCATCGTCTTTAAACTTTGCTTTGAAGTCTCAAGATGAACAGACATCAATTATCCTTCAATTCCAAAACTTCCTCAATTCACTGGATTTCTCCGTCCAATTCTATGTTCAGTCCCGAGAGTTGGATATTCGACCATACGTTGCACTACTTGAAGAACAGTATAAAGAACAGGTGAATGATCTTCTTAAGATTCAAACACGAGAATATATTGAGTTTGTGAAAACTTTCACAAAAGAAGCTGATATTATGTCTAAAAACTTCTTTATCGTCGTGCCATATACACCGCCAGTGTTTGAATCGGGGAAGGGGATCACAAGCATCCTACCTGGAAAGAAAAAGAAGGTGGATAAAAAAGTTCAGGAGGCATCGTTTGAAGAATACCGTACACAGCTTGAACAGCGAATGAGTGTGGTTGAACAAGGACTTGTTCGCACTGGTGTACGTGTTGTCCAATTGGGAACAGAAGAACTCATAGAGCTCTTCTACAAGATATTTAACCCAGGTGATTCGGAAAAGCCGGTTCAACTGGAGGCTCGTAAGCAACAATAATATGGGATTATTTGACTTCTTTAAAAAAGACAAAGATACAGACCTCGACATCGCCCCTGTCCTTCCGCAGCAAATATACGAGGCAGGAGTATTGGAAATGCAGGACATAATTGCACCCTCCGCTCTAAAAGTGGAGCCGCGAGAGATAAATGTGGGGGAGAAACTCGCACGCACCTTCTTTGTTATCTCATACCCACAGGTCCTCACCGATAGTTGGTTTGCTCCTGTGGTTAATTTAGATCGAATCTTTGATGTCTCTCTCTTCGTCCACCCAATTAATACTGAAGATATTCTTCGTAAATTCACAAAGAAAGTGGCCGAAGTAGAGAGTCAGATAAATTTACGAGCAGAAAAAGGGCTTGTACGTGATCCAAAACTCGATGCGGCATATCAAAACCTCGAACAACTCCGAGACAACCTCCAGCAGGCAAAAGAGCGCCTTTTTGATGTCGGGCTCTACATAACAATATATGGAAATACCACTGAGGAATTAGATAAAGTAGAGTCTGAGATAAAATCAATACTTGAATCAAAACTTATATATCTCAAACCCGCACTATTCCAACAAGAGCAGGGGTTTAAAAGTGTTCTCCCGATCTCAAGTGACCTTCTATCGGTTCACTCAAAACTTAACTCTTCTCCACTTTCATCTTTGTTCCCATTTGTATCTTTTGATCTCACCTCCGATAAGGGAATTCTTTATGGAATCAACCGTCATAACTCAGGCCTCATCCTCTTTGACCGATTTGAGATGGAGAACTACAACTCAGTTATGCTTGCAACCTCCGGTGCTGGAAAATCATATGCCGCCAAATTAGAGATTCTTCGCTCTTTGATGTTCGATACCGATGTTATTGTTATCGACCCAGAGCGTGAATATGAATACCTTGCTGAAGCCGCTGGTGGGCGTCACTTCAACATCTCCCTTACCTCCGAATACCATATAAATCCATTCGACCTCCCAGCGCCACGGGAAGATGAATCTCCCGCTGATGTACTCCGCTCACATATTGTTGGATTGGTCGGTCTTTTCCGCATTATGTTTGATGGACTCACCCCAGAGGAGGATGCGATGATTGACCGCGCCATTACCGAAACATATGCACTTAAAGACATTACCCCTGATTCTGATTTTTCAGATGCCTCACCGCCACTCCTCTCTGACTTTGAGCTTGTCCTCTCAGGTATTGAGGGGGCTGAGAGTCTCGTACAACAACTCTCAAAGTACACAAAAGGAACCTGGGCAGGATTCATCAATCAGCCAACGAATATTGATATAAATAAGAAGTTTGTGGTCTTTTCTGTGCGTGACATGGAGGACGAGCTCAAACCGGTCGCTATGCATATCATCACCCACTATATCTGGAATGCAGTGCGTAAAGAATTGAAGAAACGTATCCTTGTGATTGATGAGGCGTGGTGGATGATGAAGCAAGAAGACACCGCGTCATTCCTCTATGGCCTCTCAAAGAGGGGGCGAAAGTACTATCTTGGCCTCACGACAATCACACAGGACGTTGATGACTTTATGAAGTCTCCCTACGGTGAGTCGATTATAAACAACTCATCGATCCAGGTACTTCTTAAACAATCCCCATCAACAATTGATGTTATACAAGAGACATTTAACCTTACCGAGGAAGAAAAATATCTCCTTCTTGAATCAGATGTCGGTGAGGGTATCTTCTTTGCTGGTCTTAAGCATGTTGCGATAAAGATAATTGCCTCATATACAGAAGATCAAATAATTACTTCTGACCCATCTGAACTCCTCTCGATACAAAAAGCTCGTGATGAGTTGAATACAAGTGGTAATAATTCATAAATATGAAAGAGCAGCGTATCTCAGATACAAGTAAGCGGCTGATGATAGGAACAGCTCTGTTCTTTGATGTCTTGCAATCGTTCATTGGTCTCTTCCATTTTATTCCCATTGCAGGGAATTTTCTTGCGGCCATCCTTGCCTATTCAATCAGCATCTTTGCATTCCTCACACTCTTTGTCTGGTTTACCATGAAAGGAGTTAGTTTCTTCCGAGGAAGAAAAGCTGGGCGTAGAGCACTGATGTGGATGTCTGAATATATACTAATACTCAATTCATTACCCATCCCTGGTTGGACTCTTTATACATGGTATACAATCAAGCTTGCACAGGAAGAAGATAAAGAGAAGATGGAGAAAAAAGAAGGGGGCAATCTTCGTCTTGTGAAAGGTGTGGGAGATACCTCAGGAGGAAAATATAGAAAAGCCGCTTAGAACTGTCCACACTCTTTTTCTCTTCCTTCCACATCAATGCAGTTAAAAATGATACAATTTGGCTATACCGTATGCCTAAAGTATACATACAACTCACTATCGCTGCTCTGATTTTCGCCACAACGGCCGTATTTACACAGGCACAGACTGCACTCCCATCCATTACAGCAAACCCTGCATTACCTGGCGCATATGAGTCGGTAACGCTTAGGCTCACACCTGAAAATGTATTACAAGGAACACGTATCACCTGGTCAAGTGGAAATACAGTACTCAGGGAGGGTGTGGGGGTCACATCGATATCTGTTAATGCTGGCGCTCTTGGTACAAAAAAACAGATTACCGCCCGATTTACCGACACCACCGGTGATCAAGCGGTGGTCCGCGAAGCAAACATCACTCTCACACCAGCTGACGTTGACCTTATTTGGGAAGCAGAGAGCTATGTCCCACCATTCTATAATGGAAAAGCACTTGTCCCTCAGGAAGGAGCAGTGAAAGTCGTTGCAATACCACATGTAGCCGGTGAGAGTTCAGATAATTTGATATACAACTGGTCATACAATGGGCGTAATTATGCCGACCGTTCGGGGCGGGGGGTAACAACATTTCGTCTTCCAACGCTTCCACGGCGAGCAACAGTAGAGGTTGAGGTATCTCGTGCAAACGGAACAGTTATCGCACAAGAGGTCACTCAAATACAACCACAGGATTCTCTTGTACGGGTATATCGCGATCACCCACTTTTGGGAGTGGTTGAGTCTTTTGCATTAGACTCTAACGTCTCATTCCGCTCACAAGAAGAGACTTTTGTAGCCTATCCGTTTTATTTCTCAGCTCTTTCTCCTCAAGAAGAAGCTCTTGAATATATGTGGCAAGTGAATGGACGTGCGATAACAGGGGAGGATAATGTATTAACAGTACGTAGAGAGCGTGAACGAGTAAGGGCTACATTTTCACTTTCACTTTCACATAGATTTAGTACATTCCAGCGAGCGCTTGCTGACTTTGTGGTAACACTCCGAGAAGATGAGTAAGATTTGTATGAAAATTAAATATTGGGCACTTATTGCACTCTCTCTGTTTTGGGTTGGATTCCCGCAAACCTCCTCTGCACAAACAGATGATACGTATGACCTTCTCACCCCGCTCCCGTTAGGGGAAGGAGGTGCGGTAGAAGATACGGTCACTACGAGCGGTTTTGGATTCTCTGAGTTTATAAACGACATTATTGTCGTTGCTATTGCTCTGGCTGCTGGACTTGCCGTTGTGATGATTATCATCGGAGGGATTAAATATATGACAAGTGTTTCTGCTGATGGAAAGTCGAGTGGAAAAGAGTATGTCACCAACGCAGTTGGTGGTCTTCTTCTCGCCTTGGGCTCCTTCATTATCCTGAATACAATTAATCCCGAGTTGGTTCAGATACGGGGGGTGGAGCAGATTACTGTAAATGTCTCTGAACGCCCAGAGGAACCTGGGTGGTATTACGAGCGTTTTAATGGGACTTGGTCGGATACTTTTGGTACGGGGGTAGGGTCACAACAAGAATGTGAGGATGCTCGGCAAGATGAGGAGGAGAATAACGATATAGACGGAGTAAGTACGTATGGATGTATAGAGATAACAGGAAATGAGAACACCTTCTGTTACTTCTATGAGTCAACGGGAGAATATAGCAGTAACGATTGTTTTAATTCCTCTTCTCGATGTGATGCAGCACAAAGGAATGAAAATGGGGAACTAAAAGATACTATAGTAGTACCTTGTGCAAGTTATGATGACCCAAATGATCCGAAAGTTTGTGTGGTATATAACCAATTTGGAACAGGGCTTGATAGACGAAACTGTTTCCCAACGGCAAGCGCGTGTTCGGCGGCAGAGGAATATATCGTACAAGACCGAGATGGAGATAGGGGAGTTATTGTAGAGTCTTGTAGTGTCGGAGGAAGGGGTGGTGGGAATTCTTCAGCTCGTTTCTGTTATACAGAAATACAGGGGAGAGCAGGAGGATATGGTGGAGATGAGAATAATGTTTGTGAACCTGAATGGAATGATGATATAGATTTGTGTGAAGCGGTACTTAATACCGCTCGAGACTCCCGACCGAGTGATTACACTTTCAGAGAATGTTACCCTAACCCTAATTTTGTAAGTGATTCTGGAGATGGCGGTGATGCTCCTTTATATTCGCATTGTATATCGATAGAAGAAGGGGAAAATGAGAGATTTCTGTGTGCACCAACTAGTGAGGATTGTAGAGGTGTAGCCGAAGATATTGGGGTCAGCGCTAATAATTGTTATCAGAGAAGTTATGAAGAGGGAGAATCGAATTTAATTCGCCTTGTAGAACCGTGTACGAATTGTGAGCCCCTTAGCAACACAATCTCTGCGAGTAATAGGAGAATGGTAAAGAGCTCATTAAAAGCTAAGCTGGAAGGGACTTCTCAAAACCCTGGTTTTTTACCTCGATTAAGTAGTCTATTGGGTGGATACTCAGAGTTTGCAGTCACAGAAGCTTGGCCACCCACAAGCCTCCATCAAAGTCTATGTCATCGCGACGGTGATTGTATAGATCTTAACTACCGTGGAGATACAAGAGACATTATAGAGAAATCATTTGTTGATGGTGGAGCCACAATCACCGACGCTGCAAGTATACTAACAAGTACTATACGACTAGCGGCGCCTCATGGTCTCTGTCTTGTGTATGAATACGACCCTGATGCCTTAAACCCTGAAAGAAGGAGTTGGGATAAACACTTTACTGGAATTAGGAGCCAAATACGTAAGAATGGGGATGAAGATGTTGCTGCCAACATAAAAGCAATCCCTGATGTAACTGCACCACACTTCTCTGTATATAATAGCGCTACCCATCCTAATTGCTCGCCACTTAACCAATAGATTATATGAAAAAACGAACCGCAACATTACTTATAATCCTACTCATCGTCCTCATTGGAGGGGGAATATATTGGTATTTCACCTTAACAGGACAGTCTGAAGAGAGGGGTGAACGAGAGGGGCAAGATTTCAATCTTCCATCTTTTGAGGAAGATATGGTTGGACAAGGGGGAGATGGAGGAATGGAGGGCGATGAATCAGAAGGATTTACATTTTCGGCGGGCGTCGCACCATATCAACGCCTTGCAAATAATGTTGCAGGTGCGGTGACACTTGATGATTCAGAGGCAACATCCTCAATTCGTCTCATACGCCGAGATTCAGGTCATGTATATGAGGCCTTTATCCGCGATGAGATAATACGACTCACAAATACAACAATCCCACGGGTTCAAGAGGTTAAATTCTCTCCAGATGGAGAAAATCTTATCCTTCAATACCTCGATGAGGCACGAGAAAATTTTAGAACATATCTCGGATCACTTGTTGAAAATACCGAAGGTGAAGAAGATCAAACCCCATTCCGTATTTCTGGTTCATTCCTACCAAATGATATTGTCGCATATGATTTCTCCCCGGATAACGCAGAGCTCTTCTATATTCGTACAACCACTACTGGGTCAGAAGGAATTATATACTCTCTCTTAAATGACACTTCGGAGATCATATTTACCTCAGAGGTCTCAAAATGGGATGTTGATTGGATTGCCAATGCGACTATTGCACTCCAAACAAAGTCTTCTGGAGTTGCTGAGGGGTACCTCTATTTCCTTTCCACTTCTGGTACACTTAGTCGTGTTTTAGGGGAACATAACGGCCTCACAACCCTCGTCCATCCATCTTTAGATACTATTTTCTATAGTGATTCGAGAGGCACTATCACATCTTATGTATATAATCAGGGGGAACGAGAAACAACACAACTTAGTATTAAAACACTCGCTGAAAAGTGTGTTTGGAGCACAGAAGAAGAAAATATCCTCTTCTGTGCAGTCCCACAAACGCTCTCTGGAGGTACATACCCAGATGTATGGTATAGAGGAGATATTTCTTTTAATGATTCCTTTTGGCGTATAAATACTGCCACTGGAAGGGAAGAGCGTATTGCTTCACCGAGTGATTTTGAAGAGGATCCTGTTGATGCAGTTGACTTGCAGTTGATAGAAGAAGATGAGTTTCTTATTTTCCGAAATAAAAAAGACGGATCTCTTTGGAGTCTCCGCCTCTAGGAATATTTATTTTTTATACATTAAGCTGGCACTTCCTCTGGAGTGCCTCCTTTCACATATCGACGAACATATAATTCCTGCCCGATGTGAAAAAGGTTAGATGTTATCCAATATAGAGCAATAGCAGCTGTGAGTTTGTACGCAAAGAATGCAACGAATAGTGGGAATATATATCGCATCTGCGTCTTCATGCTTCGCATCATACCCGCTTTTAATGAATCATCATCTTTATCATCATCGTCTTTTGGAAGAGCCAACTGCATCTGGAAGAATTGTGATACTCCGGTAAGGAGTGCAAGAATGATACTCCCGCTTGAGACAGTAACAAGGCCGAGGAAGACCATATTAATATTCTCTGGTGTAGGGATGAAAGAGTAGAGAATAGATTCATCAACTATAGGGAACCCCCCTTTAAGAATTACCCAATAAAGACCTAAGATGATTGGGATTTGAAGAAGAAGTACAAGAAACCCTGAGAATGGTTTTACTCCTTTTTCTTTATAAAGCTCCATCATCTTCATTGCTTGTGTCTCTCGATCATCTTTATACTTCTCACGAATCTTTTTAACATCCGGCTCAATCTCTTTAACTGCTAGTTGTGTTTTAACTGCCTTAATAGAGAGAGGGGAGAGTATAAACTTAATAATGAGAGTGAGAATAATAACAACAACTCCGATGTCTGCCCAAGGGAGAAGATCAAGAAGAAGGACAAGGGCGTTATATATTGGATCGTATATAATTGTTGAGAAGATGGCTTTAATCATTGCTGTATAGTATCACATCTAGTGTATGTTATTTGTTGATTTTTGTAAGAAGTGTACGTATCTCAGAACACAATTCTTTTTTTGTAAGATGTTGTGCTCCTTTTTTAAAGAAAAATATCACAACAACACCTTTAGGGGGCTCTTTTATTATTTCTTCAAGACATGAATACCCTTTTCTTTTTAAAGAATTACGCGCAGCCGCTTTTTTTACAACCGACTTCGGTACACTAAATGAAAATTTACTCTCCCCATCTATTAGGAGTGTTTTTACGTAAAGATGTTCTCCTGAAATGGTTTTTCCAGAGGAAAACACCTCATGAAAGAGGTGTTTATCCACACGTCGGTCTCGAGAAATCATAATAATTTACTATGCAGAAAGCTTAGATCGTCCTTTTCGACGTCGTGATTTGAGAACCTTACGTCCTCCTTTTGTCTTCTTACGAGCACGAAATCCGTGTGATTTCTTTCGTTTTTTATTTTTTGGTTGATATGTAGTTGACATAAGCGTACATACGGTAGCATAGGCAGAGGGGAGATACAAGATAAAAAAATCTTCTAAAAAGCTATACACACCTTGTCCACAGGTTGTGAACATAAATACCCCGTTTCCACAAGTTTTTACACACCGATCTTTTGCGTATAATGGGGCACACGAACCTCTCATGGAAACATATGAAATCGACAGTAAGGATATGTGGGGTCGGGTGCTCGTCGAGGCGGAACTTAATGTACCCGAAGCTACGTTCAACACCTGGTTTAAAGATACCTTTATCGCTCGCGCGGAAAACGGCGTCGTCTATATTGGTGTTCCTAATGAATTTGTAAAAACATGGCTAAAAGAGAAGTATCATAAGTTTATACTCAAAACACTTCGAGAAAACTCCGAACATGTACGAGGAGTTGAATATATCATCGCCGAGAAGAAGCAAGATAATAAAAAGAAGCAAACTAAAAAACAAATAAAACAACAATCTGGAGGACTCCCACTTAGTGATTTATATATTAATAAGGATGATAATTTAAACCCCCGCTACACATTTAATTCTTTTATTGTCGGGCCGTTTAACGAACTTGCATATGCAGCAACTCAAGCAATTTTAAAGAATCTTGGAGGCGCATATAATCCACTTTTTGTATATGGAAAAACTGGAGTAGGGAAGACACACCTTATCCAAGCAGTTGGAAATAAAATTAAAGAAAGTCATCCTTCTGCACAAGTTTTTTACTTAACTTCTGAAAAGTTTGCTGTTGATTATATTAACTCGGTCCAGAATAATACGGTAAATATTTTTAAAGAAAAGTATAGAAAATACGATCTGTTAATAATGGACGATATCCAATTTCTTTCTAAAAAAGAGAAAACTCAGGAGGAGCTTTTCCACCTTTTCAACACTCTATACGACCGTAATAAGCAAATAATCTTTAGTTCTGATGTTCATCCCAATCACCTCTCAGACATCGAGGACCGACTCCAGTCACGTTTTAGTGCGGGTATGATAGTAGACATACCTCAACCTGAACAAGAGTCCCGTATAGCAATTCTACGCGCAAAGGTAGATCAAACCGGGGTTTCTGTTAAAGATGAGGTTATTGAACATCTCGCTGAGGTAATTGCATCAAATATTCGTGAACTTGAAGGAGCCCTCAACACCATTATTATGCAGAGTGAGTTAAAACAAAAAGAACTTAGTCTCCAAGAGGTAAAGAAGCTTATTCAAGGGAGTGTAAAGACAAAGAAAGCTCCGGCAATAAAAGATGTGGTTAAGTGTGTTGCTAATTTTTACTCAATAGACGAGGAGTTGATACATAAAAAGACTCGTAAAAAAGAAATTGTTCTTCCACGACAAATAATTATGTATATCCTCAGAGAGGATTATGCTATTCCATACCCCACAATTGGACAAAAAATTGGAGGGAGAGATCACACAACCGTCATCCACTCATATGAAAAGATTAAAAAAGACTTAAAATCAAACTCCACCCTTTCACATGAGATTGACCAGATCCGTGCGATTCTTTCGTAACGGACAAGGATGTTGAAAAAGGTGGGGAAAAGTGCCTTGAAAAGTGGGTAAGAAGTGTGTGAAGAAGGTGTTTAAAAGTTAGATATTAGATGTGTATAGATATTTAATTCTTTTACCATCTTTTTAGTTATCACCAACTCTTCCAATACACTTACACACATATCCACATAGTTGTGCAATTACATAATTATATATTAGTGTTGATGTTGAGGGGTTATATATGGTTATACACCTATACACAGAGATAATAATAGTAATAATAAGTTTTTAATTTAAAAATTCTTATCAACATACACTGGAAAACTGGGATAAAAAAACAAAGATAATCTCAACAGTGTGTAATAATAATCAATATGAAAGTTGAATGTGTTCGAGAAAAATTAGAAAGAGCAGTGTCACTTGCGAGTAATGTTACTGGAAAAGATTTAAGCCTCCCCGTTCTTAAATGTGTTTTACTCATTGTTAAAAATTCAACCCTTATCGTTCGATCAACCAACCTCGATCTTGGAGTTGAGGTTCGTATTTCGGTAAAAACAGATAAAGAGGGCGTTGTTGCTGTTCCCGCTGATATTCTAAAAAACTTTCTTACCAGTTTATATAATGATAAAAAAGTATTTCTTGAACTTAAAGACTCAACTCTTGTTGTTACAACTAATCACACCAAAACTCAAATAAAAACTCTTTCTCATGATGAGTTTCCATCAATTCCTGTACTTGAAGACGCTACAGCAATATCACTTCCTGCAACTAAGTTTCTTGAAGGATTAAATTCTGTTTACTACACAGCATCCCCTTCAAGTATGAAGCCGGAACTTGCGAGTGTGTATATCCACAAAGAGAATAGTCAGCTTATTTTTGCTGCGACCGACTCATTTCGTTTAGCTGAAAAAAAGGTGAAAATAAAAAACCTTGATGAGTTTCCTTCTCTTCTTATTCCTCATAAAAACGTTGTTGAGATACTAAAAATCCTTGATAATACCGGCGATGATGTTGAGCTCCATCTTTCTGATAATCAAATCGCACTTAAGCAAGGGGATGTTTATATCACCTCACGGGTTGTTGATGGGGTATTCCCCGACTACAGACAAATTATTCCAAAAGAACATACCACAGAGGCTGTTATGCTTAAAAAAGACTTACAAGGGGCGCTTAAACTCTCTAATATTTTTGCTGATAAGTTTAATCAAATAACGTTAGTTATAGACCCTAAAAAGAAAGTGTTTGAGATACAAACAACAAACAGTGATGTAGGGGAGAATAAAGGACAGGTTGACGCTGCAATTAACGGAGAGGTGGTCGAGATGAGTTTTAATTATCGATACATTATTGAGTGTTTTCAGTCTATAACAACAGATAGTGTCTCCCTCGGGCTTTCATCAGGTAAACCAATGGTTATTAAAGGGGTGGGGGATGAAAACTTTCTCTACCTTGTGATGTCTATGAATCGATAGAGGGATTATATGGAATCTCCACTTAAAAAATTTCTCGAACGATACAGACACCTTATTCCAAAATCTCGGATTATAAAAGAGCGTGTTGTAGAAGTATTGAAAGAAGAGTGTAATATTTCTCTTGAAGAGAACCAAATTAACGTACGTAACTCTATTGTTTATCTACGTATCCCCTCAAATGCACGATCAATTATATATAGAAAGAAAAATACACTTATTAAAAATATTAATGAAGGGGGGAAGGTGAATATAGAAGATATTCGTTAATTAAGAATATCAATTTGACGTTGGAGTGTTACCAAATCCCCTCCCGTTGTTGTTATTTCAATATTAAGAGTGTATCTTCCCGAATCAATATCGATCTCATTTGGGGTGAATGAGAACGTTGGATCTTCTGAGGTGTTAATAAGTTCTCCATCTATCTTAACCTCGTACCGCTCGATGAGATTAGAAGGGGAGAGGGTAAAACTTACCACTTCATTGAGGGAGTATTCAGAGTTAAGACCAGATATTTGAAAGGAGCTTTCTTGTGGTTCACTATTAAATCCACGGTTGGTAGCCCATCGAGACACACTGTATTCCCAATTTCTATATTGTGGGTCGGAGGACGGGTTTGATGGGATAGACCCACGAGGGTTTTCTTTGTTAACCCAATGAAGTATTGAATGATGACCTCCCATTGCCGCCGCATCTCCTTGTAGTATTGGTTTTATGTCACCGTCTATTGGTCGGGGGTCTTTAAAATTCTCAGTGGGGTATTTCTCAAGTGCGATTTGCATAAATTCGTTCCAGAGTGGAGCGATAATAAAACCAGCAACACGCTTTACCATTGGACTATTATCATTATTCCCCGCCCACGCACCAACAGAGATTGTGGGGCTGTATCCTACAATCCATGCGTCACGATAATCGTTTGTGGTACCAGTTTTTGCGGCTACATCCTGGCCAGGGAAGTGTAAGTATGAGTTTTGGCCGAAGGCTGGAGCTCGAGCATCATTATCAGAGAGAATATCATTGATCTGTCGCGCGATTTCAGAAGAAATTGCACGCCGTGGGTTAGTGTTAAATTCTTCGAGTACATCTCCATTCGTGTCTTCTATACGTAAGATTGATTGGTATGGATTACGAATACCATCATTCCCAAAGACTGAATATGAACTTGTCATATCAAGGAGGGAAACTTCTCCACCTCCAAGTACGAGGGTGAGACCATATCGTTCAACATCTTCTAAGCTATTAATTCCCATATCTCGCGCGGTACGAAGTGATTCCTGCATTCCTGCTAAGTAAAGCGCTTTTACCGCTGGTATGTTAACTGATTGCGCAAGGGCGTTTCGGAAAGTAATAGGGCCTTGAAAATTACCATCGTAGTTAACTGGGCTATAACAGTTGTTTTCAGAGGTAAGATTACTTGCTGAACAATTGACTGAGAATTGAGTTTTAAGATCATATACAATTGTTTCAGGAGTATACCCTCTCTTAAAAGCGGTTGCATATACAAACGGCTTAAACGCAGATCCTGGCTGTCTGTGTGCGAGTGCAGTATTAAATTTTCCAGGGATTTGTTCATCAAAATAATCCCGTGATCCTACCATTGTAAGGATTTGACCCGTTTTAGGATCAATTGCGACTAACGCAGCATTACGCGCGTTGAAGTTGGTGGTATTTGAAAGTGCTTGTCGCTTTACAATCTCCTGTCCTTGTCGTTGTAGATCATAGTCGAGTGTTGTTATTACATTTAATCCATATTCATTCAATGCGCGTGGTCCGTAATTCTTTTCAATATACTCTCCAACATAAAAAACAAAATGGGGGGCAAAGATTCCGTACGCACCTGGCTCAGCAAAATCAACAGTAGTTTCCATTGCTTCTTTATATTCCTGCTTCGTTATGAAATTATGGGCCCGCATACGGCGTAGAACGGTGTTCTTACGCTCTTCAAGGGCGTCCCGGTTGTTCCCATAGGGGGAGAAGTATGTTGGCGCCTGAGGGAGCGCTGCGAGGTAGGCAGACTCAGCGAGTGTGAGGTCCATCGCGGTCTTTCCATAGAAACGTCGAGCCGCCTCTTCAATTCCATACATATTTCCTCCATATGGAACTTCATTCAAATACATTTCAAGAATATCTTCCTTGGTAAGAACCTTCTCCATTTTAAGTGCTAGAACCCACTCCTTCATTTTTCGGGTGATTGTTTTTTCGTTAGTAAGGAGTGAGTTTTTAACAACTTGTTGAGTTATAGTTGAGCCACCTTGTCCCCCAAGAAGATCTCCCTCTTTTAAATTTGAGAAAGCAGCTCGAATAATTGCTGAGGGTTTTATTCCAAAATGTTTATAAAAATCCTCATCCTCAATAGCAATAGTTGCATTTTTTATATGCCGCGACATCTCTTCAAATGGCACAACAGTGCGTTTTATATCCCCATGGAACTCATATAAAAGATGTTCACCAGTTCGATCATATATTTTTGTTGACTGCACTATTGTGCGATCATTAAAAGCTGAAAGGTCGGGAATCTGGAATGTAGATGCCCATACAAGAAGAGCACCCCCAATAATGGCGGCCCCTATCGCACCTATTTTTATTAAACTCTTTGTTTTTTCACCTAATTTCATTGCTTTTATGGCCTCAAGTATACCGTATAACAGCTTTAAATAACAGGTTAGTTTGAAGAAATCACACTTCGCGGTATAGTTTAAAGCATGACAGATGGTGTTGACGAAGCAAAAATAGATATCTTACTCACTCGAGGGGTCGAGAATATATATCCTGATAAAGAGGAGGTTAAAGAACGGTTGCTTTCTGGACCTCAAACTATATATCTTGGGATTGATCCAACTGGCCCATCACTCCATATGGGGCACGCTATTATATTACGGAAGCTTCGCGACCTTCAGAAGCTTGGGCACAAGATAATACTCCTAATTGGTGACTTTACCGCGATGATCGGGGATCCGAGTGGAAAAGATGAAGTACGCAAATCTCTTACCCGCGAAGAAGTATTAAAAAACGCAGAGACATATAAAGAGCAGGCAGCACTCTTCCTTGATTTTGAGGGAGAGAACGCGGTGGAGTTAAGGCATAACTCTGAATGGCTTGACTCGCTCACATTTGAAGATGTGGTCGAAGCCGCACATCACCTTACCGTACAAGAGTTACTTAAACGAGATATGTTTCGTCGACGTGTAGATAATGAGCGTCCTATTTATTTACACGAATTTTTGTACCCGCTTATGCAGGGGTATGATGCTGTTGCAATGAATGTAGACGGGGAGATAGGGGGGAATGATCAAGTGTTTAATATGCTTGTTGGACGCACACTTCTCAAACAGATGAAGGAAAAAGATAAGTTTGTTATTGGTATGAAGCTTCTTGTTGATCCAACTGGCAAGAAAATGGGGAAGAGTGAGGGGAATATGGTGACCCTTACCGATGAGCCACAAGAGATGTTTGGAAAAGTTATGAGTTGGACTGACGAGATGATAGTTCCCGGGTTTGAACTCTGTACAGATATATCAACAAAGGAAATACAACAAATAACAGATTCACTTGAGTCTGGAGAAAATCCTCGTGATATAAAAATGAGGTTGGGGCGAGAGATCGTTGCAACATATCATGGAGAGGAGCGTGCAGAGCAAGCACAAGAAGAATTTATCTCCACATTTAAAGAAGGGGGGATTCCTGATGACATTGAAACAGTATCTATTACCTCTGGTACAGAACTCGGCGATATTTTGAATGATAATGATGTTGTGCCGTCAAAAAATCAATTCAGGCGTTTGGTAGATGACGGAGCTATTACCAACATGGATACAGATAAAAAAATTACAGATTATAATTATAAGATAGAGAAACCACTAACGGTAAAGGTAGGAAAACGGAGATTTCTTAAAATAGAGGTTGAATAGAAAAACCCCGCGCTAGGCGGGGTTTTTCTTAATAGTCTTCGTCATCCTCGAGGTCGAGATCATCATCCTCATCGTCCTCATCATCCTCATCGTCATCCATATCATCCTCGAGGTCGAGATCATCATCTTCGTCTACGTCGAAGTCGTCATCATCATCTACTTCTTCCTCATCGAGGTCGAAGTCCTCATCGTAATCCATCATAGAAATATTAGATTAGAAAGTGACTAAGAAGTCGCGGATTTCGCGACAGACTCCGAGCGTTTTATTCGGAGTGCCCTCTTTTTACCACAAGGGAAATTCTTTGCAAGAGAAAATATTTATTATGTGGATAAACTTATGATTAGTACTTTTTACTTTTAAAATCGCTCTGATGCAAAACAGGTTAATCCCACTGCGATTGCATCAAATTCATCATCATATTTTATATCTTTTTCAACAGAAATAAGTTTGGGAACCATTGTTATAATCTGCTTTTTAGTAGATTTTCCATAACCTGTTACCGCACTTTTTATTTGTCCCGGTGTGTATTCAAAGACATCCATTTTGTACTTTTTTGCCAGATAAATAGCCATGCCCCGCATCTGCGAGACAGCCATAGCTGTTTTTTGGTTGGAGTTGAAATACAATTTCTCTATTGCAAGGACTTCAGGTTCATACTCTTGGAATAGCTTCTCTAACTCCTCTCCAAGGAGATGAAGTCGCTCTGGGAAGGTGAGGGAGGATTTAGTTTGGAAACAATCGGAGTAGAGAAGAGTCTCTTTTCTATTTATCTGCTCAATAAGAGCAATACCAAGGCGTTCGTATCCGGGGTCGAGGGCTAATATGCGCATGAGTACAGTATATCAGTTCTAGCTCTCCATATTCGTATACACTTTTTGTACATCATCATGATCCTCAAGGGCTTCAATTAACTTCTCAAGTTTTTCTTCATCCCCATCACTAATAGGTGCAAAACTTTTTGCCTTCCACTCACTGCCTTCTTTTGAAAATGCCCATGTTGCAGAACCTGGATTTGCAAGTTCATATCCAAGCTCTGAAAGAAGATGTCGTAATTCAGGCGCAGTCCTATTTCTATTATCAGTTAAAGCTTCTATAACAACAGCTACACCACCAGGTCCATATGTCTCGTAGATAACATACTCTTCGTCACCAGCTTCGCCTCCAGCTCCGCGCTTTATCGCACGTTTAATATTATCCTTTGGCATATTTTCCTTCTTTGCTTGCTCGATTGCTGACTGGAGTCCAGGATCAGAAAGATCACCACTACACCGTCGTGACTCAGCTTGGATTAGGCGGACAAGTTTTGAGAAAACCTTAGACTTACGTGCATCCTCCGCCGCTTTCTTATGTTTTATTTTTGACCACTTATTATGACCTGACATATTTATATAACATTAACGCTGGGCATTATACGCACTCAATATACACTTCTCAACTTAAAGGAGTTCATTTTGCTCAGGAATATCAAATCCTAAGTGATCAAATGCATTTTTTGTGGCAATACGTCCGCGAGGTGTACGTTCAAGGAAGCCGATACGCATTAAATATGGTTCATGTACCTCTTCAATAGTGCTTTTATCTTCCGCAATTGATGCGGCAAGTGTACCAAGCCCAACAGGACCTCCACCAAACTTATCAATAATTGTCTCTAAAATAGTTCGATCATATGCGGTGAGGCCCATTTCATCCACCTCTAAGAGTTGTAGGGCCTTTTGTGCCGCATTAATATTAAGGGATGTTTTGTTTACCTGTGCATAGTCACGGCAGCGTTTAAGAAAGTAGTTTGCCGTACGAGGAGTGAATCGGCTACGTGTGGCGATGGCCTCCAAAGCCCCTTCGTCCACATCTACACCGAGAATATCTGCTGAACGCGAGAGAATATCAACAATTTCATCTTCTGAATAAAAATCAAGGCGGAAAACTCCACCAGAGAAACGGGAACGAAGTGGAGAGGAGAGAAGTGCCACACGTGTGGTTGCCGCAATGAGTGTGAAAGGAGGGAGGTCGAGCTGTATAGTACGGGCTGAAGGCCCTTTGCCAATAATTATATCTAAATTACGCGATTCCATTGCGGGATAGAGCACCTCTTCAATCGCTTTATTTAATCGATGAATCTCATCGATAAAAAGAACGTCTCCCGGAGAGAGGTTGGTGAGGACAGAAGCGAGATCCCCCACCTTTTCAATTGCTGGGCCAGAAGTGGTTTTTAGTTGCGCATCTATGTCACGTGCGATGAGGTGGGCGAGTGTGGTCTTACCAAGCCCCGGGGGACCATAGAAAAGGATGTGTTCGGGGGCGTGACCGCGCTCCTGAGCGGCTGAAAGAAGGATACGCAGATTCTCTTTGATGGTTTTTTGTCCCACGTAATGATCCCACTCCCTTGGACGGAGTGTAGAGTCGAGGTTGGTTAACCGTTCCTCAGGTTCCTTGGACTGTGCTAAATCTCTTGACATAAATCAAGTATTATGCTAAATTACCTCCAGTATCGAGATGCAGTACACTACGTTCTTGTCCTGCGTCTTTTCTCTTTTTTGGACATATCGAGTAGATAAATCTCTAAGCAATAACCTCTTTGAGGTAGTGCATTGTCTCGAGTGTGTCCTGGTCCGAGTCCTCTCCATGCC
>JBBDUG010000039.1:66711-68112 GCA_040904025.1 Minisyncoccota bacterium
CAGAGTGTGCGAACAAGACGTTGTGCCATTGTGAAGTTTATCGAGGATCCAATAATGTCGGGACTTACCCCAAGGTCGATAAGGCGGGCGAATGTTCCTACCGCCGTGTTGGTGTGGAGGGTGGAGAAAACAAGGTGGCCGGTGAGAGCGGCGTGGATTGCTGTTTTTGCAGTCTCTTCATCACGAATCTCACCGACCATGATGATATCAGGGTCCTGTCGGAGCGCTGAGGTGAGCCCGGAGAGGAATGTGTAATCCTTTTCGGGCTCTACCTGAGTTTGGGTAATACCATCTATGTGATATTCAATAGGGTCTTCAATGGTGATAACCTTGGTTCCTTCTTGGTATATTTGTTTAAGAAATGCATAGAGTGTGGTTGTCTTTCCGGACCCAGTCGGACCAGTGTTGAGAATCATACCGTTCGGCTTACTTAATTCTTTTTTCACGAACTCTAGAAGCTTTGGACGCATACCAAGCGTTTCCAGCTCTACAGCAATTGTCTCTGGGTCAAGAAGACGCATGACAATTGATTCGCCGTATGCACCTGGGAGGGTAGAGCTACGAATTTCGAGTGTGCGATCGCCAATCTCGATGGTGAAGCGCCCATCCTGAGCTGTGGTATTTACATTTAATTTAATCCCCGAAAGTAGTTTTATACGTGAGAGAAGAAGATTATATGTTTCTTTTGTTATATCTGTTATTGGTACAAGTATCCCGTCAATACGCATACGTACTCCTACCGAGTCTTCTTCAGGCTCAATATGAACATCAGATGCCTTGAGTCCAATTGCACCAGCAAGTATTACCTCAACAATACGAGTGGTTCTATTCTTCTTTTTCATCTCAACAACCTCCTCGACAAGCTTCTTTACCGATTCACGCGATGACGCTGATTGAGAAAACTCTTCAATTGATTTATTTGAGACATCCAATAACCCTTCTTTGCTTTTTTCAGCAAAGGAAATGTCTTCATATCGTGTCCATGCTTTCTCCAGACTTGCTTTTGAGGTGATGTAGAGTGTTACCTCAAACCCCTCATGCTCAAGCTCTTTAACTGTTTTTTCTGTGAGATCCCTGCCGGGGGAGCGAGTTGCAAGAAAGATATGAGTTCCAACCTTTTCAAATGCTGCCACTTCTCGCTCACGTGCTACATCCTCCGGGATGAGTTTAAGGGCACCAGGATCGATTGGGACTCCTATGAGGTTCACATATTTCACTCCATACTTATCTGCAAGCATTTGTGCAAGACGCTCCTCTTCTGCTTCGTGGAGATCTTCTATTTTCTTGTCTTCCTCGGCATCGTTGAACTGGGGCATGTAGACGGGTTCAAATTTAGTGTATTGCTAACAGTTGTATTGTACACGATTTTTTCTGTATACGATGGTATGAGGTGTTGAAAAT
>JBBDUG010000039.1:68212-73251 GCA_040904025.1 Minisyncoccota bacterium
ACAGTTGTATTGTACACGATTTTTTCTGTATACGATGGTATGAGGTGTTGAAAATACCCCTACATACCACTTGACTCATATATTCTGTGGTGGTATAATATAGGTAGCAATGAGGAAAAAGCCGTAACCCATACCAGACAACGGAGACTGAAATGAAGCAGACAGCTTTTGTTCTCACACTCGCACTTTTTATTCTCACCGGATGCACGCATACCATTCCAGTCTCCACGTATACGGAGACCTACGAAGAACACCGTGATGGCAACAGGGTGGACATTACCCGCGAGGTACAGTCCACCACCACCGGCAGTTACCACGGCGGGTACGGGTATAACACCTATCGTAGGCCGGCCAGCTACTACGGCGGCGCCTATCGCGGAGATTACTACGATTACAGGCGTCCCGCGCCTCGTCGGACCGATGGTCTCGACCGGGAGTACGAATACCGCACATCACGTGGTGAGCGGGTAAATTCCGCGGTTATGACCTCCCAGGAACGGCAGCATTGCAACGGATTCCTCCGTCGCGAATACTACGAACCTGGTAGATGCCGTTAGCATCCGACGCACTTTCAAAGAGTCTCACACCTTTCCTTCGGGAGAGATGTGAGGCTCCTTTAATTTATACCCCCCGAGTGATACGATGCTCATATGAAATATGAAGGGGCAGAGAGAGAAAAACTAGGTGAGATTGCTCGCAAGCTCGTGAAAAAACTCACTCCACATACACAAGCAACACTTGTTGTTCTAAAAGGAGAGTTAGGTGCTGGTAAAACAACATTTGTACAAGAGATAGCCGGTATTTTTGGTATTGAAGAGCCCATCACAAGTCCTACATATGTTATACAAAAAATATACGAGCTTGAGGGTCAACCATTCAAACAACTCATTCATATAGATGCATACCGACTCGAGAGTGGTGAAGAACTTCTTTCGCTTGGATTCAATACACTACTCGAAGATCCACAGACCATCATATTTCTCGAATGGCCTGAAAGAGTCGAAGAGATACTTCCATCTGATATAGTGAGCATATACTTCGAGCACAAAGAAGAGGGCAAAAGGGATATAACAATTGAAGGAATATGAATGATACGGAAACAAAACGACTCGTACTACTCGATGCACACGCAATCCTGCATCGTGCATATCATGCACTCCCTGATTTCTCCACAGCATCGGGAGAACCAACTGGCGCTCTGTACGGGTTCTCTTTAATGCTCCTTAAGATTATCGATGAGTTAAACCCCGACTATATTGCTGCCTGCTTTGATCTTCCTAAACCAACATTTCGTAAAGAGATGTACAAGGAGTATAAGGCGGGGAGAGCTAAGACTGACGAAGAGCTTAAAGCACAGATCATACGCTCTCGAGACCTTCTCGATGCCTTTGGAATCCCATGGTATGAACGAGAAGGGTATGAAGCAGATGATCTTCTTGGAACTATCATCAAAAAACTAAAAGATCGTAAGGGTATCGAAGTAATTATCGCTTCTGGTGATATGGATACCCTCCAACTTGTTGATGGAGGAGGAGTCAAAGTGTATACCCTCAGGCGGGGGATTAAGGATACGGTTATATACGACAAAAAAGCAGTACGAGATCGCTTTGGATTTGATCCCGAGTATCTCTCTGACTACAAAGGGCTCAGAGGTGATCCTTCGGACAATATTCCCGGGGTCAAGGGAGTGGGGGAGAAAACAGCTACAACTCTCATTACCTCTCTTGGTGATATGGACGAGATATATGAAGCTATAGAGAAAAACCGAGAAAAAGTATTAGAGCTCGATGGGATAAGTGAGCGTATTGTGGGGCTTCTGGAAGAGGGTGAAGAGGAGGCACGGTTCTCAAAAACACTCGCAACTATCCATTGTGATGTACCCTTTGAGTTCTCACTCCCCGAGACTAGTTGGCGTGAAGATTTTGATCCTCACAAAGTGATCTCATTCTTTAAAACCCTCGACTTCGGTAGCCTTATAAATAGGCTTGAAAGCCAATTTGAAGACATTACCAAAGAACAAAAAGAGGAGAAACCGGATGTCGATGACTATGAGATACGCAAAATCGGTATAGCGCTATGGCTTGTCGATTCTGAGAAAACACATCCCACACTTGAAGATATACTCGGATACGCAAATACAAATTCATTTGAAGAGGCAAAAGAGAAAATACTAAAAGAACTCAAAGAGAAAGATCTGAGGTGGGTATATGATCACATAGAACTCCCACTGATTCCTATAATTGAAAAAATGGAGAAAACAGGGATTGCACTTGACGTTGAGTATCTCAAAGGACTCTCAAAGGAATATCATGCGAAACTTGAAAAGATAGAAAAACAAATCTGGGATCATGTAGGAGAAGAATTTAATATAAATTCTCCCAAACAGCTCTCTGAGGTTCTTTTTGATCGACTCGAGCTCTCAACATCGGGGATAAAAACAACATCTACCGGACAGCGGTCTACAGCTGAATCGGAATTACTTAAACTTAAAGATGAACACCCTATTATTCAAAGCATATTTGAATATAGAGAACTCCAAAAACTCCTCTCAACATACATAGATGTGCTACCTAAACTCATAGAAGACGACGGGAGACTTCATGCAGAATTTCTCCAAGATGGGACAACCACAGGTCGGATGACATCACAGAATCCCAATCTACAGAATATTCCGATAAAGACAGCTCTCGGTAGAAGAATTCGTAATGGATTTGTTGCAGAAGATGACTTTTCACTGGTTGCATTCGACTATTCACAAATAGAACTGCGTATTGCCGCAGTGCTCTCAGGAGATAACAAGCTTCTCGCAATCTTTAAAGAAGGACGAGATGTACATGCATCTGTAGCATCTGAGGTTTTTGATGTCCCGGAGGATAGTGTGACAAAAGCACAGAGATCGCATGCAAAGGCAATTAACTTTGGAATCCTCTATGGGATGGGAGTTAATGCACTAAAGGCAAACCTCGGAGAGGGAACAACACAGAAGCAGGCGCGCCAGTATCTAGATGAATACTTCGAGTCATTCTCAGAGCTTGCTGAATGGATAGAGAAGGTAAAGAAAGATGCGCGGAAGAATGGCTATACAGAAACTTATTTTGGACGTCGAAGATATTTCTCGGGTATTCGATCAAAAGCTCGTTATATACAAGCGCAGGCGGAGCGTATGGCAATTAATGCTCCAATTCAAGGGACACAAGCAGACGTAATAAAGTTGGCGATGGTTAAGGTGGATGACTACATACAAAAAGAAGGATTAGAGAATGATGTTCGACTTCTTCTCCAAGTACATGATGAACTTGTATACGAGATACGCTCGACAAAGAAGAAAGAGGTAGGAAGAAAAATCAAAGAGATTATGGAAAGCATCGTCCCTAAAAAAGAAACAAAGGGTATCACATTTATTGCAGAGGCCGAAGTCGGTCCTAATTGGGGTGAACTAACACCACTAACAACCTAGCAATGCTTATCGTCATCTACGGCACAGATTTTAGAAAGACCCGAAAGAAACTCACCGCATCACTTGTTGGGCTGCAAAAGAAGCGCCCGGATGCTGAAATGTTCGAGCTTAACGATGAGACATTTGACCCCGCACGTTTTGAGGAACTTTTGGGAGGGCAAGGGCTCTTTGAACGCAAGAATATTGTGGTGCTCGATAGAGTATTTTCCTCAAAAGAGGGGAAGGAGGTTGCTATGGCCTCTTGTAAGGAGATAGGTGAATCTGAAAATGTTTTTATCCTTCACGAACCCTCATTAAAAAAGAAGGAAGTTGATAAGCTTGAGAAACACGCGTATAGCGTGTATGAGTTTAATAAAAAGATATCTAAAGAGAAAGAATATAAACCATTTGGTCTCTCCGATGCAGTGGGAAGACGAGATATAAAAAAAGCATGGAATGAACTTAATCGTGCATGGAGCGAAGGGAAATTACCAGAAGAAATACATGGACTTCTCTTCTGGCAGTTAAAGTCTATGATTGTTGCTTCATCTACAAAGAGTGCAAATGAGGCAGGTATGAAAGCGTTTGTATACAACAAGGCAAGAAAAGGAGCTTCAAACTATACAATAGAAGAGCTCCATGCGCTCTCACGCAATCTTATCGAACGATATCATGAGGCACGAAGGGGGGCTGGAGAACTAACAACACATATCGAGAAGTTTATTTTAAACCTCAAAGGAGAATAGAGAATAATCGTGTCCGCCCAGTAGGATTTGAACCTACGGCCGTCTGCTTAAAAGGCAGCTGCTCTACCAGGCTGAGCTATGGGCGGTCTGCGGTATCATACAAAAATTAGAGCGGTATGTCGATGGCTATAGCACCAGCACCGGAGACAAATAGCGAGAGAGACGCTACTGCAAGAAGGATATAAAAGGCTCGACTCCTACCTTTTCTACGGTGTTTTGATTTCACCAAGCGCACAATTGTGTCGATAAAGATGTAAAGTGCGGCAAGTTGAGTTGCAAGCCCAATGATCAAAAGAATACTCGCAATTAAAAGAAGTGCGGAGGTACCTATCTCAACAGGTTTCTTTTTTGAGTATTTTCGAAGATCAGCGCTTGAATCTAAAAATAGAGTTGCACCAACTCCTATGCGGAGTATTGTGGGTGCAAGAAAGGGAATTAAGAACTCGGGGAATATATTAAGCATATATTAAGTATCAACTATCATACCTCCTTTTTCAAGTCTTAAACATGCGCAAACTCATACTTCATAATATTCGAAGTGCACATAATGTCGGATCAATCTTCCGTACCGCTGAAGGTGCGGGGGTGAGAAAGATATACCTTTCGGGATATACCCCGGCTCCCATAGATCGTTTCGGACGAAAAAGAAAAGATCTCGCAAAAGTTGCACTCGGTGCAGAAGATATGATCGAGTGGGAGAAATCTGACGATATACAAACTCTCATCTCAAACCTTAAGAAAGATGGCCGGGTTATTGCGGTAGAGCAATCTCCCGATTCTGTGGATTATACTGTTTTCTCAGAACCTGAATCAGTGACGTATATATTTGGAAATGAAGTGGAGGGGATAGAAGAAGA
>JBBDUG010000039.1:73351-86828 GCA_040904025.1 Minisyncoccota bacterium
AGGAAGAAGAGCGTGTTCGAAAAGTGCTTGCGCGCACTGTTCTTTACCACCCCTAAACCTCCTCGGAGGTTTTTTTTATTTTCTCCATCTCCTCTCGTACTACACTCGCATCGTCCCATGGTGTCTTTTTGCCCTCTGCTTCCATTATGTATGGATCAGTTCCTTTTCCGGTGATAAGAACCACGTCCCCCTCACGAGCTTCTTTTAGAGCGGTATGTATTGCTTCTCGGCGATCAAGGATGATACGTGCCTTCTCTTTGTTTTCAATTGCTTCATACATTTCATCTACTATTTTTTGAGGGTCTTCATCATATGGATCCTCATTTGCAAGGATAATAGAGTCGCAGTATTTTTCGGCAATACGTGCCATAACAGGACGTTTCCATGTATCTCTACCTCCACCAGTATTTCCGAGAATGCATACTTTTCGTCTTTCGGGGAATGCCTGGTACACCTTTTCAAGCGAATCTGGAGTGTGTGCGTAGTCGACATATACTTCAAAGGAGTCATCTGGATTTACCAACTCAAGTCGTCCGCGGATGTCCTTTTGTCCCTCGAGAGCGCGCTGGATACTCCCAAGTGATATCTCATGAAAACAAGCAAACTCTGCTGCTGTGAGCATGTTGTATATATTAAAAAGACCAGGGAAATGTGTCTTTATCTCTACTCCTCTAAATGTGAAGCTGGAGCCGGTATCTTTAAGTTCATACGGTTCTGCATTCCCAATCTTCACCTCGACGCTCTTTGTACCAGCGGTATTGATAAAGTCCTGACCATGCTCATCATCTGTATTAGCAACAATCACCCTCTTTTCTTTAGAAGATGCTCGTAATGCGCGGGCAATTTCAAGTTTTGCATCAAGATAGTTTGCAAATGATCCATGTGCCTCAATGTGTTCAGGGGAGATGTTGGTAAAAACAAGAGCGTCAAGTTCTATGTACTTATGGCGTGCCTGTAAAACCGCCTGACTTGTAATCTCCATAATGACCCAATCACAGTCTTTTGCGACGGCCTTTCTTAAGAAGCGTTGTACAAAACCACGTCCCGGCGTTGACATTTTAAATTTATTTCGACGCTCTTCCGTATCAACCTTAAAGCGAATCGTGTTTAATACCGCCGTTTTGTACCCCGCTTCCTCGAAAATAGAATTGATAAATTCGGTAACTGAGGTCTTTCCTTTTGTTCCTGTTACCGCAACAACTCGTATATCTCGAGAGGGGAATCGGAATATCACTGCACTTATAAACGCGAGAGTTTCGTGATAGAACGGTTGCACTTTTTTAAAAACAGATCGAGGAATAATCTTTTTTGCAACACGCAATACGGTTTCAATTAGTTGATTTGGTGTCATGATCCAAGTGTTTTTAAAGCAGCGCGTATCTTTTCATTTGTGCTTTGTGTGTCATCCTGCACCTCTTTAAGTGCCTCTCGTGCCTCCTTGGAGGAGTATCCGAGAGAGATAAGGGCTTCGAGCGCCTCCTTTTCTTCTTTTCTTCCACCCTCTTCAGTTGCAATAGTACCCATCTTGTCTCGCAGCTCAAGCACTATTTTCTCTGCTGTCTTCTTTCCAATCCCCGAGACATTAGTGAGATATGAAGTGTCGTCTGAGGCGATAGCAGAGCGAAGTGTATCTGTTGGTGCAATTGATATGATACCTAATGCTGATTTGGGACCAATTCCTGAGACCCCGAGGAGGAGTTCAAAAAAATCTCGTTCACCAAGTGTATCAAATCCATAGAGATCAAGCGCATCTTCACGCACTACGGTGTGTATCCACAATTCTGCTTCTTTATCCATTAAAAGATTTGCTAATGTGCGGGTGGGCGCAGATATTTCATAACCCACACCATTAACGTCAATTATCGTTCTTTCCTCACTGAGGAATATGCATGTACCTTGTAGGTGTCCTATCATATATATTCCAGTATCGAGGATAGTGAGGTGTTAAGCAAGTACAAATGCTTTACATTCCGCCTATTTTTGCTAAAGTACTCTCGCTATGGCAAATACTACAGGAGCACAAAAAGCATTTCGCTCAGACAAAAACAAGCGGGCATACAATGACCGCCTGCGTCGTGCTATGAAAGAGGCGATAAAGAGTGTGCGGAAGGCAATTGATGCCGGAGACATTTCTGCTGCAGAAGAGAAGCTTCCAGTCGCATACAAGGCTATTGATAAGGCTGCAAAGCGCTTCCTTCACAAAAACACCGCTGCACGCTACAAGTCACGTATCACAAAAGCTGTTGTAAAGGCAAAGAACAGCTAAACACAAATCTATTTTATATATAAAACACCCCTTGAAACTCGAGGGGTGTTTTTTTATACCAGGAAATCTTACACTTCAGTGCGGGGAGGACGTCATTTATTTTTGACTCTCGAGTTCTCGGGGGCTATACTCATATCTGCCTAAAGAACTGTCCCCGTAGTTCAATTGGATAGAACGTTTCCTTGCGGAGGAAGAGGTTGCAGGTTCGAGTCCTGCCGGGGACACAATTAAAAACCGAGTCGCTCCATAAGAGAATGAGAAAGAGGTTCTTCTTGTTCTTCTTCGGGAAGAAACTGAAGCATTATCTGCCGTGTTTCTTCGGGACCCACTCCTTCAAGGGGAATTATTAAAAGCGGCATGAGTGGCTTTTGTGATTTTATAATCAGCTTGTCTTTAAAAAATCTATCTTCTACCCAAAAGGACTCTAGGGTTGAGAAGGGATAGAGGAGCTCGTCTACCACCACTCCTTTCTCATTTATTTCAAATCGAATCACTCTTGGCTTCCGTACCGCAAGAAGGAGTAAGGCAATAGTTGCGATAATAATTAGAAGCGCAAAGAGGAGATTTTGCATAAGAATAGCAATCACAGCTAGTGTTGCTGCGATAAGACCAACAACCCAAAACCAGTCAGTGGTCTTCTCTGAGTGTTCATATTCGTGTGCTTGCCATTCAAAGGACCCATTTGTCATATGCCTTTATTGTAGCATTTTCTAACAAATTAAAAGCGAAGCAATGTGAATTGGCGGTGTGCGTTCGAAAAAATTCGAACTGATTTCGCCCAAAATTTGTAGGGCGGGCGGAATTCCCCCCAAACCCCCTTTCCGCTCGCCAACGGAAGCGACCCTTTCGGATTGAAAAACTGCCAAAGAACCTGTAAAAATATCGTCTTGAACTTCATTTTGGGCCAAAAGCGGGCTCCCCTCATTTTTAATTGGACTACTTTCGTTTTATTTGATAGTATTGCAGTGGAAGTAATAATCATACTTACTACAATACTATCAAAAGATGGAACAAGAAACAAATCAACAACAACTTAATCAAGCGGAAGAAAAAAACGGACGTAAGATGAAAAATTTGATTTTTGTAGGAATTTTAAGCTCTATAATAGGAGCCGTGATTATGGGAGTGATTGTATATTTGGTATTGAATAACTCATATTCAGTAAAGCAAGCACAACTTAATAATCAAATATCTACACTTCAAAATCAAATCAATACTTTAACAAAACAAGCCGAAATAGTTCTGCCCTCATCAACTCCTACTCCTATAGACCAAAATGAAATAGCAGGTTGGAAGACTTACGAGAATAAAGAAATCGGCATAAGCTTTAAATATCCAAGCGAATATGGTGATTTCAGTATTTCCATGGCCAATAGTGAAGCAAAAAAATATACTGGTGGTTTTCAGAATAATAAAGCTTTCTCGATTGGAGGAATTACAGAAGATTTTACGGCTGGTCGTTCTGGATATTTCTTAGATTTTGTTAAATATTTGAGCGAATCTGGCAAGTACTATCATCTTATGGCCTTGGGTAAAAAATGGTTAGTAGAACCAGTCAAAATACTAAATGTTGACGGGCAAAAAATTCTAATCGTGAACGGAGATAGTTATGTTGAGGAACGAAACGAAGAAGGCCCAACAATAAATCCGGGGCCTAATGGTGGTGCCCTAGTAAATCTACCTAGCGGCGGTAATTTTAAAGGGCTTGCAATTTGGAATTCAGATATAAAAACTTTATCTCAAAGTAAATTTGAAGAAATTTTAGCCACCTTCAAATTTACCAAGTAAAGAATTTGCCGCCAACTCCGCCCCGCAGGTGCGGAAGGAAAAACTTGAAACCGTCCAATCCGAAAGGGTCGCTTCCGTTGGCGAGCGGAAAGGGGGTTTGGGGGGAATTCCGCCCGCCCTACAAATTTTGGGCGAAATCAGTTCGAATTTTTTCGAACGCACACCGCCAATTGGGAAATGAATGGTTTGGCTCGCCAGCCGATTTTAAGCGCAAATTGGAATTTTTTATCTTTGCCCCGCAAACTCGCGGGGCTGGCCAAAAGCGGGCTTCCCGAATTTTCATTTTTAATTTTTAAGGAAGAAATATGAAATACTTTATTTACACTCGAAAATCAACCGACAGCGAAGAAAGACAGGTTTTGAGTATTGAATCTCAAATCTCTGAATTAAAAGAATTTGCCGCCAAAGAAAAACTTGAAATCGTCGCCTCGCTAAGCGAGGCAAAAACTGCCAAAGAACCTGGCCGAAAAGTTTTCGGCGAAATGCTCGATCGGATTGAAAAAGGCGAAGCCCAAGGAATTTTGGCTTGGCATCCTGACCGACTGGCTAGAAATTCAATCGACGGAGGAAAAATCATTTATTTACTAGACACAGGAAAGATTAAAGATTTAAAATTTCCCACATTTTGGTTTGACTCAACGCCACAAGGGAAATTTATGATGAACATTGCCTTTGGCCAAAGCAAATATTACATCGACAATTTAAGCGAAAATATTAAACGAGGTCATCGGGCGAAACTGCGAAAAGGCATTTGGCCAGGCTTTGCCCCGCTTGGATATTCCAACAATCCCAAAACAAGGGCGATTGATATTGATAGCGAAAAAGCACCGCTCATCAGAAAAGCTTTCGAACTTTATGCGACTGGCGAATATACCTTAAAAGCTCTTGCTCTTGTTTTGAAACAAACGGGGCTAAAAAGCTACAAAAGCAATGTTCTATCTGTTTCCTGTGTCCAGCGTCTGCTTCAAAATCATATTTATTACGGCGTGTTTTATTTCAACGGTGAAATTTATGACGGAACACATGAGCCAATTATTTCCAAGAAACTTTTTGATTCTGTTCAACAGGTAATGAGCAACCGAGGAAAAAAGAAACGCAAGCGAAAACACGAATTTGCTTTTTCTGGACTTATGAAATGCGGAAATTGTGACTGCCTCATTACTGCCGAAAAACAAAAAGGACACCACTATTACCGTTGCACCAAGAAAAAGCAAAAGTGCGATGAAAAATATTTGCGGGAAGAAAATCTTGTTGAACAGATGAAAGGAGTTATCCAAAAAGTTTCTTTGCCTGATGACTGGGTAAATAATATGCTTGCTGAAATAGAGAAAGAAAAAGAACAGGCGAAAGCGGAAACGAAAATTTATGTTCAAAATCTCGTTGAGAAAAAGACCGAGATTGAAAACAAAGCTGAAAACTTGCTTGATCTGTTTATCGACGGAAAAGGCATTGAGCCGGAAGAATACCAACTAAAAAAACAAAAACTTCTCAATGAGAAGATAGACATTCAACAGCATATTAAAGATTTTGAACAAAAAGGAAATAATTGGCTCGAACCGATGAAAGAAATGATTTTAGCCAGTAGCCAAGCCAAAATTCTATTATCGGAACCCGAAAATCTAAAAATCCGAGCATTTCTAAAAAATATCGGCTCGAACTTCATTTTGAAAGATAAAAAATTCCAATTTGCGCTTAAAATCGGCTGGCGAGCCCTCGCAGAGGGCGAGCCAAACCATTCATTTCCCAATTGGCGGAGGGGGTGGGATTCGAACCCACGGTGCCTTATCGACACTCTGGTTTTCAAGACCAGTGCATTCGACCACTCTGCCACCCCTCCTTATATTTAATTTTCCTTCTGCAGTTTTTCATACCCAGGACGACCAATAAAGAATATATAGATTATATCAAGAATAGCAAGTGTACTGGTGATTAAGATCACAACAAACCATCCGCGGTGGTAATTACGTGCAGACAACCATAGTGCCCATCCTTTCCAAGGAAGTGTCCAAAGGATAATTAGGAGTATGAGCAGCGCATTTTGTTCAATGAATGCTTCCATGCTTCGTATAATATCACGCTTGCCTTTCATCGTCTCTTCTTTAATACTGGAGACATGAAATATTTAGGTATCGACTATGGCACAAAAAAAGTAGGATTTGCATTCTCAGATGATGAGGGGAAGGTGGCATTTCCAGATGAGGTAATACCAAACACTGGTGACCTTATAAAACAAACACAGCAAAAGATCCAAGAAAGAAAAGTTGATGAGGTAGTGGTTGGCAAATCACAAACACTCCAACAGAAAGATAATCCGGTCATGAAAGAAATAAAGATTTTTGTAAAAAATCTTAAATCAAAAACAGATGCATCTATTCACTTTGAACCCGAATTTTATACAACCGTACAGGCACGACGAACAAGATCAAACACTACTCATCTTGATGCATCTGCTGCTGCACTTATCTTGCAAAGTTTTCTGGACAGGAGAGGTAAAGAGAAGTAACGTAACATTATGAACAATCTTCGTGCACGCACAATCATGGTCGAAGATCAACCAGTTCGATTCTATGAACATATTGGAGAGAACACTTTTTTGCCGCCGCTTGTATTTCTCCACGGATGGCGAAGTTCGTCTCGTGTATGGGAACTGACACTTAGAGCGTTCAAAGAGGGTGGATTTACGTTCTACCTTATTGATCTTCCTGGCTTTGGTGAATCCGACCTTCCTAAAGAAGTTTTCTCTATTGATAAATATGCCGCAGTTGTAGAGGCGTGTATCAAACGCTTAGGATTATTAGATCCTGTTCTCATCGGACATTCTTTTGGTGGGCGTATCGGAATAAAGATTGCTGCAAAAGAAAAAAAGATACTCAGTAAATTGGTTCTTGTGGATGCAGCCGGGATTCGTGTCGAGAAAGGTCTTACCTGGAAAAAGATATTGGCAAAGACTGTAAAGCCAATATTTCTCCTGTTTCCACTTGAAGGACTCCGTCGTCGCATCTATCAACAACTTGGTGCAGAAGACTATCTTGCTACCCCAAAGCTTAAAGAGACCTTTGTGAGAATAATCGAAGAAGATCTTCGTGAACTACTCCCTAAGATATCTTGTCCAACTCTCATTATCTGGGGGGATCGAGATACAGAGACCCCTCTTTCAGTTGCACATACCATGGAACGGAGAATCCCAAACTCAACACTCGTTATATTTGAAGGAGCAGGTCACACAAGTTTTCTTGATGAACCGGGGCGGTTTGGACAAGAGATAGTCGCGTTTATAAAGAAAACATCTAATGAGAAGGAGTCATGACATTCAATCCATTTACACATATTCGATATTACATATATCTCTTTCAACTTGAGAACTACACCCTTTCTCGATTTATTCCAGTGAGTTTCAAGTCCCTGTTTCATGCACGGGCAAGATTACGTCTTGGCATTACATGGACTCCTAAGCTGAAGATTCTTACCGCAATATCCGTATTAGCCGGCATCCTAATTGTCTTCATACCGTTTCTCACTCCTTCCCTCGGACTCTTCTTGCAGGTTTTGATTGCAGTTTTAATGTTTTTCTTCTTCTCATACTTCTTCTTTCTTCTTCTGTCCCTCTTTATGTTTCTCGCACTTCCTGTTGATCGATATGCAAAGCGTCGCATTACAAAAAAAGCACAAAAGAAACTTAAAACACTTTCACATGACCTTACCGTTATTGGTATAACCGGAAGCTATGGAAAGACAACAATGAAGGAGGTTGTGGCCGCGGCACTTTCCGGGAAATTTAATGTGCTCAAAACCAAAAAGAGCAAGAACACTCCCCTTGGAATCTCCAGACAGATCCTTAGCGAACTCTCAGAAGACATTGATGTATACGTTGTAGAGATGGGTGCCTACGGACGGGGGGAGATAAAAGAACTAGTAGACCTTGTTGCGCCAGAGATCGTGATTCTTGTTGGGATTAATGAAGCACATCTGGAGCGGCAGGGAAGTATGGAGAATATTATTCAGACCAAATTTGAAATAGTGAAACACGCGCCCAAGGATACATTTGTTGTTCTCAACCACGATGATAAACGTGTTCGTGAAAATGCACCTCGTTTCATTCGTAATGATCAAGAAGTCAAATGGTTTGGGACTACCGGCGGAGATATACAAGCGTCTGGAATTAACCCTCAAGAGAACGGGACTATATCATTCAAACTTAAAGGAGAGGAAGATTATGGAATATTTTCTTCTCGCTTTCTTGCTTCATACATTGCCTTGGATGCAGCAGCGGCATTATGTGTTGCACAAAAACTCGAGGTGTCGGTGGGAACGGTAAAGGCAGGGATTAGTCAGGTATCTCCTGCACCACACAGACTTAACCCTAGTGAACTAAATGGAGTTCTTTATATTGATGATGCATACAACGGAAATCCAAAAGGAGTAGAAGAAGCACTCAAGGTTCTTCAACGGTTTCCTGATAGACGAAAGATATATATCACCCCAGGTCTTGTCGAGATGGGAGAGAGGACTGAGGAGGTTCATACAGAGATAGGACGAAAACTTAGGAGAGCTGCCGATATTGTTATTCTCATCGAGAATGAAGCAACGCATATTATACGAGACACTCTTCTAAGAGAGGGGTTCTCTCAAGAGAATATTCATCTATTTAAATCAACACCAGAAGCACAAGAGGCACTCAAGGAAGAAATACTTCAAAAAGGAGACGTGGTGCTCTTCCAGAATGATGCGGCGGAAAATTATTTATAAGTTTGCTCAATAGAAGGTAACGGGCTACCATAAGTCTATATGGCAATTGAAACTGATACAAAAATAGGAGTGTTTTTTGGTTCGCGTTCCCCAGAACACGACGTCTCTATTGTTACCGCGGGACTTGTAATCGCAGGTTTGAAAAATCTCGGATACACAACAGTTCCTATTTATATCTCAAAAGAGGGGAGGTGGTATATATCCGAAGAACTTGGAAATATTGATTTTTTCAAAGATCCTAATTATGAGAAGAAACTCGGATCACTTCCAACATACTCGCTTTCCACGGATAAGATGGGGAAAGAAATGGTATTTAAAGAAGAAGGAATTTTTTCAAAAAAAGAGATTTCAATTAATGTTGCCTTTCCGGCAATGCATGGAGTGTATGGTGAGGATGGAACAATCCAAGGACTCTTTGAGATGTTTGGTATTCCATATGTTGGATGTGATGTTGCAACATCTGCAATTGCAATGGATAAGGTTCTTACGAAAATTTTCTATGAACATTACGATATTCCAACAACTGAATTTATTTCATTCACAGAAGAAGAGTGGGGAGAATACAAAGAAGACATACTCTCACAAATTAAGAACATCGGACTCCCGGTATTTATAAAACCAGCACGAACAGGATCATCAATTGGAATTACGAATGCAAAAAACAAAGAAGAACTTGAAATGGGTATAGAGGTTGCATTTCACTATGATCAAAAAGTACTTGTCGAACGTGCTGTTGAAAATCTTGCAGATCTCACTGTATGTGTGATGGGGAATGGAAATCCAGAAGCATCACTGATACAAGAATCACGGTTTAACAAAGATTTCTTTTCATATACTGACAAGTATATAGAGGACGGCGGTGCACAGACAGGACGGGCAACAAAGAACATTATTATTCCTGCTGAGATTGATGAAGAGTCAACTAAACGTATTCGTAATATGGCACGCGACATTTTTGTAATGTTTGAGTGTTCTGGGATTGCACGTGTCGACTTTCTCATGAATAGAGAGACAGGGAAGGTGTATGCAAATGAGATAAATACACTTCCCGGGACGCTCTACCATCATCTCTGGAGAGAGTCGGGAGTCTCGACTGCTCAGCTCCTCAAGAATCTTACTCGCTTTGCTAAAGAGCGTAATAAGAAACGTGGACGTATCACTCGCACGTTCCAATCAGATATTCTGAAGAATATCGGAGACGGCAAGCTTTCACAAAAGTTAGACACATCGACTGATTAATTATGGAAACTTCTCAAAAGCTTTCTCGAAGGGAAAGGGTGGCAAAATGGGCACATGAAAACGCCGAGAGTAAACGTGCACAATTTTGGCTCGGCATATGGTCATTTGCAGAAGCATCTATCTTCCCGATTCCTGCTGATGTCATGCTTATCGGTATGCTTATGGCGGGAGCAAAGCGTTGGCGCTACTTAATTGCTCTTACAACCGCCACCTCTGTTGCAGGAGCTCTCTTTGGATATCTGATTGGATTTGGTTTTTTTGATGTCTTTGGAGACGCAATTATTTCATTTTATGCCTTAGAACAGGAGTTTCTTTCTGTTCAGGGATATTTCCAAGCAAGCGCATTTTGGGCAATTCTTGTTTCTGCATTTACTCCGATTCCATTCAAGATCTTTACAATTAGCGCCGGACTCTTTCACGTTCATCTTATTCCCTTTATTCTTGGCTCTATCATCGGACGATCTCTTAGGTACATTCTTGTGGGATGGGCAGCACATACCTTCGGAGAGCGAATATTCAAGTTGATTATGCGATATTTCAATACCGCATCGATCATACTGATCGTGTTAATAGTTCTTTATATAATTCTCTTTTAGTTGTCCTCCTGCGAGGAATCGAACCTCGATCAAGGGATTAGAAATCCCCCGTTTTATCCGTTAAACTACAGGAGGTGTGCATCATTTATACCAGAAATTGAGAGGGATATAAACTAAATGGTGGGCGGTGTCTTTCTGTCTCGAACTATTCAAGGCGTCAATTTGTACTTCTCTGCGTCGGGCTGGATGAGGAGATAGTTGTTTTATCTAAGAATTATATAACCCTTTTAATATTTCTTTTCGAAGAATAAGTCTATCTGTTACACATGTATTTCCTTCAAAGGAACAGTTTGTTACGTCTTCAATGAGTTCTTTTACCGTACTGTTTTCAGAGTAAATGTAATTTTTTCCTTCACTAATACTTGGAATATTAATCATCCAGCAGGGGTTATTGTGTTGACGTAGGCTTGTTTGGATATCTTCAAGATGTTCTTCTATAAAGTTTGAACCATCCCAAAGTTCAATCTGGCCAATTACAAGAGACTGCTTCAGTTGGGGTATATCTTGTATCTTCGTATCATCAGTTACTGCTTTTATGGGATTTTCGTAAATAAACTGTTCTTGTTCGTTGTAATAGACTTCTTTCCAATTGCTAGGTAAATCTGTATATTGCTCCAGTTCGTTGAAAGCTGATACATCTTTTTGATGAGTGAGAGGAGAGGTAAGGTTAAATGTGTTTGAGATAATCGCGAAAGAAAGTAAGTTTGCAGAAGAAGTAGAAATTTGTTGGTCCTTATCTCTTTTCTTGAACGCCTCCCAAATGAGCGTGGCACATGCTCCAATCATCTCTATGTGGACGTTCTCAAGCCCAATCTTTTCTTCCCAGAAGTTACGAAATCCATAATGGTGATCATATATTTCTTTAACTTTCTCGGGTATAACAAAAGAGGCAACATGGTCAGGCTCCGAAACGTCTACAACTACATATCCATCAACCTGTTCAGGTATTTTCTTTTCAACAGAATATGATTGCTTCTTTACAATCGGACTAATACTGTGATTAAGTATTCCAGGAAACACAACAACAGAGTCTTTTCCCTCAAGATTGAGCAACTCTTGATAGGCAACTGCACATGCTAAGGCATCAATGTCTACATACTTTTCTCCTGATGTAACAACGATCATTATTCGGATTATAGCAGAATGTGTTCAAATATACGTATGTGCGTATACCCCTATATACATTCTATCTATACCTTATCCATACCCTCTATAATGTGGGCGCTGTAGGACTTGAACCTACGGCCTACTCGGTGTAAACGAGTTGCTCTACCAACTGAGCTAAGCGCCCTCTATACTCGCACAGAGTACTCTATTGTGGGAATAATTTCAATATTAACTCATATTCGATGTATAGTGGTGGTAATGAAAGAGGTAGATATAACTATATACGGCAAAGTGCAGGGAGTGGGGTTTCGTGCCTATACACAGCGTACAGCAGAGAAGCTTGATATTACTGGATATGTTCAAAATATGTCCGAAGGGCATGTAGAGATCATTGCTCAAGGGGAAGAAGAAAAACTCAAAGAACTTATCGAGAAGATAAAGAGTGGGTCATCATTTGCAAGTGTTGATGATATTGATATACGATGGCATGACCGCCCTCAAGATACCCTTACTGATTTTGAAATACAATGAATGAACCGACTATATTATTTAAAAACAACTCTGTTGTAGTGGTAGACAAACCATCAGGACTCATCGTGCATTCAGATGGAAAAACAGAAGAGCCAACACTGGCGGAATGGTTCATTAAACACTTTCCCGAGGCGGAAGGTGTGGGCGAGCCACTTACACTCTCAGACGGTCGGGTAATTGAACGCCCTGGAATTGTTCATAGACTTGATCGTGATACATCAGGCGCCATCATACTCACCCGTACTCAAGAAGCATTTCTTGATATCAAAGAACAATTCAAGAAACGGAAGGTGGAGAAGGTGTATCACACATACGTATTCTCTTGGTTTAAAGAAGAGGATATAGAGGGGATCATTGATAATCCAATTGGTAGGAGCGGAAAAGACTTTCGTAGGCGCTCAGCGCGAAAAGGTGCAAAGGGTAAATTACGCTCCGCTCTTACCAAATACCGCGTTATTCGACAAGGAAGAGATAGAAAGAGTAATGAACCAGCAGCATTTTTGGAAGTACGTCCCAAAACAGGGCGGACACATCAAATCCGTGCACATCTAACAGCTATCAACCATCAGATTGTTTGTGATCCTCTGTATGCAGAGGCTCGCCCCTGTATTCTCGGATTCAATCGTCTTGCACTTCATGCATCTGAGATCACCTTCTCTGTTGATAAAGAGAAGGTCAATGTTGAAGCCCCATTACCCACCGATTTTAAAGAGGCAGAGAGCCAATTAATTATTGCCTGATACCGAATGCTGTGATAGAGTAGCGCTCGTATGACAACCGCAACTAATGCGTTGAACAACCCCATATCTCCGGTAAATGTGGAGGAGCGAAAAGAACTTGGAATTCAAGCGGGAGATACTGTTCGTGTTCATCTCCGAATTCAAGAGGGTGAGAAAACCCGAATGCAGATATTTGAAGGAATGGTGCTTGCCACAAAGCACGGCTCTGAAGCAGGTGCTACCTTTACTGTCCGTCGTGTTATCGATGGCGTAGGGGTAGAACGAATTTTCCCACTCTACTCTCCGGTAATTGATAAGATTGAAATTGTTCGTCGATCAAAAGTCCGTCGCTCTAAGCTCTACTACATCCGCGACAAGGCAGTACGTCAAATTAAACGTCAGATGCGTCGCATGATTCAGGTTGACCGTGCGACTGAGGGAGAGATGGCGCGAGCAGACCGTGAGGCACGAGAAGCTGAAGAGGC
>JBBDUG010000040.1:0-3307 GCA_040904025.1 Minisyncoccota bacterium
GCAATTGAAGAAGCTGGTGGAAAAGTTGAATTGAAGTAAATCTTAACTTTTCTAGAAATACCCATCCTTAAAGAGGGTGGGTATTTTTATTTAAAAAACAACTTTTGCGAATTCTTCTATTTCATTTATACTTCAATGTATATGGAGACACTGGCTAAACTATTCGGAGGCGAACAGAAGGTAAAAATATTACGGCTCTTTCTCTTTAATCCTGATGAAGCGTTTGATAATGACCTAGTAAAGGAAAAGACACGTGTCAGTATTGCAACGGTCAGGAAACTAACAAAAGCGTTTGAGAAGATTGGACTCCTCAAAAAAAGGAAGTTTCGAAAAAAGGTTAAAAAGAGCCGGGGGCGTGGACGTAAACCCGAGTGGAAGACTGAGTGGGTTCAGGGGTATGTGCTTGATCAATCATTCCCATATCTTTCCATGCTTCACAAGATGCTTGTGAATAATAGCCCGTTTACATCCAAAGAAATCATAAAGAAATTTAATAATGCTGGGAAGATACAACTCATTCTTGTTTCAGGTGTCTTTATCCAGGAGTGGGATGCGCGCTTGGACTTAATGATGGTCGGAAAGAATCTAAAAACCAACTCTATTGATAAGACGATATCAATTATGGAATCAGAAATAGGGAAGGAGCTTACATACGCTGTATTTGAAGAATCAGAGTTTGCATATCGGTTAAATGTATACGATAAGCTCATTCGTGACGTGCTCGACTACCCACACGAAATAATTGTCGATAAAATGAACCTCGCAGGGCGTATGTAATTATCCACAGATGTAAGGATAAGTAGGGTATAAAAGGTGCTACAATAGACCTAGACCTTGAAATAAGGTCAATTCTATTATCTCGTAACGTTTTATAACGTACGTGCACGTTAGTAATTATTAGTAATACCTTTAAGAAATTATGGAATTGAATACATGGGCAGTTACGCTCAACGAATCCATCAACAACCTCTGGGCAGGTGTGATTGAGTTTCTTCCAGCGCTTATTATAGCGATTCTCATCCTTATAATAGGATGGATCGTTGGAGCAGTGCTTGGAAAACTCATTGCACAGATCGTTCGATCACTCAAGGTTGATGAAGCACTTCGCGGAACCGGACTTGAAAAGATGGTTCACCGCGCAGGATTTAAGCTTAATGTCGGAGGATTCATTGGTGGACTCGTGAAATGGTTCATCATTGCCGTCTTTCTTGTCGCATCCTTTGATGTGCTTGGACTGGAACAGGTGAACATGTTCCTCTCTGATGTTGTGCTCAACTTCCTTCCGGATGTTATTGTTGCCGTACTCATTCTTCTTGTCGCAGCAGTTATTGCTGAGGTTATGGAGAATGTCGTACGTGCATCTGCAAGTGGTGCGCACATGCGCTCCTCTTCAGCACTCGGGAAAGTTGCAAAGTGGTCAATCTGGATTTTTGCAGTACTTGCAGCACTCGATGTGCTCAGCGTTGCATCATCCATTGTCAATACACTCTTTACCGGTATCATTCTCGGTCTTGCACTCGCGTTTGGACTTGCGTTCGGACTCGGTGGTCAGGACGAAGCGGCTCGCTATCTAAAGCGCGTTCGTGAAGAAGTAACCGAAAAAGACTAAACTCCTTGTAATAGGAGAGAGAAGGATCCGTCTCAAGTACTGAGGCGGGTTTTTCTATTAATATGGTAGAATGGGTTGACTCTTAAGGCCTATCTGCTACACTAATCCCGACATCGCGTGAGTGCGATTGACGTGGAGCTCGTGCCGAGCGCCGGGCTTTCATGATTTATCATTAGAAACTGAAATTAATACATTATTATGGCTGAGTTTGAACGTACTAAGCCGCACGTCAACGTGGGTACAATTGGTCACGTTGACCACGGTAAAACAACATTAACAGCAGCTCTTCTCCATACTCTTCATGCGAAGGGTGATGGATATGGAGCAAGTGAGAAGGCTGTTGACCAGATCGACAACGCACCTGAAGAGAAGGCGCGTGGTATTACCATTGCTCTCTCTCACTCTGAGTATGAGACACCAAATCGTCACTATGCTCACATCGACGCTCCTGGTCACGCAGACTATGTTAAGAACATGATTACTGGAGCAGCACAGATGGATGGTGCGGTTCTTGTCGTTGCTGCAACAGATGGAGTGATGCCACAGACACGTGAGCACATCCTCCTTGCAAAGCAGGTTGGTGTTCCTAAAGTCATCGTCTTCCTTAATAAGGTGGACATGGTAGAGGACAAGGATCTTGTAGAACTTGTTGAAGAAGAGGTACGAGAACTCCTCAATCAGTATGAATTTGATGGGGATAACGCAACCGTCATTGCTGGTTCAGCACTCAAGGCACTTGAGGGTGGACCGGATGATGAATATGGACAGAAGATCATCGAGCTTGCAGACGCACTTGATTCAGACATTCCCGAACCAGAGCGTGAGACTGATAAGCCATTCCTCATGCCTATCGAAGACATCTTCTCAATTGAAGGACGTGGTACAGTTGCTACCGGTCGAATTGAGCGAGGACTTGTAAAGGTAGGAGAAGAGATTGAAATTGTTGGAATCAAAGACACTATCACCACTACTGTTACCGGAATTGAGATGTTTAACAAGCAGCTCCAGGAAGGTCAGGCAGGTGATAATGCAGGAATTCTTCTCCGTGGACTTAAGAAAGATGACATTACCCGTGGACAGGTTCTTGCTAAGAAGGGATCAATCACTCCTCATACTAAGTTTGAGGCAGAGGTATATGTTCTCTCAAAGGAAGAAGGTGGACGTCACACTCCATTCTTCACCGGATATAAGCCTCAGTTCTACATTGGGACAACTGATGTAACTGGAGAAGTATCTTTAGCAGAGGGAACAGAGATGGTTATGCCTGGTGATACTGCTACCTTTAAGGTAGAACTCATTGCACCAGTTGCACTTGAAGAAAACCGACGCTTTGCTATCCGAGAGGGTGGTAAGACAGTTGGAGCTGGTGTGGTAACCAAAATCGTAGAGTAACCAACTCATGGCTAAAACAGCTGTAAAATCAAAGAAAAAGGAAGAATCAACAGACGAGGATCCAAAACTCCGTATTCGGATCCGGGCGTATGACAACAAGATTCTTGATGCATCTGTAAAGCAGATCATGGACATCGCTATCCGCAATGATGCGGAGGTGGTGGGACCAGTACCGCTTCCAACAGAGATCAAGAAGTATACCGTCAATCGTTCAACGTTTGTTCATAAAGATGCACGTGAGCAGTACGAAATGCGTGTTCACAAGCGTCTGATTGATATCATCAATCCAAACCCAAAGATTGTCGA
>JBBDUG010000041.1:0-19178 GCA_040904025.1 Minisyncoccota bacterium
TGTGCCAAATTGGTTAATAAGATTGAATTATCAAAACCACGATAATTTGTAAGTACAACGGCAGATATCACGGAAACAATTCCGGCAGCAACAAGAAGTTCAACCAGAGAAAATCCGCTCGAGGTTTCTGCGGTGGTCTTTGGAGATTGTCTGTATCCTATTAGATCCATGGAAAGAATGAGATATTACTAAACAGTGCAAAAAGAAACCCGAATGCTAAAAAGGGTGCAAAGGGAATATGACTCTTTAAGCTAAATTCAACTCTCCCCCACTTCGTCAAAGCAAGTAGAATGAGACTTACAATCGCTCCGGCCCAGAAAGCAAACATAATGGCAGAGACACTCAATGCTGGACCAAGAAACAACCCAATACCCACAGCCAGCTTTCCATCCCCGAGTCCCATCCATCTCCCACCAGAAACAAACCAGAGGCTCACAAAGAAAAGGCCGGAAAACAACCCTGCAAGGATATATTCGATCGGAGCTGGAGAGAGCACTGCGGCAATACCACCGAGAATAATAAAAGGACCTACGAACTGATCAGGAATGATGGTGTGACGAAAATCATACGCAGAGAGTGCAACAAGAAATACTATACCGAGCGCTAAGAGAACTGATTGGAGCGTAAGACCAAAAATCACATAGATAAGTGCAAACAATCCTCCCATCACAACTTCAAGCAAGAGATCCTGTCGAGGAATTGATGTGGCACACGAACGACATTTTCCACGAAGTAAAAGGAAGCTTGCAACAGGTACAAGCTCATACCACCTGAGCGTTACGTTACAGCTCATGCATGCAGAACGACCATAGATGATCGAACGACCGGTAGAGAGTCGGAACACCCACGCACTAACAAAACTTCCAACGATTAAGCCGAGACAGAGAATGGCGATTGTAAGTATGAACTGCATTACTTAAATTATAGCAAAGAACGAAAAAACCACCCGCTTCAATGCGGGTGGTTTTACACATCTTCTATTTCTACTCAGTACATCTCGTAGCTTCAGAACCAGTTGGATATACCCCGGTTCCTGTAGACCCGTCAATTGCAGCGCCTGATGAATCAACACAGTAGAATGATCCATCGCTCAATATAGCCTCCATTGCCCATTCATCTGCAGAATCGTCACAGTCTGCATCACCATTTTCACCATCTGCCGCCTCCTCAAAGTCTGCAATACCTGCTGGAGAATCTGTAGATGATGCGGTACACACACCAGAGTAACTATTATCATTGTCATCATAATAGAGCTCTGACTGAGCACGTGCATTGTTTAAGTTCGACTTAATTGCGGCATCAGACCCCTTATCTCGTGCAGTATTCAGAGAAGCAAGTACAACCGATGCGAGAATACCAATGATTGCGATAACAACCAGAAGTTCAATGAGTGTAAAACCGCGTGTCTTATGCATAGTCATTATTAATGAATTTCCTATAAATTTATAATTCGATGTTTTCGACCTTCATTGCATGCAAAGAAGTAAAGACTTCTTTGCTGTATATTATACAACCCATACGTAAGCACACATGCAACTATGTGTGGATAACATTAAATAGTTCCCGTGATGTTGTAGATAGGCATAAGGACTGCCGCCAAGAGGATCGCAACACCAACACCAAGAAGAACTATCATCGCCGGTTCAATTAGATCTACCATAGTATCAACCGCATTATTAACCTCACGTTGATAGAAGTCTGAGAGAGTTTTTAAAATACTCTTCAATTCCCCACTCTCCTCTCCCACCTTCATCATCTGAATCATAATGCTGGGTATCTCTTCGTGGCTTCCAAGTGCCTCGGATACTGCTGTCCCTCCCTTTATTTTCTCTGCCACTTCATTAAGAATGTCTTCATATATCACATTATCAACCACATCAGATGTTACCTCTACCGCACGGACCATGGGAATTCCAGATCCAAGCATGGTATGCATATTGTCAGCAAGACGCGAAAGATAGAGTTTCTGATAGAGTCCACCAAAAAATGGGGTGGCGAGTTTTATACGAGAAAGAACGTGCTTTCCTTCGTCCGTCTTTGCAAATCGATACAAGAAAAAGCCACCTACAACAAGAAGTACGAGGAGAAACACGCCATAATTAACAAGGAAGGAGGAGATTCCAATAACAACTTTGGTATAGATAGGGATCTCCTGCCCTGATTCTGTAAGAATTGTACTGATCTTTGGAATAACCAGAGTAAGCATGAGCACCATCACGGAAATGAAGGTGAAGATGACAAATGCTGGATAGATCAAAGCATTTTTCGCCTTTGATGAGAGCTCATACATTCGCTCAAGATACTCAGAGAGAGATTGAAACGTCTCTTCAAGTTTTCCTGATTCTTCTCCCGCACGAACCATGTTTACATAAAATCCCGAAAAAATATCAGGTTGTTTTTTCATTGCATCCGCAAGTGTACTCCCTCCCTGAATCTCTGTTGTGATGTTCTCAAGTGCATCTCTTAATTTTGGATTCTCCATCTCTGATCCAAGGAGCTTGAATATCTTGAGGGCAGACACCTGTGCAGAAAAGAGTGTAGAGATCTGTTGAGAGAGAATAACGACCTCCTTATTCGAAACCCGCTCTAGCCAGGTAATACGACGCTGGAAGATAGAGCCCGAGTTCCCTTTCTGAATATCAGAGATAGTTAGTCCCCTTCGCTGAAGGGCATTAATCGCCACCTCTTCACTTACCGCCTCAATAGAGCCTTGGCGTTCATTTCCCTCATTATCAATTGTTGTGTATTTAAACAGCATGGTTTAGAGCAATTTATCAAGTAAATCAGGCTGAAGAGAGGATCGTTTTGCATTCTCCATAGTGATCTCTCCTGAGCGAACATGATCTACCAGAGAACGATTCATATCAACCATTCCCCTGTCCTGCCCTGTCTCTATGACAGATTTTATCTCATGAACACGTTCTTCACGGATGAGATTCCTCACCGCATTATTATTCACCAGCAATTCATACGCTGGAATAACTCCGCCGGAAACTGCGGGCACGAGGCGTTGTGAGAATATTCCACTCAAAGACGATGCAAGCTGTGCACGAATCTGTTGCTGTTGATTAGCCGGAAAGGAGTCGATGATACGATCAATCGTCTGTGGAGCATCGTTAGTATGCAATGTCGAGAGAACAAGATGTCCTGTCTCTGCAGCAGTTACCGCAGTAGAGATAGTCTCGGGTCCGCGCATCTCCCCAACAAGCACGACGTCAACATCCTGACGAAATATGCTTTTTAGCGCTGTTGAAAAATCTTCAGTATCAGTTCCTACTTCTCGTTGATCGATTACTGACTGTTGCTGTTCATACAGATACTCAATTGGATCCTCGATGGTCACAATATGCACCGAATTGGTCATATTGATGTATTGAATCATAGACGCGAGAGTTGTGGTCTTCCCGTGTCCTACTGGACCAACAACAAGAAAGAACCCTTGTTCTTGAAGAGCGAAGTCTCCTAAAACAGACGGGAGATTGAGTTCTTCGAAACTTCGAATTTCATGCGGAATAAAGCGCATTGCAATCCCAACAACTCCCTGCTGAACAAATGCATTACAGCGGAAGCGTGTGGCTTCATGTGTGTATGAAAAATCAATTTCTTGCTTAGCATGAAACTCCTCATATCGCTCAGCAGATATCATTTCTTTAAGAATGTTTTCAATATCCTCGGCAGAGAGCGGTTGTTCCTTCCCAAGCGGAACAAGTTTTCCTGCGATACGCACCGTTGGACGACGTCCAACGGAAAAATGGAGATCAGACGCACCTTCTTGAGAGGTGCTTTGTATGAGAGAGTCGAGCCTCTGCGCATAATCTCCAGATGCACTTTGTGGTTGAGAAGTATTGTTTTGTGAAGTTTCAGGCATAGTATTCATTGTATTCACGTTATATGTATTTAATCATACTTTAACTTCATCTCCTATTACACCTTGTTCACCTCTTCAAAAGGAATTTTTCCTGAAAATGCCTTTAGTAGTGCATCCTGTTTGAGTGTGAGCATTCCTTTCTTTTGTGCTACCCCAAAGACGGTAGCTTCATTCGGATCGGAGAGAAGTACTTGCTCCAGGTCTTTATCCATCTCGAACATTTCAAAGACTGCCATTCGACCACGTGTTCCTGACGGACAATCGTCAGTTGGTCGTGCCTTATATACTGTATCTGGAACATCTATCTGAGTACGAATATTCTCAGGAAGTGAAGACATTTCATTCTCTATTATCTTCTCAATACTTCCTTCAACTGGCACAGGCTCACCAGCATCCGGACAGAGTGTCTTCACCAGACGCTGTGCGATTGCAAGGATAAGTGTGGGGGCAATAAGGTAGGGATCAACTCCCATATCTACAAGACGAGGGATAACACCGGCAGCTGTATTGGTGTGAATAGTTGAAAGAACAAGGTGTCCGGTGAGAGCCGCCTGTATTGCAAGACCAGCGGTCTCTTCATCACGAATCTCACCGACCATGATGATATCAGGGTCCTGTCGAAGTGTAGTACGAAGTCCGTTTGCGAATGTATATCCAATTTCGGGATGAATCTGCGATTGGTTCATTCCTTCGATATGGTATTCAACTGGATCCTCAAGAGAAAGTACATTCTTTGTCTTTCTATCCAGTTCATTGACCATCGAATAGAGTGTGGTTGTTTTTCCAGATCCAGTTGGACCAGAGATAAGAATGAGTCCATATGGTTGCTTTATTGCATCCCTGACAAGAGAAAGATTACGTTTAGTCATTTCCATTTCATCAAGTTTTATCACTCCCTTTGCAGAGTCGAGAATACGCATTACAACTTTCTCTCCATAGTATGTTGGGAATGTAGAAACACGGAAATCAATCTTTCGACCCTCGATATGAGCAGAGAAACGCCCGTCTTGAGGCTTACGCTTCTCATCGAGCTTCATATTCGAAAGGATCTTTGTACGAGCAACAACTGCATTATGTACATTCTTGGGAAGGATGAGTCGCGTGTGCATTGTTCCATCTACACGGAAGCGAACGCGCACTCTCTCATCAAGGGGTTCAATATGAATGTCAGATGCTCGTCCTTCTGTGGCATATCGTAGAATTGTTGCAACAATTTTTGTAACAGGGGCATCTTCGATTATCTGAGTCTTCATCTGTCCATTGCCCTCTTCTTTCTCTTCTGATTCTATTTCGCTAATACTGTCAGACATCTTTTTCTCCTCCTCAGAGAGCTCGGATTCAAGTTCAGAAAGTGCTTTATTCACCTCTCCTGAGAGTCCTCCATATGATGAGCGAATTTCTTCAAAATCACTCTCAAGAATTGCGTATATCTTGAAAGGTGTATTGTTCTTTGAAGCAATGAACTGGACCGCATCACGTGCCTGAAGATTATCCGGATTCACAAACCCCACTTCTAACACTCCGTCCGTCTCCCCGAGCGGGAAGACTTTATACTGCCCCACCGTCTTTTCTGGAATAAATTTTATAACATCAAGTGGAACCTGTTCCCTTCCGAGACTTCGAGTGGGTACACCATAATATGCTCCTTTTGCTTCAAGGATCTCTTCAGGAGAAACGCCGCGTGCTACGAGCACATTTTCAAGGCCCTTTCCAGAGTTCACCTCCTTCTTTATCGCCGGAACATCGGCCTCTTGTATTAGACCTTTTTCTACAAGTGTTGTTAGAAAATCCATATTAGTTTTATTCTTCAACCGGAGGCGTGGTGGTAGATATAGCTTGGTCTTCCTCTACTGGTTCTGGCTCTTCATCTTCATCCACCTCTACCTCTACCTCCAGTGGTGCGTCTGTTCCTACAGGTGCAAAAGGATTGCTACGTCCCCGCGGTTGTGATTCGAGCTCTACTCCATAATCAACAAGATTTCTAAATCCAGGAGATGCAAATATAGCTTCATCAAATTCAACGGTGCGTAGCCGTCCGAGGAGTGAGATAACCGTACTATCCGTTCCATCTACACCCCCTACTGTCTCTACTTGCAAAACCTCTCCCCCTCCGCCGCCACGAAGAAAGAGAAATCCAGCCCCGATAAGAACGAGAACTGTGACTGATATTGCGATTGTGTGTTTGTGTTCAGATAAATGCATATTCGACTCTATTATTGTGTCCCAGAGGGAAGCCAGTAAGTGACAAGAGAGACAGTGTATTCGGTAAAGTCTGACTCCTCTGTTATCTCAAACGAAATCCGTCTTACATCGACCAACCGAAGACTGTTCTCTAGATCAGAAAGAAAATCAACAAAGCGTCCGTAAGGAGAAGAAACAACGAACTGGACGAGAAGTTCGCCTAGCTCTTGATTTCCACTCTGTGGCAATTGTCCCTCCTCTTCCTGATTTGCAAAAGAAACATCACGTACTACCATTCCATGGCGCGTTGCAATACCATCAAGCTCGATAAGAAGTTTTATGTTATCTACATTATCCGGAAGGAACTTGGTGAGACGATCTACATCATTCGCATCAAGTGAATTAAATTCTTCAAGTCGATCGTCACGCAGATCACGAAGTTCATTTGTTCGAGAAAGAAGTTCATTAAAACGCTCTTCCTCAACCTGACTCTCTCCAACACGGGAGTATGTCGGTTTGATAAAGAAGAAGAACACTGCGATTGAAATAATTATGAGTATGGAAGGTGTTAGGTATTTTGACATATTAATTATTCAAATTCTCAACGTATGAGATAAGCGAACGGTCAATATCCATGGTGACCGTGAAAGTAACATCGCCCTGATCATTTAGACCAAAGTTGGAGACAATCGGGTTACGAAAGGCATTACTCGACCCAAACTCATCAAGTTGTACTGCAACATTTGTATAATTCGAGGTGACCCCACTAAGACTGACCTGATACTTATCACTATCTTCAACCTGTCCAAATTGAAGACTTGTAAAGCGAACACTGCGTAGTGTACGCTCTTCAAGAAGATGGAAGAATGGAGAGACAGCGATATGATTTTGTATGAGTTTTTCCCCTTCATCGATTCGTGTATCGAATCGAACAAGTTCCTGAATAAGCTCTTTATTAAGAGACTCCTGCACATTAGAAAGTTGAGTACGCTTACTTTCAATACGAGCAAGAGTAGCTCTCTCGTACACAAAAACACCCACCGCACCGATTAGTACAGCTATGAAAAGTGTGAGCGCTATCACCATGAAAAGATTTATTGGTCCTTTTTTTCGCGAAGAACTCTTCTTCTTACCTGATGATATTGGCTCTTTCGGTATGAAAGATGATGGTTGGAACTGTGTAGGCATACGCCGTCTTGTTTCTTCCACATTATACACCACTACCTAGCGGTCGTGGTGTGGGAAGTGTTGATAAGCTAAGAATTTTCTTCAAGTTTTCGTAATGCCACTCCAACTGCTACAGAAAACTCAGGGCCCGCCTGTATAAGAACGTCGGAGAGGAACGCGGGAGCTTCAACCTTTGAAAAAGGGTTGGCCATATGCAATTCCGCATCAAGGAATTCATCAGCGGTCTCGAGAACTCCGTGGAGTTCTGACCCCCCTCCAGAAAGATGTACGTCAACAATAGATATATTATTTGTGCGCTGATATTGAGAAATGACACGGCGAATTTCAGAGAATATGTGGTTGAGGGCACCAGATGCAAGGTTTTCTAATTCCTCTTTAGGTGCCTGTCGTTTACGCTCCTCTGCCTCCTGAAAAGAGATGTTTTGAGATGTGGCAATACGCTGCGTGATATCCTGTGAACCCTCATTGATAATATGTGAATCACGAACCACTCCTGCCTGGCTGATATAAAGCTTTGTTGAACTTGCTCCCATATCAACCACAGCTACCGGCTCTATTCCTCTATCAAGTACACCGCGAGATGTAGAGAATGCCTCGATCTCAAAAAAAGAAGCATTGAGCTTTGTATTTTTTATAATTGACTGGTAGCGAGAAATAACATCTTTATGAATCGCTACAATCAAAGCTTCCTTTTTTCCGTCATCCTTTTCATCTCCTCCGGGCCCTTCTGGGATAAGATACCAATCAAGAAGCACCTCGGATATAGGAACAGGAATATATTTACGCGCTTCGATAGGTATCATCTCTCCAAGTTTTTCTTCAGGAAGATTAGGAACTTTGATAAGGTTTATAAGACTCGAAGAGAGTGGAATAGCAACCCCACAATTATGTGTTGTCACCTTCGCTTCATGCGCAAGGTCCTCGAAAGCGGTTGCGATAATCTTTGGAGAAAGACTCACTGCCTGTCCCACAGACTTGTCAGCGTATGGTCCTAGTGCAATCTCGCCGTATGTCTCCAATACAGCCCGTCCTCGTTCCCGTTTCAACTGTACGATCTTCATAGCAGAAGAACCGACATCAATGCCAAGGACACTTGATCCACCTCCTCTCTTGAATATGTTTTTAAATGAGTCTAAAAATCCCACGGAATTAGGTGTTAGGTCTCCTTCATAGTATCAACTCGCGTATATGAAAACAATGAACATCCTCACTACATTTCTCGATATTCTCTTTCCCCCCTCGACTCAACAAAAACAAGTTCGAGCTCTTTCTGTTGAATATTTTTCCCAACTACATCCTCCTGAGGATCTACCAAACGAATACATTGAATCTCTTTTTAAATGGTCACACCCTGATATACAGGTCCTTATATCAGAATTAAAGTACATGAAAAACAAGAAAACCTTAAGAATAGCGGGTGAACTACTTGCAGAACGCATACTCTTTTTTCTTTCAGAGAAGCAACAGTATGGATCCTTTGGTAACCCCCTCCTTACCCCCATTCCCATGCACCCGTCAAAGAAGCGTGCTCGTGGATGGAATCAGACAGAACTTCTCGGAAAAAAAGTGGTGAGGCATATACAAGGATTAGAATATGCTCCGGTCTTAAAGAAGATTCAGAACTCTCTGCGACAAACAGAGGTCCGAACAAGAAAAGAGCGGATGGAGAATATAAAGGGAACATTTGGTGTACGGAGGGATGTTAAAGGACGTAATATTATCCTCCTAGATGACGTCACCACAACCGGTGCAACATTGAAGGAGGCGCGATCTGTATTGCTGGACGCAGGGGCACAGGAGGTGTATGCATTTACACTAGCTCACTAAAGGGTTACGAACAGTCTCTATATATGATATTCTTGCCTCGTATAGAGGAGAGGTGCCAGAGCGGTCGAATGGGCTTCCCTGCTAAGGAAGTGTGCGTGCAAACGTACCGAGGGTTCGAATCCCTCCCTCTCCGCCACTAGAGATTATTCAAAATCGTTTAACAAAAGTATTATCTAGACAAGATTGCTGCCATCTTAGATAAGAAATCAGGATGTATTTCTGAAAAGCCTTCTACTTGAGGGCTTCTATTCACTTCTAAAACAAAAATTTCTTCTTCATAGGTTGGAAGTAAATCCACTCCAGCAAAATTGAGATCAGCTGCTTTTGTAGCTTTAATTACAAGTTCTTTTTCTTTCTTATTCAAAATATACTCTTCCACATCGCCTCCTTGTGCAACATTATTATAAAAACCATCGGTGGATATTCTTTTTATAGCACCAAGTACTTCCCCCTTAAATACAAGTGCTCGAACATCAAAATTATTTGGGATATATTTTTGGATGATAAATAGATTCCGACCACTATACCTGATCCTATCTTCAAGTGTCTCTATATCATTAACTTTCCACACGACATTTCCTTCTGAACCCGTTCTTTTGATTACGCAGGGAAATTCGATTTTCTGGAGAACTTCTTCTTTGTTTTTTCTGTAGGATCGCTGTCTCATTATCAATGAGTCTGGATGTGGAATGTTGTTAACAGCAAACTTTATCGCCTGCGTGATCTTTGAAGAAGATTTTGAATTAAACCGAAATATCTCACTACTAAGAAGTGCACCTTTGAGATGAGCGTACTCTGCAAGAATTGAGGTAAAGTGTTTGTCTTTCGTATCGACACCCCAGGAACGAAAAAAGAACTCAACGTCTGAAGTATAAATTTCTCTTCTGTTATAAAAAAGTTTAGTCTCCCCATTCTGAATAGAAAGATATGCATAAGGAGTATGTACTATTTCAGCATCAAATCCCCGCTTTGTTAATTCATCGGATAATTGTTCAAAAGGTTCGTCGGGATTAATGAGAATTAATTTTCTATTTTTTCCCATTTTTTATTTTTATATTGATCATTTTCTCCATGCGCCGAATATCAGCAAGAAGCTTCGAGCGATCTTTGTTAAACATGGTCACTTGTATCACTCGCTTTCCTCCACGCTTTGCAAAACGTGCCTTGTCCCCAACTTTCATCTTTACATCAAAATCTATCACCGATTTTAATTTAGGTGCCTTTTGTATTCCTCTTAAAGATTCAATTCTCCCCTCTTTATCAGCAAATATCTCAAATACAGCAGTATAACCGCGTACCTTCTTCGGAATACGCGGTTTCTTTCCAAGCTTGATGAGAAAATCGTTGAGAGCATGGTTGATACCAAAGGAATATTCATACATTTTATGGCGATATCCACCGAGTCGAGATCCAATCTCGACTATTTTCCATCCATCTTCGGTTTTCATCATCTCAACATGTGCAGTTGAATTTTTTAGCCCAATGGCATGGACCGCCTTTTTTGCCGCTTCTTTTGCCTCCTCACGACTACCACCGTTGAGTTTTGTTGGAACAAAACGTCGGTAATGAAAGAAATCATCAACTCCTATATCAAAAGCTCTCTTTACTCCCACAAGCGGACAAAAGTATACCTCTCCTTTATTATCTACATAGCAGTCAACAGAATACTCCTTTCCCTCCATAAATTCCTCAAGTATCACCTGAGGTTTTTCGGATCGATTGGCATCTTTGTATTGTTTATTTATCTTTCTGAATATACGTCCGAGAGTGTCGGTGAGTTCCTCTTTGTAATATGCAATATCTACAAGAAGGCTCATTGAGAGATTGACTGGTTTAATAATCATCGGAAAACCAATCTTTTTAATTGCCCTTGAAACTTTTTTCTCTGTATTCTTTCTCAGGAGAGAGTATACAGGGGTTATATTCTTATCAAATGCCTTGAGTCGTCTCCGCATAAGTAATTTATCGGTTGCACATTTCAAAGAACTTGCGGTGGGAACATTGAGGTAGGTTACAAACGGAACAACCTTAGAGTATCGAACAACGTTCGATTCCCCACCCCCAGCAATTGCCGCTTTGAGGTATCCTTGATATTTATTCACAACTTTTCCCACAGATTTCACTGATCCAAAATCTACCTTCTCAATAAAATCAAAATATTCAAGTTTCTCTTCGACGGCAGAAAGTTTCTTCTTATCCTTATCATGAAGAAGGAGGAAGCGAAATTTCTTTTTCTCTTTCTTGCAGTATGTTTGATATGCCTCAAGAGCATACGTGGTCGGTATACCAGCAACAAGTATAATGTTTTTTTCGCCAGAGATATCCATACAAGAGCATACTATACAAGCCACAGGCACTGATGTAAACAGGTGTTTAGAGCAATACAGCATATACTGAGAACATGCAAATTGATGAATTCCACAACCTAATATGGGATTTCTATCGCTCTAATAAGCGCTCATTGCCGTGGCGAGAGACAAAAGATTCATACAAAATCCTCGTCTCTGAAGTCATGCTTCAACAGACCCAAGTCGATCGAGTTATCCCTAAATATCTCTCGTGGATTGAAACGTTCTCTGATACCACTAAATTAGCCTCGGCTTCTCTCAAAGAGGTGCTTAACGAGTGGAAGGGGTTGGGATATAACCGCCGTGGTTTGTATCTTAAACAAGCTGCAGAGAAAATTGTCTCAGAGTATGATGGCGCGTTTCCTCAAGATGAGAGATCGCTTCGCTCTCTTCCTGGCGTAGGTCCATATACCGCAGGAGCAATACAAGCATTTGCATGGAACAAGCCCGTGATATTTATAGAGACAAATATACGCACTGTTTTCATACACCACTTCTTTTCTAAAAAGGAGAAGGTCCATGACAAAGATATACTGGAGTATATAGAAAAAACACTTCCAAAAAAGAGAGCGCGTGAGTGGTACTGGGCGCTCATGGACTACGGAGCACATCTCAAACAAACACTTCCAAACCCATCCCGAAGAAGCAAGCATCATGTAATTCAAGAAGGTTTTAAGGGATCTAATCGAGAAGTACGCTCACGAATACTCTCCTTTGTACTCGAAAATGGCCCTGTTAAAAGAGAGGGCATCTTGCAACAAATACAGTCGAGGAAATGGAGCGTGGAAGATAATATTGACACGCTCACCAATGAGGGACTCATCAAAAAGAGCGAGGGTCTATACTCGGTTGAAAGCTAAATCATATATACTAGGAATAATGCAACCGGATACTCCCATTGGAAAAGCGTTTCGTCTCACCGGCTCTCAGCCAAAGGCACTTAAACGTCTCGGAATTAACACTGTCCGAGACCTCCTCTTTCACTTCCCTTCCCGATACACAACAGTTGAGGATATAAAGTTCGTTGAAGAACTTGAAGTCGGCGACCACGCAATCCTATACGGCACAATCGAAAAACTCGAAGCAAAGAAAACATGGCGAAAGAAGATGACAATGGCAGAGGGAAGATTCAGTGATGATACCGGTACCATACAGGTTGTATGGTTTAATCAACCATACATTGCAAAGATGTTGCATAGCGGCACGTTGGTGAAGCTAGAGGGAAAAGTACAAGAACGAAAAGAAAAACTGTATATATCAAATCCAGAATTTGAAAAAGTGGCAGGAGTCCCTCAAAAAGTCGGAGATTCTCTCTGGGGAGAATCAGGAGAAGAGTGGTCATTCCCCGTATATCCAGAAACATCCGGTATCACATCAAAGTGGATGTGGCATGCGATAAAGAAGGCTTTTTCTAAAGGGATATTAGATGAACTTGAAGATCCACTCCCGGAAAAGCTGCGGGAAGAATACAACCTGCCACCACTTAAGACCTCCCTTATCTGGATCCATACACCAGAAAAGATGAGAGACGCTGAGACTGCACGTAAACGCTTCTCATTTGAAGAAATCTTTTATATCCAACTCTCTAAACAACAAAGCAGACGTGCGCTTGAAGAGGATGGAGCAGAAGTCATATCAGATGCCAAAGAGAGCATGAATGAATTTGAAACATTTCTCCCCTTCTCTTTCACGTCCGCGCAGCGAAAAGTTGTTGATGAAATTATTGAAGACATATCTACTCCCCCTGCTATGTCTCGTTTGGTTGAAGGAGATGTGGGATCGGGAAAAACCGCTGTGGCGGCAGCAACAGCATATGCAGCTGCACATGCTGGATTTCAATGTGCATACATGGCACCCACCTCCATCCTTGCAAATCAACATGCGCTTTCCTTTGCTGAGTACTTCAAGGACACCGGGATATCAATCGCACTCCTCACTGCCTCTACGGCAAATGTATATACACCCACTCATCTTGAAATGGAAAAAGAAGCACTTATTGAATATGTGGAACAAGGGAGGGTAGACATACTTATTGGTACACACGCATTAATACAAAAACATGTAAAGTTCAAAAACCTCGCACTTGCCCTTATCGATGAACAGCATCGATTTGGCGTCCGGCAACGAAAGAAGCTTGCGGGAAAAGGTGAATTACCGCATCTACTCTCACTCACCGCCACCCCCATCCCCCGCACACTTGCACTTACCCTCTATGGTGATCTGGACATTTCAGTTATCAATGAGTTGCCTCCGGGTCGTAAGTATCCCGAAACTCACCTGGTGCTCCCAAGTAAGCGAGAAGGAGTATACGAGGCAGTACGAAAAGAACTTGAAGAAGGACGGCAACTCTATGTCATTTGCCCACGAATCAATGAACCTGATCCACGTAAAGAAACTGCGCTCTATATGAAATCAGTTGAAGCCGAGACAGAACGTCTACAAAAGAAGGTGTTTTCTAAATACACCATAGAAATGCTTCACGGACGCATGAAGTCAGAAGAAAAAGATGAGATTATGAAAAGGTTCTCGAATGGAGAGATTGATATACTCGTCTCCACCTCAGTTATTGAAGTAGGAGTAAGTGTAGCGAATGCAACTCAGATAATAATTGAAGGTGCAGAGCGCTTTGGTCTCGCACAACTCCATCAGCTACGTGGACGTGTTATGCGTAGTACTCATCAACCCCACTGCTACCTCTTTACCAACTCGGATAGCGAACATACGCTGCGACGTCTTAAAGCACTGCAAAAATCAGCAAATGGATTTGAACTTGCAGAACAGGACCTCCTTGAACGTGGTCCGGGAGAGCTCAGTGGATTGCGACAAAGTGGTATCTCTGATGTTGCGATGGAAGCACTTAAAAATCTAAAGATGGTTGAAGCAGCACGAACTGAAGCGCGAAGAATAATAGAGAGTGACCCTAACTTAGAGGATCACCCTCAATTACAAAAGCACCTCGAGACATATGTCAAAGAGGTTCATTTTGAATAATTGCTACAATTTTCAAGAATATCTAGTCCGCCCTCCTGGACTCGAACCAGGGACCACGGAGGTATAAGCTCCGCGCTACTACCAACTGAGCTAAGGGCGGGCACACATAACTATACTGAAAATGACCAACGCTCACAACTCTTTCTCCCTCACTTTTCTTAAAAACCTGATATTATACATACTATATGAAATACCTATACATAATCATACCTGCATTGTTTTTCATCGCGTTCCTGCCCCCTACCGCTGATGCAGCGGTGTCCGGTAAATGTTCTGTTGAGCCCTCAAAGGAACTTGTTCCTGGTCAAGAAGTTTTTTGGAGGGTTGAACCGTCTGGTGGTAGTGCTGTATATGAATATGAGTGGTCAGGAAGTGAGGGGCTCTCAGGTCATCAGAGAAATACCTCAATCACATATCGCACTGAAGGGTCAAAATGGGCAGAAGTCACCATCATCTCCGGTGATGAACGTGCAATTGTAGGATGCCCGCATGTATCGGTAGAATACCCTCCTCTGCGTGGCTCATGTAATGTCAGTACAACTGCATCAAATGAACGTATTCGTACACAATGGGGTGCAGATGTAGTGGGAGGTGATGGAGCATATACATATTCTTGGAGTGGGTCTGATGGACTTAGTAGCAACCAAACATCTGTTTCAAAAACATATACCACCACGGGAGAAAAGCGGGTACAGGTGCGTATTTCATCGAACAATGAGACAGTTTCTCTTGACTGCCGCACAGACATACCAGAGCTGAAGGATCTCGAAGAAAATCCCATCACATTTGGATGTGATGTACAATCAGGTCTCTATGCCACAGAGCGTGATATTACCTGGTATGGCATATACAATTCTCCCCGAGGAAATTGGGAGGATGGATTTTCATATAGATGGGACCTTGAAGATGGACGAACATATGGAAAGCGCGTAAGTATCGAATATAGAGATCCTGGATATGTATCAGGAACCCTCACCACCTCGGAAGAGTTACGTAGCGACCTTCTTTCGACACAGAGTCAATGTCAGGCATATATTGTAGATGAAGATATATTACCTGGTGTAGAGGTCAACTATGAACGACTTGAGAGGCCGAGAGATGATCGAAGACGCTCAACAAGCGATCTCTTTGCACGAAATGTAGCAAAGTACCAAAGACGTGCACAAGAAGGTCCTAACGGAGGTTGCTTCATTGCCACTGCAGCGTATGGAAGTATCTTAGAGCCAGAAGTCGCCACATTGCGTATATTTCGTGATAGGCACATGGAGACGAATGCAATTGGTCGCGGACTCGTGGATGTATACTACACAGCCTCACCTTCACTTGCCTCAATCATTGAAAAAAGCGATGTACTGAGATTCTACTCGCGCATCGCTCTTTCCCCTATTGTTGCTGTAGTACATATACTCAATTAATCTTCCTTGAGTTCATCTTTGACCTCAATTCCGTGCCCCCTGAGGAATGATTCAAATTCTTTTCGCTCCATCGTCTCCTTTTCAAGGAGTTTTTCAGCAAGCTCATCGAGAACATCACGCTTTTCGGTAATAATAGTATGTGCTTTTTCACGCGCCTCTTCGATAATACGAGAGATTTCGTTGTCAATGAGTGAAGATATTTTTTCTGAATAATCGCGATCACCCGATGCTTTTCCATAGAGAGCTTTCCCGGTATCGGTCTCCAGTGCAATCGGTCCGATATTCTCAGACATTCCATATTTTGTCACCATATCCCGCGCACGTTCGGTAATACGCTCAAGGTCATTTGATGGACCTGTAGTGAGATCCCCAAAGACTTCGAGCTCCGTGACATATCCTCCGAGCATAACTGCCATAGTATCTTTAAATTCTTTTCGTGATTGAAACCGCCTTTCCTCTGTCGGCAGGTGGAGTGTATATCCAGCAGCATGCCCGCGAGAGATGATGGAGATCTTGTGAACAGGGTGTGCATATGGAAGCATTGATGCAACCAGTGCATGTCCTGCTTCATGATATGCGGTAATTTTCTTTTCATCATCACTGAGAAGATGGCTCCTACGCTCTGGTCCCAGCATCACTTTCTCAATTGAGGCAGTGAGGTCTCTCTGTGCAACCTTTTTCCTATCATCACGCGCAGCAAGAATTGCCGCTTCATTCATAAGGGATTGTAGATCAGCTCCAGAGAATCCAGGGGTGCGTTCCGCAACCGTTCGTAGTGTCACATCATCTTCCAGGGGCTTCTTGCGTGCATGGACTTCAAGTATTTTTTCACGATCATCGATGTCTGGAAGATCAATACGCACACGACGATCAAAGCGTCCCGGTCGCAAGAGAGCAGGGTCAAGTACGTCAGGTCGGTTCGTCGCCGCCATCACAATTACCTGCTCATTTGGTTCAAATCCATCAAGTTCAACGAGGATTTGGTTTAAAGTCTGTTCTCGTTCATCATTCCCCCCTCCAACTCCCACACCACGAGTACGCCCCACAGCATCAATTTCATCTATAAAAATGATTGCAGGGGCATTTTTCTTTGCAATCTGAAAGGTGTCACGAACACGACTTGCACCAACACCCACAAACATCTCAACAAACTCAGAACCTGAGATTGAGAAGAATGGAACATCAGCTTCACCAGCCACTGCGCGAGCAAGGAGTGTCTTTCCAACACCTGGCGCTCCCATGAGCATAACTCCCTTTGGTATCTCTGCTCCAATATTTATATATTTCTTCGGATTCTGAAGAAAATCAACAATTTCCTTCAATTCCTCTTTTGCTTCTTTGACCCCCGCCACATCATCAAAGGTGATTTTCCTGCTCTCATCTGTTGGATCAATCATGCGTGCACGAGATTGCCCGAAAGAAAACGCCTGCATACCTGACCCCTTCATTTGGCGAGTAAGAATCCAGATAAAGAAGAGAATGAGGAGTACGGGGACAAGGAAAGGAGCAAGTTGAATAAGCCAGTATCCGAGACCTGATGGATCTTGTACGGAGAGTGTGATGTTAGGATATTCACTGAGGATGACACCGTAGTTGGAGAGTGTCTCAGAAAGAGATGCGCCAGTCTCCTTTCGTGTCTTTACCTGACTCTCATCGGTAAGTGTTACCTCAACCGTATCTCCCTTTACCACTATCTCATCGACATTTCCCTCCTGTATTTCAGTTGCAAGTTCGGAGAGAGGAATCTCCTCTACATCTCCCTGCCCAGAGAAATGAGAGTAGAGAGAGATAAGAGTGACAAATACAAGAAGGGCAATAAGGAGCTGGGACCAAAAATTTGGTTTCTTTGGTCCATCCCCTTTTGGTAGTCGTATCTTTGGTTTTTGTGAGGGTTTCTTTGGACCCCGCTTAGGTGGTTGTGGCATATAGGCTCGTATTATACATAAACAGGCGTGTATATAAAGAAGGTCCGGAAGGATATACCTTACCGGACCGGGTGTGAAAACTCTTATATGGTTACACCACTACTCCCAACTACGACGCGTCTCGAAGGTTGTAGTACATATCGAGAATATTAGGGAGAAACATGGAGGCCAAAAGAATAACAGAGATCACCTCTGCGCTGAGATGTGTCATGGTAGCCCTCCTTCTTTTAGGTGAGTAGCCTTACCTTCGGTGCACTTCTCCGTTAGGAGAAATTAGGAAGAACTCTCTACTAAACGGGTTGATAAAGAGAGTTTTGTTCTTATCATCCCCTTTGTTCCTTCTCTTGCACCAACCTGGGTGCAGGAAAGAATATCCCCAGACCTTGAGGAGAATGAGGGTTGCCAGTACCATACCGGCAACCACAATCTCCCAATCCACACCAACAAAGAGTCCGGTGAAAAAAAGAAGAATATTAAGCCGGAGTATAAAGGAAAGATGAGACTTGAAACGAGAACGGTATTTCTTCGTTTTGCGGGGGTCTAGACGCTTCACATCATCAACCTCCACTGATGTCTTCGGGCTGAACCAGTATCGTGTTGCCATAATGGATTCGAAAGATATGAAAGATCAAAATATGACGAAATCTAAAAATATGATACAATCACCCCACTTATATGTCAACGTTAGTATCCAACAAGAAAATAGCACGCGACTACGAGATCCTGGAAACATACCAGGCAGGTATTGAGTTGAAAGGATTTGAGGTCAAATCCGTCAAAGCAAGTCAGGGATCTCTTGATGGTGCGTATATAAGTATTCGTGGGAGCGAAGCGTTTTTAGTGAACGCCACCATTCCTGCATTTCAACCAGCAAACGCACCTCAGGACTACGATCCCGAACGTCCGCGGAAGCTCCTTTTGCACAAACGAGAGATTAAAGAACTATCCGAGCGAGAGAAAGAAGGGGGGTTGACGATAGTCCCCTTAAAGTTGTATACTAAGACTCGGTTTGTGAAGATAGAGTTAGCGCTTGTACGCGGGAAAAAGAAGCATGACAAGCGTGAGACGATAAAGCGCAAGGATATGCAGCGCGATACCGAACGCTCTTTTAAAAAACGATTTCGATAAGTCCGGTCGTTCGCTTTATCCCCTCTCTGGAGGGGATAAAGGGGATGATCGGCATCGATAGAGAAAGTACGTTTGTACGTGCAGAACGGAAGTGTAGGATCTTCCTTAAAATCCTACAAACCATAAGTGCAAATGAAAACGCACAAGTAAGCCCTTACTTCGGTAAGAAGCTTGCACTCGCTTACGCGTAACGCCTAAGCGATCGTCCACCAGCTGATACCTGATACGCTGATCTGGATGTCAAACCTTCAGGTTGGGGGTTGAGGAGTCCTCCTCTCTCCTCTTCCTCGAGATCAACAGAGGAAAC
>JBBDUG010000042.1:0-1911 GCA_040904025.1 Minisyncoccota bacterium
ATGACTTTTTGATCGATGTCTTTTCCACCCATGTGTGCATCACCATCGGTTGATTTCACCTCCACTACATCTTCTGCGGTCTCGAGAACTGAGATGTCGAATGTTCCACCTCCAAAGTCGAAGACAACAATCTGCTCATCTTTCTTTTTATTGAATCCGTATGCAAGAGCTGCCGCTGTTGGCTCGTTTATAATACGCTTCACCTCAAGTCCAGCGATCTTTCCGGCATCTTTGGTTGCTTTTCTCTGTGCGTCATTGAAGTATGCAGGGACAGTGATGACAGCCTCTTTGATGGTATCTCCAGTCTTTGCCTCAGCGTCCGCCTTTATCTTTCCCAAGATCATGGCAGATATCTCTTCAGGGCGATACCATTTCTCTCCCATCTTTACTTCAACTCCTTTATTCTCCCCTTCCTTTACCTCATATGGCACTATTTTTTTGTCGCGTTGTACGGCTTCATCTGAAAACCTGTGTCCAATGAAGCGCTTTATACCAAATACGGTGTTTTGTGGGTTAGTGACTGCCTGACGCTTTGCAAGCTGTCCGACGAGTCGCTCTCCTTTCTTTGAAACTGCAACAATGGATGGAGTGGTGCGGGTTCCTTCCGCATTCTCAAGAATTGTTGGTTCACCACCCTCCACTACTGCAAATGCAGAGTTTGTTGTTCCTAAATCGATTCCTAAGATCTTGCTCATATGAATTGAGATTAGTGGCTGTTAATTCCTGTATTCGTACACGCGTACGCGTGCTGGTTGTATAATATTTCCTCCGACTCGATATCCCTTTCGTGCAACCGATGCAATTATTCCATCCTTGCTTTCATCATCTGTCTCCACCGACTCTATTGCCTCGTGTTCGTCGGTGTTGAACTCAGCTCCCTCGGGATCGATCTCTTCGAGTCCATGCGAGCGGAGTACACCGAGAAGCTGGTTGTGGATATGCTCTACCCCCTCTCTCCACCGCGAGTCCACCTTCTCCCACGCCTCTTTGTTGGCAAATGCCATTTCAAAGCTCTCAAGTACATCCACTACGTCGGTGATAACCGTCTCAGAGGCTCTTTTTCGAGTCTCTCGGCGCTCTTCTTCATGTGCGCGCCCCTTATTCACCAGATCTGCCTTTGTACGCTGCCAGCCGGCTAAATACTCCTGCTTTTCTTTCTGGCATTCTTTTAGCTTCTGGCGCAATTCCCGCTCTTTTTTAGAGCGTCCAAGAGAGTCGACTTCATTCTCGTCGGCTTCATAGTGTATGTCATTGTTGTTCTCTTTGTTCTTACTCATATGGCAAGGCAAAGAAAGATATTAACGCTTGGACCACTGTGGTGCACGTCGTGCCTTTCTGAGTCCTGGCTTCTTTCGCTCTTTCTCTCGCGGATCACGTTTGAGGAATCCGAGCTTCTTAAGGGATGGGCGTGCTTCTTCGTTAAACTTAACGAGTGCGCGGGCAATACCGTGTCGTGCTGCCTGCGCCTGTGCTGAGAGTCCGCTGCCACTTACATATATAGAGACGATGAAGTCTGTCTCAACAGGTGCGACTTCGAGTGGTTTTTTAATAATATTCCACAGTGATTCTGTTGGGAAGTATTCCTCAAGCGGTGTGTTGTTTATCAAAATCTCTTCTTTCTTATTCGTCTCGTATAGACGAACACGCGCCGTTGCACTCTTACGCCGCCCGACGGATTCATAGTATTTGCTATCAAGTTGTGTTACATCGGTCGCCATATTTATTCGTGTACGGTTATATTTTTCATAATGCGGCTTTGAAGCTTGTTCTTGGGAAGCATTCCTTCAACTGCACGAAGGAGCAGTTCTCCGTATCCATGCTTGTCTGAGACCTCTCGTGCAGACTTGCTGTGTTGTCCACCGGGATATCCAGAGTGTCGTATATATTGCTTTTCATTCATCTTCTTCTCTG
>JBBDUG010000042.1:2011-3105 GCA_040904025.1 Minisyncoccota bacterium
TCAACGTTGAGGAGGTCGGATGCACTCTTTCGGACAAGTCCGCCAACGGTGCGAATATTTGCACCGATGAGTGCGTTTTCTGTACGGGTCGGAAGTCCAAGTGATTCAATACGGGTCTTGAGGATCTCAGCATCATGCCCCTCATCCTCTTCTCCATCTTCTGTCTCCTCAACTTCTTCTTCAACCTCTTCTTCCTCCTCTTGGAACCCCACAATTGCCTTAAGCTGCTTTATCATCAGAACGATAGACTGCTCAAGGACTTCTTTTGGTGTAATAGTTCCGTCAGTTTCGATAAAGATGGAGAGACGGTTAAAGTCAGTACGGTCTCCCACACGCATCTTCTCAACTTCGTAGTTTACACGCCGAATTGGAGAGAAGATTGCATCGAGTGCAATAGTTCCAATATCAACCTTTTCTTTTTGATGCACCTCTTTTGGTACATATCCGAGTCCCCGCTCTACCATCAACTCGATGTGAATATCTGTCTTGCTGTTTGTGATATCTGCGATGTGAAGATCAGGATTCACGATCTCAACCTGTCCGGTCACCTCTATATCTCCTGCAGTTACTTCCGTCTTTCCCTTTGCTGAGAGTTTGAGCATCTGTGGTTCATCTGTCTCCATCTTTATACGTATCTTCTTTAGGTTAAGAAGAATTGTGATGACATCCTCTTTCACTCCCTCTATTGTAGAGAATTCATGATTAACCCCATCTACTTTAATGGAGGTTATAGCAGCACCGGGAAGTGATGAGAGAATAATGCGACGTAGTGAGTTTCCGATGGTATGCCCGTATCCGGGATAGAAGCCATCGATCTCAAAGCGGGCACTATTGCCATCTTCGCTAACTATCTTTGGTTTTGACGGAAGCACAATATTATCCATGATGTTGAGTGAAGTTAATGTGTGAAATAAAATTATACAAACAGAACCGCTTTCTTTCAAGCCCTAGCGTGTATAGAACTCGAGTACTTTTGAAAGACTGAAGAGATGCTCAGTCTCATCGTACGTTGGTTGACCATCTACTCTTCCTTCAAGTTTCTTGGCATCAAATGCCAACCATGCGGGTGGAGTTCCAGCACCCTCTTCCTTGAG
>JBBDUG010000043.1:0-18706 GCA_040904025.1 Minisyncoccota bacterium
ACACTCGAGATTGATACAATGGGTGGTGTGGCTCGAAATTTGGATATATGAATATCATTATTTTTTCAACAGATGACTTTTTGCATCCTGCTGGCGGTGCAGAAAGGGCTATAGCTGATATTACCAAGCGGTTGCAAGGTATTTCCTTTGATCTCATTTGCGCTAAGTTGCGCAGAGGGGTGCCACTTACAGAGACGATAGGTAATGTAACTATTCACCGTATTGGTGTTGGAATCCCTATTGTAGATAAATTACTGCTACCTATTCTGGGGTGTATAAAGGTGTGGCGACTGAGAAGAAAGAAAAAAATCCATGTCTTCTGGGTGATGATGGTGTCGTTTGCCGGTATTGCCGCCTATCTTCATAATTTATTTTGTCCAAATAAAAGGATTCCTATTGTTCAGACCATTCAAGAGGGGGATTCAAAAGATCATATCCGCTATGCCCGTGGGGGTCTTATCCATCGCGGATGGTCATTTGCTCTCTCTTCAGCAAATAGGGTCACCGTCATCAGTCACTATCTTGAAGGATTGGTGAGAGCGTATGGTTTTCGTGGTCGTATAGATTTTGTGCCCAATGGTGTTGATGTCGAGATGTTTCAGAGACGTAATAGAGAAGAAGAGGAGAGGATAAAGAAGAAATACAATCTCTCTTCATTTGAGACTGTTCTTGTTACCACCTCACGGCTTGAGAAGAAAAATGCTGTAGGAGATATAATTAAATCACTTGAGCATCTTCAAAAAAATACAGCACTTCTGATTTTAGGTGATGGCAGTCTTCGGAAGGAGCTCGAGGTTCTCGCTGAAAAAAGGGATTTTTCAAAAAATGTATTTTTCCTTGGATACAAAAAACATGAAGAGATTCCACCCTACCTCCATGTCTCTGATATATTTGTGAGACCCTCTCTTTCTGAAGGGATGGGGAACTCTTTCCTGGAAGCAATGGCAGCAGGTATCCCAGTTATCGGAACTCCGGTGGGGGGTATTGTTGATTTTCTTAAAGATGGAGAGACTGGATTCTTGTCACGGCCGGGGGATCCAAAAGAACTTGCTCGTGCAATCGAAAAAGTCTCTTCTCTTTCAGATGAGGAGCGAGAAGCAATTACCACACGTGCACTCCGTGAAGTGGAGGGTACGTACGAATGGTCAACTGTTGCTGAGAAAATGGAAGAGATTTTTAAAGAAATAGGTACTATGTAGGTATGAATGCACTTATCCTTGATGTACATCTTAAAGGTTCACTCTCGGTAATACGTTCACTTGGACGTCGTGGTATTTCTGTTGCAGCAGCTGCGAAACGACGCAGTGCGTGTGGTCTTCACTCTCGTTTTGTGTCAAAGAGGTTTATATACCGCTCACCGAAGGGGCTTGATGTTTTTTATCACGATGTTGAACGTATTCTTGATGAATTAGCATCTCGGCCGGTTGTATATGCTTTCAGTGATGCGACAGTACTTGCGCTGGCACGCAACGAGGAAATCATGAGTCGTGTAGAGATGCTTTTGCCGGCTGGAAAGGATAGAGAGATAGGGTTTAGCAAAAAAGAAACACTTGCGCGTGCTCAAGAGCTTGGTATACCCATCCCTTCCATGATTGCATATCGTGACGGTGCTGACTTGAGAGATGCAGTGAGGGATGAAAAGTGTCCATTGGTTATAAAGCCACAGCATAGTTTTGTGTGGGTTCACGGTCGTGGTGTGAGAGGAGATGTTTCCATTGCTGGTTCACGTGATGAGCTCGTCGATGAGGTGGAGAGAGTGTACAAGCAAACAACTGAGTGGCCACTTGTGCAGGAATATATCGAAGGGGAGGAATGTGGTGTTGAATTTTTGTATGTAGATGGAGAAGCTGTGTTGGAGTGTGCGCACAAGCGCATTAGGTCACTTTCACCGACAGGTGGTGCAAGTGTGGTAAAGGAGACAATCTCAATACCAGAGGATATTGGAGAGATGTCTCGAGAGCTTCTCGATTCACTTTCATGGCATGGTCCTGCTATGGTGGAATGGAAGAGAGATAAGGATGGAAATCCGTACCTCATGGAAATAAATGGACGATTTTGGGGATCTCTTCCAGTTGCCGTAGCTGCAGGGCTGGATATTCCGTATGCATACTATCGTGCAGCTTCTGGCGAGAAGGTGGAAAGGTCAGTGTGCATGTCGGGTGTGCGCACACAACACATACTGGGTGATATCGCACATGTGTTAGGGGTTATGGGCAAGAAGGGGTATGTCGAAGGAAAGTTATACCCCAATCTTGCTCCCACACTCAAAGCTTTTCTGTCTGATTTATTTTCAACCCAGCATGATGTGTGGTCTCTGAGCGATCCACTGCCGGCAATATGGGAGATTATCGATTATGGAGGTAAGTTGTTGAGAAAATCATGATATATAAAGCTGTATCTCATATACATTCTACGATTTCATACGACGGAAAGGTTTCGCTTTCTGAGATCGCAACACTTTCCAAAGAGAGTGGTGTAGAAGTTGTCTGTATTACTGAGCACTCAGATTATCTTGATCTCGATGATGTCCACAACCTTATCAGTGAGTGTAGGGAGTATAGTGATGACTCACTTCTTTTGGTTCCCGGTCTTGAAGTACCACATGCCGATGGTCACGTGCTCGTCATTGGTATAGATGATGAGATTAAGAGTCTCAACCCTCTTTCTGTTATTGAGCAGTATAAAGATACGGCTTTCATTGTATTTCCCCATCCACACAGAAGCTCGTTTATCATCAGTGATGTACTTTTAGGACGCCTTGATGCTATTGAGGTGTGGAATTCCCAGTACGATGGGAAGCGTTATCCTCGATCTAGATCATTGCGATACGTGCGTAGAGTACAACAAAGAGGTTCGGGGGTAGGGGTTTTTGCCGGGCTTGATTTTCATAGGCGCTCACATTGGGGCGGTCCTCGTATTGAAATTGAAGCAGCGGGTGCCACGCAAAAAGAAATCACCCGTGCTCTCAAGAGAGGAGATTATCGTATTGTGGGTGCGGGGGTAGAAATATCGTCTGAGGGAGAGGTGGGGGGAAGGGCGTTGTGGAAGATTGAAATTGTTGGATCTTTGTATGTTTTTATTACTTCTTTATTTAAGCAGTTAAGCCAGGTATTACATGCGGTGGGTATACGCCCTCCGCAGGGGATAAAAGAGTGGTTGAGGCGTAATATTTAGATTAACGTAGTTAAGCCATATTTTGAGGCATTTACTTAAAATCTAACTAGGTTTTAAGGGGAATACGGTGGCTTTATATGGGTGTTTGATATAGGGTGAAGATATGAAAATACTTCTTACCACAGGTATATTTCCTCCAGAAACAGGTGGTCCTGCCACACTTACCCCTCTTATTGCAGATGCGCTTATAGATCGGGGGCATGATGTCACCGTGCTTACATTCTCAGACCACGTCCAAGAGAGTGTTGATGAAAAGTATTCTTTTAATCTTGTTCGTGTGGTTCGGGGGAATAAGTTGTCGAATTATTGGCGTTTTTTTAGAGAGGTTTGGGATAGGATTGATGATGTTGATTTTGTATATTCCCTTGGCTGGTTTACCGCCGGTATTCCACTTTCTCTTGCAGCGCGGCTAAAGAAGAAACCCTATGTTGTACGTGTCGGTGGAGATTACGCCTGGGAGCGGTATTTAAGTTGGGGGAGAGAGCCACTTACAATTCGTGAATTTTACAGCACAGGGGTGTATAAAAAAGGAGGGCTTTCTGTCTTCTTTATGCTGATTAAATGGGTATTCTCTGGTGCACATCATGTTGTGTTTAATAGTGATGTACAGAGAGAACTCTATGAGAAGTATTACAAACTTGATTCCGACAAAACCATTACTATTTATAATCCAAGTCCCCGTCTTTCTGTTGATTCAGATAGAACTCTTCGAAAAGAGATCTTTTTTGCCGGGCGGTTGGAGGAGAAAAACAATGTCTCCACTCTCATCGATGCGTTTGCCCTGGCTGATTTAGATAGTTTTAAATTGACTATTGTTGGGGAGGGTTCGCAGAAAAAGAAACTCATGGACAAAGTTTCTGATCACGGGATGGAGGAGACGATAACCTTTTTGTTGCCGATGGATAAATCACAACTACTTAAACACATGAAGGATGTATATTGTGTTGTGCTTCCAAGTTGGACAGATGTGTCTCCTAATACTGCTTATGAAGCACTTTCTCTTGGAGTCCCTCTTGTCATTACAGAGGAAAATTATCTTCCATTTCGTGATAGTCTAAATATGATGTTTGATCCACATTCCTCCAAACAACTTTCACAAATTCTTGAACATCTCGGTGATGAGGTGGAGCATCATAGAGCTAAACAGCAAATTTCAACTATTGATTTCCAACATTCTCTCGATGATTTTATACATAAGCATGTGATGCTTTTTAATACAATTCAATCATGAAGGTGTTGATGATCAGCTCAGGAACGAATACGAAGTTTTTTGAAAGAGAGTCTTCCGTGCGTAAACGTATGGCAGAGTATGGATCTATTGTTGATGAGCTTCATATTATTGTCTTTTCACCAAAAGGGTATGAGGTAGAGCAGATTGCAGATAATGTGTGGGTATATCCGACAAACTCAGTATCAAAACTTTTCTATAGTTTTGACGGTATACGCATAGGGAAAACTATTGTTGACGGAGACGAGTGGATTATTACAGCACAAGATCCTTTTGAGGCTGGATTTGCTGCATGGTCTCTTTCTTATTTCTTTGAGATTCCTTTTGAAGTTCAGGTTCATGGAGATATCTACAATACATATTTCATAACAGGAAATACATTTAATGTATTTCGTAGGCCTGTAGGTTTTTTTGTCTTACCAAAGGCAGATCACATTAGGGTGGTTTCTCAACGTATTGCAGATTCTTTACAGAACCGTGGTATACCAAAGGAGAAAATAACAGTTTTTCCAGTTGTTGTTGATATTGATGTGTTTAAAAAGAGTGAACCCTCGTTTGATGTATATGACAAATATCCTCAGTTTGATTCTGTTCTTCTTGCTGTTTCTCGTCTTGAGGTTGAAAAAGATATACCAACAGCACTTAGAGCTCTTGCTTATATTGTACAAAAAGGTATAAACGCAGGTCTCGTCATAGTTGGCACTGGTCGATTGAAAAAAGATTTCCGGGATTTGGTCAAAAATCTTGGAATTGAGAAGCGTGTGATTTTTGAAGGGTGGCAAGATGATCTTGTTTCGTATTACAAGACAGCTGATATCTTCTTGAATACTTCATTGCACGAGGGGTATGCACGTACGTTAATTGAAGCTGCAGCTTCTGGGATCCCAATCATTTCGACAGATGTTGGTATAGTAGGTGATATATTGATAGGGGATAGAGATATTGAAGTATGTGATACAGGTGATGAAATATGTTTTGCTACAAAGACAAGTGAGTTATTGAAGAACGAAAAGAAGTATAGCCAATTAAGAAAGCATGCCCGTAATTCGGTAGAAGCACATATATATTCTCAAAAGGGATATCTATCTATGATACAAAAAAACTGGAAAAAGTGTTTAATGACAAAATCATGAAATTACTCATATGTACACAAAAAGTTGATATAAATGATTCAATTCTTGGCTTCTTCCACAGATGGATTGAAGAATTTTCACAACATTTTGAAAAGATAAGTGTTATCTGTCTTGAAGAGGGAGAGTATAATTTACCTGATAATGTACATGTATATTCTCTTGGAAAAGAGGAGTGGCAGTCACGTATACAGTATGTTCTACGTTTTTATCAATACATATGGAGATTGAGAAAAGAGTATTCACATATTTTTGTGCATATGAATCCAGAACATATTATACTTGGAGGTTTTTTCTGGAAGTTGGCAAATAAAAAGATTGGTCTGTGGTATAACCATACTGTTGGAAGTTTTTGGTTAAGAATATCCTGGGTATTCTGCGATTGGGTCTTTCATACATCACCATTTGCATATACAGCTAGGTATAATAAATCTCTCCGTATGCCTGCTGGTATTAATTTGGATATTTTTAAGTTAATATCGGATGTTAAAAAAAGAGAGAATAGTATATATTTTCAGGGAAGAGTGACAGTATCAAAAAGAGTCCATGTTCTTCTCGAGTCTTTTGCCATTTTGCGGAAAAGGGGTATACATGCTTTGCTCACAGTGGTTGGCCCAGAGGAAGATTCATATATTACCCCTTTTAAACAAAAATATTCTGACTATATTGACAAAAAAGAAATCATGTTTTTAGGAGGAAAAAAACATGATAGTACTGTCAATTTATTTAATGCACATGAGGTGTGTGTTAATCTTACTGATGATGGAAATTATGATAAAACTGTACTTGAAGCAATGGCTTGCGGATGCATACCAGTAGTCGCGAGTATTGCTTTTGAGGATGTTATCCCAAATGAATTGCGCCCTGAATCAAACAACCCACTAAGCGTCGCAGAATGCATTGAATATGCACTGTCTCTTTCTCCTGAAAAAAGTCGTAAAATATCTCACAAGTTTCGGCTTTATGTAGAAAGGAACCACTCTCTCACTTTGTTATCAGAACGATTATATAACACGTTCGCACGTTTATGAGTTTGGAGGATAATCAAAAAATAAAAGTAGCTATCGTCATTAATGATTTTTTAGTTGGTGGCGCTCAGAGATTGGTAGCCGATCAGTTAAAATATCTCGATAGAGAGCGGTTTGAATATGTATTGATCACCCTTTTTACCTTTCCTGGTAAGTCGAACTTTCATCACCTAATTCCAGATGATGTTCAACTACACCAACTTTCTTTTTCAAGCTTTAAAGATGTTAAAAATTGGATAAATCTTTTTCAGTTATTAAGAGAAATACGTCCTAATATTGTTATTTCTCATCTTTTTTTCAGTAATACCGTTACTCGCATCTTGAAAGTCCTTTGTGGGTATACTTGTATAGCAGTTGTGCATAATACATATATTGATAAGACACACTTGCAGATTTTTGTAGATAAAATATTGTCATATGCAACATATAAAATTGTTGCTGTATCAAAAACAGTCGCATTGTTTACTTCAAGACAGGAGAGAATACCACGGACTAAATTTGAAATTATCCATAATGGAATTGATATTAAAGAAATTAATAGTCGAATAGTAAAACTTTCTAGCAAAGATGTTCTTAAGGAAGAGTTAGGTTTTAGGAAAAATGACAAATTATTTATTAATGTTGCACGACTTACACCACAAAAAAACCAGTTACTATTGATTGAATCTTTTGCTCATTTTGTTTCAAAATATCCCGAGTCTCATTTAGTTATCCTCGGAGAGGGGGGGCTACGGAGAAAACTAGAGGGCATGATTAATAAATACAGTCTTCATCAAAAGATTTCTTTATGTGGCTATGTGGATCCAATCCCATATTATAAGGTGAGTGATTATTTTATTTTAACATCTCATATCGAAGGGTTTGCGATAGTGGGCATAGAAGCAATGACATGCGGCTTACCAGTTGTTTCTACTAAAACAGCTGGTCCTGATGAGTATATCCAGGAAGGAAAGAATGGTTTTTTTATTGAACCAGCATCAACGAAAGAAGTTGTGAAAAGTATGGAGCGAGTAGCACTTTTTCCAGATTATGATTTTTTACGTAAGAATGCTGTAAATAGTGCACAAGAATTTGATATACGTAATACGGTAGCAAAATACTCTACATTATTATCTAGCGCGGCTTGTCAGCAATAGTGATGTGTGAGCACTCACATTTATCATAGATATGTTCTATTTTTTGTACGGTATTTTGTATTGTGAGATGATCTTTTGAGTACTTTCGAGCATGTTGTGAAAGCTTGTCACACAACGCACCATCAGATGATAGTTTGAGCATTGCATTGGCAAGCGCTTGAACATCATTCAAAGGTATTAATAATCCATTTGTATGATTTTTAATAAATTCTGGAATTCCTCCCGAATCTGATGCAATGATTGGCATACCAAGAGACATCGCCTCTAAAACCGCCCGACCAAAAGGTTCTTTTCTAGAGGGGAAGACAAATATATCAGCTTTTTCCATAAGAGCGTAAGGACTTTCTACTTCACCCGTGAAAGTAACATTTTGCGCTATGTCGTATTGTTGAGTTTCTGCTTCAAGCTCGTCTCTCTTTGGACCGCTCCCGATGATAATAAGGCGTGCGTGTGGTTTTGTTTTTAAAACTTCTTTAAAGCTTTTAAGAAGCCAAGAATGATTTTTCCATCCTATCAATCGCCCCACGGTGCAGAAGGTGACCTCTTTCTTACTGCTGATAGAAGAGTATGTTCTTGGTGTGAAAGGGAGTGGCTCTATCCCATTGAGTATGGTGGTGCACCGAGATTTATCTATACCAAGACGTGTCCAGACGGTTTTAATAAAATTTGTTATGGCTATATAGCGACACACATGTTTGTTTGCAAAATGTTGTGCGGGTTTAGGGAAGCTAAGCATTTTTGCACTGCGTATGTGACTTATACAAGGAATTCGAGCTTTTGCTGAAACAAATACTCCAAATAAATCTCGTGCAATGCTGATATTGAGATGGATAATACCTATATTTTGTTCCTTAACAATTTTTTCTAGATTTCTTATAGTTGTATTGTGCAAGAGATAAAATGCAGGAATGTAAAAAGAGGGGAGATATTTACTTATACCTTTTAATAAATATACATAAATTTTTCTAAGAGTATTGAATCGTCGTGTATAAAGAGGGTTATTAAGCACAAATGTTGGGACCCCCATCTTTTGCAATTTGTGGACATAATACGTCTCGTTCAAGAATACAACGTAGGGGCGATATTGGGTGGTATCGAGATTTTTAATAGTAAGGAGCAAGCTCTCTGAAGATCCTCCCGCTTTTTCTGCAGATTCTATATATAAAACATGCTTCATATAATGTAAATGTAGCATGCTATAATAGTTGTATAAAGGATATTTATATAGCAACACAGCTATCTATCAGATTTTTAATATATGTCTTTATCTATAATTACATTTGCAAATCTTGGAGAGAAAACTAATCACAGAACCGCTGGGATTGTTCCAGTTATAAACAAGTTTTCTGAAGAAGGGGAACTCAAGCAGGTTGTCTGTCAAATTAATAAAAATTCTCAATTCCCAGGCACCGTTTCTGCCACGCCGACTCTTTTGCGCTACATTGTTCGAGTTTTTGAAAAAGTATTCGGAATATCTTTGCGCAGAGTTCACCAAACGCTCCTTGACTTTTTTGCAAGCATTAAACTTACTGATGCTGATGTTCACTTATTCCATGCTGGTGAATCTTTTACTCGGACGCTTCGCAAATCTAAAAAAAGTAGGGCAATCTCTGTTGGTATCGCGACTATTTCTGATTTGCAAAAAAATAAGGATATTGAAAATAAAGAGATGCGACTGCTTGGCATTGAAGACTATATTACGGACGCAGAAAGTGCATTGAGACGTTGTCCAGAGTATCGATCGTTCGACTATATTATTGCTTACTCTGATTTTGTAAAAGCCTCTTATATAGCAAAAGGGTTCCCACGAGATAAAATATATGTTGCTTATTCAGATATCCCACTTCCGCCAACACCCTCTTTTCAGAAATCTGAAGATACCTTCAAAGTTTTATATGTTGCGTATACTTCACCACGAAAGGGTCTGCACTATCTTTTAGAGGCATGGAACAAATTGACATTACCTAATCTGGAACTTATAGTTGTGGGCGGGTATGGACGAATGCCTGATGAATTGAAGGAGAGGTGTAAAAAGATAATAAAAAATAACCCAAGTATTAGGTGGGCGGGAAAATCAAAAAACCCAAGCTCTTATTATCAAGAGGCATCTGTGTTTGCTTTCCCTTCATTATTTGAAGGGAATCCGAAGGTAGTCATGGAAGCAATGTCCTACGGGGTTCCGGTGATAACTACAAACCATGCACAAAGTATTGTGGAGGATGGCAAGAGCGGTTTTGTTGTTCCGATACGAGACGTCGAAGCTTTTGCAGAAAAAATACGTTTTTATTATGAAAATAGAAATGTTGCAGAATGTATGGGAAGAGAGGGAAGAAAGGCAATGGAGAATAAAAAATCATTTGGAGATATGGTTTTTGAAATATATCAAAAGATTTTAGCTCGGGAAGGTAAGAACAATGATTGATCTAAATATATGTATATTGAATTAGTTGGAACATCTGGCGCTGGCAAAACTACACTTGCCAATAAGACGAGAGAGCTACTTGGTAGAGAGGATATTAAATGTGCTACGAGAGCTGATTTTTTTTCTGCAGATAGAAAAAGAATGTACAAAATATTCTGGTCTATATCACATTTTTACCACATGAACCTGACAGAATTGGGGTTTTTGCTGACTTTAGCCAAGACCAGGAATCTTGGATTCGAAAGGACGGCCGTCACCATACACGAACATCTTAAGCTCTGTTATCAAATTTCAACAATAAATAAACGAGACACGCTTACAATATGGGATGGTGGTTTCGTCCAAAAATTTGCAAATCTTGTTATGGATGGAGTGAAGGGTGAAAAATTTATTTCAAATTATATTCAAAAAAGATTACCTGCAGATACCCTACTGGTTTTTCTGGATACATCAATCGAGGAGGCTATTTCTAGGAGGTTGTCTAGAGAAATAAAATTAATTAGATTTGCAGGTAAAAAAATATCCAAACTTACAAAGAGGGGAGAGAAGAGAGATTATCTCGAGCACACAAAAGAAGCGCAAGAAGCTACATTATATGAGCTAGAACAGCGGGGCGTACTGACTATTAGACTAAATGGTGACAGAAGACCTGAGGATAATGTTGCAGCTCTTCGTAATATTATTAAAAAAAGATGAAAATTTACTATATAGCCAATGTCCGGTTGCCGACCGAAAAAGCGCATGGTATTCAAATTATGAAGACATGTGAGGCTTTGGTAGATTTGGGGAACGATGTGGAGCTTGTGGTGACAGACAGATATACCCCTATTGAAGAAAATGCTTTCGATTATTATGATGCTAGAAAGAATTTTAGACTTTTAAAATTACGGTGTTTAGATGTTGTAGACTTTGGTTGGTTGGGTTTTTGGATTACAACAGTCAGTTTTATGGCACGGGTGACTCGGTATTCTCTTTTCAAGACAGGAATTTTCTACACCAGGGATGAGTTTGTGGCCTTTTGTCTTAAACTTATAGGGAAGAAGGTCGTTTGGGAAGCACATATGGGCCAAAGAAACATATTTGTTCGGTTTTTGATTAGAATGAAAATACCCGTAGTTGTAATATCACAAGGTCTTAAGGATTTATATCTGAGCATGGGTATGGATGAAGACAAAATCATGATTGCACATGATGGGGTAGATTTAGAAAAATTTAATATTAAAAGTTCTAAATTTGACGCCAGGGCAAAATTAAACCTCGACAAAAACCAGAAATTCGTGGTTTACACCGGGAGTGATCAGCCTGGTAAAGGAGTAGATATTTTAGAGAAAGCACAAAATTTTTTACCAGAGGGTATAAGAGTTATAATAGTTTCAAATAAACCTCATCAGGAAATACCTCTATACTTACAAGCAGCAGATATTTTAGTTTTGCCCAATAGTTCTAAGAATGAAATGTCGCGCTTATTTACTTCGCCGATGAAGTTATTTGAATATATGGCTTCAGGTGTGCCAATTATTGCATCACGTGTACCATCGCTTCAAGAGGTTCTTACAGAGAAAACAGCTTTGTTCTTTGAACCTGACGATCCTAAGGGTATAGTTACAGCGGTGCATGATACATTATCAGATCCAGCGAGTGCTTTCTCTCGAGCAAAGCAAGCACAAGTTGAAGTTGTACAATACACTTGGAAAAAACGCGCCGAGATTATTTTAACTGTACTCTCAAATGCTTGATGATATTGTGATAAATATAAAACATAGGTTAACTAAAATTGTACACGAGCACCTCGGGGTATTTTTATCAGCCAATGAAATATATGTTTAAAAAAAATGACAAAGATCAAGATATCTTCTTTAAAGGGAGGCGTTTTCATGTCTCGGAGGTTATTACTACAGGAATGACTTCTGTGGTGTATAAGACAGATTGTGGACATGTTATTAAAAAATTTCATAAGGATAGGATTAAAAAAGGAGGGCATTTTGAACGTGAACATTTTTGGCTAAAAAAACTAACCCCTACAGGTATTGTCCCATGTTTGATTGATGTTGATACAGAAGAATATGAGTTTCTTATGGAGGATGCGGGGGAACCCTGTATGACCTCTAGTAATATCCCGGAAGACTGGCGTAAACAGATTGAACATATATTGAAGACATTAAAAGAGCACAACTGTAAACACAATGATCTTTCAGAACAAGAGGTTTTGGTGAAAAATAATATTATTAAGATTATTGATTTTAGTTTTGCTTCTATGGGGGATGATATAACATGTGGAGGAAGATTTTCCTATCGACAAAAAAATCGAATATATTCAGATGAATATATTATAAACCTCTTATCTTTTTTATTAGAACCTTGTATAAAGGGTACAGAATTACACGATTTTGTCTTATGGGATAACGAAGAGAGAAAAGAGATTGAAGAGGAGATCAAGAAATCGTTTACTATTATTCAGGCAATCACATATTCCCCTCAATCTCTTATGTTATTAGGTCGTGATCGCGTAGAAGTTCTTACGCAGTTTTACCATGGGCGTATATCAGATCATGGGCAGAAAGGAAAGACCCCTTTTGTTGTTTTTGTTGTTCTTGATACCAACCCTGTTTATGAGAAGAGAGAAAATATTTTTAATGGATCTGTGAATACTGTGAATATTAACACTTTTGACTTGCTACAGAGGGTGAGGAGAGGGAGAACAGGCATTATCCATGGTTCTGATAATATTCAAGAATCATATGAAAATTTGCAGACGCTAACATTTTACAACCAGAATATACCAGCCTGTTATTGGCATGCATGGCGCCCAGAGTTTGAATCATTTGGAGAGTTTTTTGAGGCGTTAAATGCCGAGGATGATTTAGAATATGTTGTATTGCGCAATTTTGAAGATTTAAACAACGATACTGAACCAGACCCAACTCAAGATATAGATATGCTTGTTAATGACTATTTTCTCTTTAAGCGGATCACTGGTGCGCTAAGTTATAAACACAAGAGACCAAAATATCATCCGCATGCTGGTCCAGCATTTGAATATGGGGGGTATAAAGTTGCAGGAAAGGTGTCTATTAGAGGTTGTGAAATTTCTGTTGATATCCGCATGATAGGAGACAATTATTATGATGCACAATGGGAACGTGACATATTGCGATCACGGGTTATACATGAAGAAGTAAATTTTTATGTACCTAATGCAACACATCATTTTTTCTCGCTTTTATATCATGCGCTTGTACATAAACGTTATATGTCTCCGAAGTATCGAATACAACTTACTTCAATGGCAAAATCTTTGAATCTAAATCTTCAAGAAAGAATTTTGGATGATAAAACAGCGTGGGAACTTTTGGATGATTTTATGGAAAAGAGGGGTTACATGTACGTACGCCCAGATGAATTGACGCTACCTTTTAATGCGCGATTGCGTTGTGGTGTAACGGTTAAAGATGACATGGCTGTAATTAATCAAATGATTACGGATCATCAGTATATTCAGGCAAGTCACCTCGTGAAGCATGTATTACATGACGATCCGTATAATATAAAGGCATGGTGGTGGAATGTTGTTTTGTGGATACGTCTTGTGTTAGAGGATGACCGCTTTCTTCCGTTGAAAATACCGGCAGTCCATATTAAAAATGCTATAAGTAGGTCTAAAATAGTTCGTAATTTTTTAAAATGAATTATCAAAAAAACATTTATTTTGTTAGCGCAGCACGCATACCAAGCCGCAAAGCACATACAGTGAGTATCATAAAAATGTGTGAGGCTTTTCGGGAGCAAGGTTTTCAGGTGACCTTAGTTATTCCTTCATATAAACACATAATCCCTAAAATACTATTTCGTAAGTATGGTGTTTCTTATCCATTCAACATTCATGCTGTCAGTGTTCCCAATATCACATTTTTTCCAAGCAGCATGAGAGATTTTATTTTAAGAATGGTTTTTGCTCTGCGTGCATGGTATTTTATTCAGAAGGATAAACACAGAGTTGTTATTACAAGAGATTGGTTCTTATTGTTCTTTTTTAAGGGGGTAATTTTTTTGCATGGTCGACCTTCGTTTGGAAGAAGGATGTGGAAGAGGAGATTGAGTAGGACGTCGGTTATTGTTGTTGTGAACAGTATTATTAAAGGACTTCTTATTGAGAAAGGGATATTACGCGAAAAGATTATTGTTGCTCCCAATGGAGTGAACATCGGCGTATTTAATATTAATATATCTCAAGAAGCAGCTCGCAGTAAGGTGGAAATCCCAAAAAATGATCATATTGTAATGTATACGGGGAGTTTTTATCTGTATGATTGGAAAGGGATTGATGTTCTACTTGATTCTATTGAACATCTTGCAATCGAATGCACGGTAGTGTTGATAGGAGGATCTCGTGCTGAGATTGAATCTATAAAAAAGATATATAACCATAAGAATTTGATGTTAGTTGAGCATGTTCCACACAGTGATATTCCATTTTATTTGAAATCAGCAAATGTACTTGTTTTGCCCAATACTGGCGATAGTCGGAGGGGGAGTCATTATACGTCGCCTGTAAAATTATTTGAGTACATGGCGTCAGGAGTCCCGATTGTCGCATCACAATTACCTGCTATAACAAAGATCTTAAATAATAAGAATGCCTGCTTAGTTGAACCGGGGAATCCAAAAGCACTTGCTAGGGGGATCACAAAAGTAATTCAAGATAGAGAGTATGCAGATATTCGTGCAGAGCAAGCATTCCTAGATGTGCAGCAGTACACTTGGAAAGCGAGAGCTCAAAAAATAATAAATGTTATTCCTGAATAAAACATATATGCTTGATAAAAGACCTTGGAACGATTTTTTTGACGACAAAATTAAAAAGATTATCACTGAAAAAAAGAGGGTGATAGATATAGGAGGGGGGTTGCGTGTTGTAAAAGAAAAGAATAATAGGTATGACAAAAAGAGAGCGTGGATTCGTCCTTTATTAGAGAACACACAATATCAAATATTAGACCCTGTCCCTGACTATAACCCCGATATCATTGGTGATATTCACGACCTTCCGTTTGATGATAATTCTATTGATGCTATTCTTTGTATTGCTGTTTTAGAGCATGTTGAAAATCCGATACAAGCCGTTAGGGAAATGTATCGATCGCTAAAGCCGGGAGGATATCTGTTTGTCTATGTTCCTTTTCTTTACTATTATCACGCTGAAGAAGGGTACTATAAGGATTATTGGCGATTTACTAAAGACAGCATAACTTTTTTGTTTCGTGATTTTTCATATCAAGAAAATATAATTGTACGTGGTGCAATTGAGACATGGTTGAGAGTAAGTCCACTTGGGAGAAGTTCTCTTCTGACATACTGTGCTTTTATACTAGATAAAATTACAGGGAAAATTACGAGTAATCAAGTAAGTGGCTATTATGTTTTCTTAAAGAAATAAATATATTCAATTGTATATGGGAAACAAAGTATTTACTCAATTTAAAAAAGCAGAACAGGATGCTGATCCTTGGTATTCTTTTTCGCATGGGGGAATTACCCCTCGAATTAGAAGGGTGTTTTTCTTAAAACATAAATACTTGGTTTTTAATTTATATCGCTTAGGTCTTAAAAAAGAAGCACTTGCAAAATTATTTTTTGGGAGACGAGTTTTCTTACCATTATGGGATCCAAATGCGCTCAAGATATATTTTATGGGAACTCTTGGTGCTCCACGAGAAAGGAATTTAACAGCGTTTCTTGCTAAAAATCTTAAGAGCAATGATATTTTCTATGATGTGGGAGCAAATTTTGGTTTCTACACTTTTCTCGGAGAACACATAATTACAGATGGTGAGGTTCATTCATTTGAGCCCAATTCTCGTGTTTTCGAGTACTTGAGACGAAATACCGCAGATAGTGAGGTATTTATCAACATGCGAGCACTTAGTAATCAGGTTGGAACAACTACATTTTTTGATTCGGTAGAAGATAGTAGTTCAAGTGGTCTATTTCGGCAAAGTGCACGTCCTGCTGACGACTATAGCAAAACAAAGGTTGAAGTAACGACACTTGATGAATACGTTAAAACTCATAATCCTCCTACAATAATTAAAATAGATGTTGAAGGTGTGGAATATAAGGTTCTCAACGGAGGCAGGTCTGTTATAGAGAAATATAAACCAACCATAATTATAGAAGTTTGGGGTGGAGAGCGTGGGCAAAAGCATCACGCGTCTGCTGTTAAGTTGTTGCGGGATTTTGGTTACCAATCATTTAGAATTAAAGAGGGGGGCTTGTTGTCTTTGGTTGAAACAGTAGATTTTAATAACATTAAGAGATACGAAAACTTTATTTTTAAACATAAGCGCTAATACAACTATTATGTCAAAAGAAATACAGGGCACCTTCTCTCTTGATTATCCCATGATGCAAGAAAAAGAGGTGGAGTGTATAAAAAATATTTTACAAGAACACCCTTCTAATTTTCTATCTATTCTTGAGTGGGGTAGTGGAGGCAGTACGATATATTTTCCCCGTTTTTTGAGATTGTTACAACGTAAGTATAAATGGACTAGTATTGAATATAATCGGGCTTGGTATGCGCGGGTTTCAAAGTTGGTGGCTGATGATCCTCATACAGAAGTGGTTCTTATTGACGTGGGGAATTTAGAGACGAAACAGCGAGATAATGCAATGAATGACTATGTTGCATATCCTTATACACAGAAAGAAAAATATGATGTCATTTTAGTAGACGGGAGAAAGCGCCGACGGTGTATACTCGCTGCGCGTGATCTGCTGTCTTCTAATGGAGTTGTCTTATTACACGACGCTCAACGGCGTTATTACCATTGTGCTTTCAAAGAATTTCCTGATTCCAGGATGATCACACAACATTTATGGCGTGGTAAGCTCTCTCATCCTCCTATATGGTTACGAATGGTAAATACTCTCTACTATTGGTGGTTTTATTTAGTTACAACAGTCAAGTCACAATTTTCTAGAGCCAAAAAATTATTTAAAGTGTCTTGAATATCCAAATGACTACGATGGAATGCACAAGATAGGTGGACAATATTGCACCGATGACCCCCCAGATACCATAAAGGGGTAATAGAATAAAAAGGAGGCCAATACGTGTTAGTGATGTGATAGTTTTTATTATATATAACTCTCGTTTTTTCAAATGAGCGGTCAATGTCTCAGTGAGTATTGTAACAGGCATAAACAAGAGAGTGAGTGCAAATATCTGAGAGAAAATTACTGATTCAAGGTATTGAGGGAAGAGAAGTTTGTATATATAAGGTGCCGCTATAATATAAGCTGCTACTATCAGTAATAGTATTGAAAATAACATTGTCATTCTACGAGGGAGTGTTTTTTTCAATTCAGGCAATGACCTCTGACTGAGCTTCGGGAAGGCGGGTGTAAGTATAAATTTTTTTAATGTCCTAATTTCCCTGACTGGCGCAATGGAGAAAGAATATATTGCTAGCGGAGCAGCACCAAGAAATTGAAAAAGTAAAATTTTATCTATATGACCCGCTATAGTTTCTAGAACCCCCATCACACTTAAATGCTTACTGAAATTTAGTGTTTTGTTGTTTGTCTTAGTATTTAAATGATGGGTGTATAGGGTGTAGTAGTATGTAGCAACAGTCACAAGTGCTTGAGTGCCAAAGTAGGCAGCAATTAAGATGAGAGGGTTATTAGTTATGAATACCGTTGCCAAAAGGGCAAGGGAAGGTATAAACATTTTGGGAAATGAATAATACACTTCTTTTTTAAACTCCTTTTTACCTTTCAGAAAAGCGGGTGTTAGGTTAAAACTATTTATAAGGGGGAGTGCTATTGCTATGATAAGGAGCCCATAACTAAGAAAGATGTTATCATTTAGGTAATAATAAAGTGAACCCGCTGACGCAATAATGATGATACCCCAACTCCATTTCAGGCTTTCGTAAAGGCCGTTTTTCATAGCACCTTCATTTCCTTGTGCGACCGCTTGTGTAACAGCGACTCCCATACCAGTAAGAGAAAATGCTCCTATGATACTAGATGCGGAAATAATATATTTATAGTTGCCAAATACTTCTTGAGGAAGAAGGTTTGCAAATGCAATCGACAAACTCAATCCTGTGACAATGCTTATTGCACGTTTGAATCCAACCCAAAAGCCACCATGGGCAAGATAGACCATATCTGTCTTTGTATATTTCTCACTCCAACGAAGCAGCTTATATACTTTTTTCCTTAGTTTTTCCACACGCACATACTACGTCACCAGAGCCATTTTTGCTAGAAGAATATATTTAAAAATGATATAGTCACATTAATGAATACAGAATCAATTCTCCGCAATTCCATATACGGCGGCCTAGCCCTTCTTTTAATAATCCCCCTTATCGTCACTGACTTTATGTACTTCCCGTATATAACGGGAAAGAACTTCCTCTTTAGAGCAATAGTTCTCATTATCTTTGGTCTCTGGATCGCACTTGTTCTTAAGAACAAGAAATATCGTCCTCGAAAGTCAGGACTCTTTTGGGCACTCGGCGGTTGGGTGTTTGTAATGTTTGTTGCAAATATCTTTGGAGAGAATCCAATAAAGG
>JBBDUG010000044.1:0-2973 GCA_040904025.1 Minisyncoccota bacterium
AAGCTGTACGTAGAGAGCGAATGGGACATATTACCCTTACCGTTCCTATCGTTCATATCTGGTATTTCAAATCTCTTCCAAGTAAAATTGCTTACTTGCTGGGATACTCTTCCAAAAACCTCGAACGAATTGTCTATTACGAAACATTCGTAGTGATCAATCCGGGATTGGCCAGGGATTTGGGCTACAAACGAGGCGATCTGATTTCAGAAGAGGAGAAATTTGATATTCTGGATCAGCTTCCGGAAGATCACTATGAGCTGGAAAATGAGGATGAAGATAAATTCGTCGTTATGGATGGCGCTGAAGCAGTTCAGGCTCTCCTGACGGATATGGATCTGGACGGACTCGCATACACGCTAAGAGATGAGGTAAAAAATGAAACCTCTCAGATGCGTAAGAAGAAAAAATTGAAACGACTTCAGGTTATAGAGTCATTCAGAGCTGCAAACCTGCACACGACGAACAATCCGGAGTGGATGGTTCAGGGCGTGATTCCTGTGATTCCACCGGAACTGAGACCTTTGGTTCCATTGGAAGGAGGTCGATTTGCTACGTCTGATCTCAATGATCTTTATCGAAGAGTGATCATCAGAAACAATCGTCTGAAACGATTGATCGATATCAAAGCACCCGATGTAATTCTCCGAAACGAGAAGAGAATGCTTCAGGAAGCGGTCGATTCACTCTATGATAACTCCAGAAAATCGAACGCTGTTCGAAATAACAACCGTCCGCTGAAATCTCTCAGTGATATGCTGAAAGGGAAGAGTGGCCGATTCAGACAGAACCTTCTTGGAAAACGTGTTGATTATTCAGGCCGTTCTGTGATTGTTGTAGGTCCTGAGCTGAAAATGCATGAGTGCGGCCTTCCGAAAGAGATGGCGATTGAGCTCTACAAACCGTTTGTGATCAGGAGACTGATCGAAAGGGGTTATGTGAAAACAGTGAAGAGTGCCAAAAAAGTTGTTGACAGAAGAGATCAGGTGGTTTGGGAAGTTCTGGAGAATGTGATTGACGGACACCCGATCCTGCTAAACCGTGCACCAACCCTTCACAGGCTTGGAATTCAGGCGTATCAGCCGGTATTGATCGAAGAGAAAGCGATCCGATTGCATCCACTATCCTGTACAGCGTTTAATGCTGACTTTGATGGGGATCAGATGGCGGTTCACCTTCCACTGAGTCATGATGCCGTATTGGAAGCTTCCATTTTGATGCTGGGATCTCACAACATTTTGAGTCCTGCCAGTGGCGGACCGATTGCGGTTCCATCTCAGGATATGATTTTAGGTATCTACTACCTCACAAAAATGGGTAGCGGAAAACGTGGCGAAGGCAAAACATTTGCTAATAAAGATGAAGTGGTTATCGCGTATGATCAGAATAAGATTGATCTCCATGCAAAAATTAATGTACGAATTCCTATCACTCAGGAAGACGGAGAAATCAAACATGAGATCATCAAAACCACAACCGGTCGGGTACTCTTTAATGAAATCGTACCTGATGGAGTGGAATATGTGAATCGAACGCTTGGTAAAAAAGAGCTTCGTGTGTTAATTAATGATATCCATACAGCAGCCGGTACAAAACGATCCGCTGCATTTCTGGATAAAATGAAAACACTCGGCTTTGAACACGCCACGATCGGCGGACTCTCATTCAGTTTGGAAGATATTATCATTCCGGATGCGAAAAAAGAGCTGATTGACAAAGCTCAAGCTGAGGTCGCTGAAATTCAGGATCGTTATGAGATGGGTTTCATTACTGATAATGAAAGATACAATCAGGTAATTGATAAATGGACCAGTACCACAAACCGTGTTTCTGAAACACTGTTTCAAAGTTTGGCTGATGATAAAGATGGGTTTAACTCGATCTTTATGATGGCCGATTCCGGTGCTCGTGGTTCTAAGGAACAGATTCGTCAGCTGGGCGGTATGCGTGGGTTGATGGCCAAACCTCAGAAAAGTTCGATGCAGCAGGGTAATGAAGTTATTGAAAACCCGATTCTCTCCAGTTTTAGAGAAGGATTGACGGTTTTGGAATACTTTATCTCTACTCACGGTGCTCGTAAAGGTCTTGCCGATACGGCGCTTAAAACGGCTGATGCAGGGTACTTGACAAGAAGGCTGGTGGATGTGTCTCAGGATATCATTATCAATGAGCGCGATTGCGGTACCCTTAGAGGGATTAAGATGCAAGCGCTGAAGGATAATGAAGACATTATCGAAAGTTTAGAGAATCGAATTATTGGACGGGTGTCCATGCACGCCATCAAAGATCCGATTACAGATGATCCTATTTGTGAATCGAATGAATTGATTGATGAGAATATTGCCAAGAAGATCGCAGAAACGTCCATCGAAGAGGTCGAAATTCGGTCTGTATTGACATGTGAGACGGAGCGTGGAGTTTGTGCGAAGTGTTACGGACGGGATATGGCGAGAAACAGTATCGTGGAAACCGGTGAAGCTGTGGGTGTAATTGCTGCACAGTCGATCGGTGAACCGGGTACACAGCTTACGCTTCGTACCTTCCACGTGGGTGGAACGGCATCGCGTATGGAGTCTGATTCTCAGCATAAGGCAAAATTTGATGGAACCATTGAATTTGAAAACATTCGTGTTGTAGAGTATGATGACGGTGAAGAGATTCACAACGTTGTATTGAGCCGTGCGGGTGAATTGAGAATTCTTGGAGAAGATCGCAAAGTTCTGATTACCTATAACATTCCTTATGGGTCAGAAATGATGGTTGAAGAGGGCGATAAAGTGCCTAAAGGCATGCCACTCTGTAAGTGGGATCCATACAATGCGCTGATCTACAGTGAAATTGAAGGTACGGTTGAGTATCGTGATATTATTGAAGAGATTACGTTTACAGCGGATACCGATGCACAAACGGGTCACAGGGAGAAGGTAATTATCGATACTCGTGATCGTGCGCTAGTTCCTACACTGGTTGTGA
>JBBDUG010000045.1:0-2899 GCA_040904025.1 Minisyncoccota bacterium
ATCACCGAAGGAAGGTCGGGAATATAAAACTTGAGATATTTGGATGCAAAAAGAGTATTGCAGAAGCACTCCTTCTACGCACTGCCCTGGCAATCCTCACAGATCATAAACACAAGCATCTTCATATTGATATCAACTCAAGAGGATGCCGAAACTCATCTGAGACTTTTCTTGAAGAATACAAGAACTACTATCGCAAGCACGCGAATAAGATTCCACAATGTTGTCAGACAAAGCTGCGAAATAATCCACTTGAACTCGCATTCTGTGGGAATGGGGAATGTTCAAAGATTCGAGAATCTGCTCCCCGCTCTATCGCCTTTCTCTCTGAAGGAGACCGAGTTCATCTCAAAGAAGTCATCGAATATATTGAATCAATGAGCGTCCCATACTGCATCAACAGCCAGCTTGTCGGACCCCATGAAGAAGCTCACCCAAAAACACTCTTCCAGATCAAATCACTCAAGAAAAAGCGTGGAGGTGAGATTAAAAGCTCAACCATCGTTGCCCGTGGAGAACGATTTGACTACCTCACATATGACAAGGAGGAAGAAGAGAATGAAAATCACGCGGTCAGTATCTCAATCGATATCCCTGCAGGAAAATATGAGTCATACAAAGAGTTAGATGATGAAGAGGTTCAAGAACCAAATATATACTTCGTACACATCTCTGCAGAGGCAAAACGAGAAAGCCTGCCACTGCTCGAAGAACTACGAAAAAAGAATATTCAAGTTCGACAAGCTCTCATGCGAGATAGTCTCTGGCAACAGATGCGACATGCAGAACACCTCGGTATCCCCTATGTTGTCATACTGGGACTTCAGGAGGTAAAGGAGCGAGAGGTGATAGTCCGAAATCTAGAGACTCAGGCGCAAGAAACAGTCCCCTTTAGCAAGCTGGCAAAACACCTAAAAAAGATTGCGTAGTTGTTGTCAGATACCCAACGATATGATAGCCTACTGTGCACAATGATAAACGTAGAAGTACAAGCAAGAAATAACGAGAGCAACAACAATCTCATTCGTCGTTTCTCTCGCAAATTCAATTCGTCAGGCATTTCACGCCGGGCACGATCTTTGAAGTCTCACAGACGTGAGAAGTCAGATAATGTACAGAGAGAACAGGCACTCAAGAAGATCAAGCGCAACAAAGAAATTGAGCGTTTGATAAAGCTGGGAAAGCTTCCCGATCGACGTATTGAACCTCGACCTATTGTAGATGAAGAGAACGAATAACAATATCTCCATAACTGACACCACAAACGGCAGGATCGACATATCGAACCTGCCGTTTGATTCTATTGCATCTCGTATCCTTGGAGAAGGCTATACCCTCTCTCTAGCATTTGTATCGCCTGAGGAATCACAAAAATTTAATAAGGAGTATCGCCAAAAAGACACGCCCACTGATGTACTCTCCTTTCCGCTTGAAGAAGATTCGGGAGAGATTGTGATATGCCCCGAGGTTGCAAACGAGCGGAAGGATGATTTTGATCGAGACCTTAAATTCTTCCTCCTCTACCTTTTTATACACGGCTGTTTTCACCTTGCGGGATACGATCATGGAAATGAGATGGAAGAGAAGGAAAAAGAGGTTCGTGAAGAATTTGATGTATAACAAAAAGAACTCCACACCCCTCACTTTCTAATTACATACTCTTCTGTGTTAGAATGGTACTACTAAGCGATCGTTCGTATATTACCCATGGCACGTCACATTTCAGCAGGAATAGATATAGGTACATACCACGTCAAAGTCGTGGTAGCTGAACGTACCAAAGAGCACCCCAACCCCCGCATTATCGGGAGCGGATATGCTGAGTCCCAGGGTATGCGATATGGGTATATTATAAACTCCTCTGATGTTCTAAGGTCCCTGAAAAAGGCGGTAGATCAGGCAGAGAAATCTGCCGGAGTTCCTATTAAAAGAGCATTTCTTGCCATTGGTGGAGTGAGCCTTGAGTCTCATCTCACAAAAGGACTAACCATCATATCCCGCGGAGATAATTTGATAACTGAACTTGATGTGAATAAGGTACTCCAAGAAAGCGAACGGGCAATTCCCGACGGAGACATCATCAACAGAAAGGTACTCCACACAATCCCAATTAAACATACAATTGATAAGAAGAAGGCACTTGGAGACCCTATTGGAATGAGGGGTATAAAGCTTGAAGTTGAGACACTCTCTATCACCTGTCTTGAGCAGCATCTCAATGACCTCATCGAAGCTGTTGAAGATATTGGTATACAAGTACAGGATGTTGTAGCAGCTCCGCTTGCCGCAAGTCTCGTCACACTTACAAAAGCTGAAAAGATCGCTGGATGTGTTCTTGTAAATATAGGATCTGAAACAGTATCTATGGTTGTCTTTGAAGACAACATCCCTATCTCACTTGCTGTATTCCCTATCGGATCCAATGACATCACCAATGACATTGCACTCGGCCTGCAGGTTCCACTTGAAGAAGCAGAACAAATAAAGCTAGGTGGGATCACATCCACTCACATCTCACGCAAAAAGCTTGATGAGATCATCATGGCACGTTTGACAGATATATTTGAAATCATTGAGGCGCATTTAAATGAAATTGGGAAAAATGGTCTTTTGCCAGCCGGTGTCATTATCACCGGCGGGGGATCTGGAGTGGCAACTATTGAAGATCTCGCAAAGGCAACACTGCGGCTTCCTTCAAAAATCGCTGAACTACAGGTAAAGGGTGATAAGAATGGGCGTATTCGAGACGCATCATGGTCGGTGGCATACGGCCTCTCTTTGATCGGACTTATCGATGAAGAAGATTCTGTAGGTATTCGAGTTGTGAAAAATACGAAGAGGAGCCTCCTTTCTTGGGTCCGACAATTTCTTCCGTAGATTTCTTTGAAATAGGAATTTT
>JBBDUG010000046.1:0-2896 GCA_040904025.1 Minisyncoccota bacterium
CTACGAAGATTACCCTTCCGCGAGATAAAGCTCTTCATACCGTTCGCCCCCAAATCTGGTGGAACTGGCACTACAAACAAACTACCAAAAATAAATATATTTTTCCACTAATGAACAGCCCGTGGCGCCTCTCGCCTCTTCTCATATCGCTCGAGTGCCTCATGACCGATAAAGAGAATTGTGATGAGAAGAAGGTAGAGAAGAAGCAATGTCACATAATCGAGTGTGAGATGTTCAAAGAAATCAACGATGGTAATGGTGAGCCAAGAAGTGATAGATATTGTTCCTGCCGCACTCGCCCATGTGCTCCACTTTTGAGGCAACTCTCTCCCCTCTTTAAGAAAAGAGAGAATCTTCTTTGTGATCGGACCAGAGAGCAAAACACCATTGATGATGAGAATACCGATAATGGTCTGCATGAAGAGGAACTTCGCTGTCACCTCAAATTGATTGATGACAAGCAATGATGAGAGAAAATCAAATGCCAACCCAATCCAGATCACCTTGGATATCATCGGAAAGAGAGGGAATATATGTTGCTTGAGATGACGAGATCTCTCGGAGAGAAGAAAGAGAGCATCAAGAACGATAACAGTTCCGAGAGTGAAGATGGAATGGAACCCATGTACAAAGAAGAAGATTTGCTCTCCACCTAATGAACCACTCCAGCTGGTAAGAGAAGATGCAATAAAGAGAAGAACAAATTCGAGCACAAGAAACTCTGTCATATATGCATCAAAACGTCTGCGATTAAGTGTATAGAAAAAGAATCCAATAAGTGTGACACAAAAAATGACAAGCATGAGAGGGAAAAGTATACCAAGTGCCGCCTGTATCTCCCCAAGTGTAGGAACCAACACAATACCCTCGTGTGCATACACAGAGAATGTCTGCCCAAACACGAGTGCAAGTGTAGCAAGTGCCACACCAGCAAAGACAAGGAGTGTCAGCTTGCCCGCTATCCAGTCATATATGATGCACTCACGTGTACCACAGCTGAAGTCTCGGCGAGAAAAGACAGCACCCCAGAGTGCTGCCGCCCCGGCAATAACAATACCGAGTTGCTTGAAAAGAAGTATGATCTCGTATGTTTCAATACCAAACATACTATTGAGTGAGTGCAAATATTACCACCCCCGATACATAGAAAAGCTTTGCTATTAAATTAAAGGTGAACTCACCCCCTAGCGCGATAACAAAGGTGGAGAAGAGAAAAAAGATCCCTGATGCGATAAGGATCCAATCACCGAGATGTAGTGTGTCGCTCATAGATATATAGTAGCAAGTTTTAATTAAATCTATTCATTGCTTTTTCCACACCATCAGAGATGATCATATCAACTGCATTGCCAATCTGCGGTATAAGCAACTTAAGTTCTTCCCGCTCCTTATCCCAGAATCGGGTAAGAACATATCCTGAGAGAGACTTTGTTTTCTGTTGCAGTTTTGCACGAAGAGTTGTGGGTGCAATACCAACACGAATACGGACAAACTCTTTTGTCTTGAGGTGATTAATTATCGACTTCACTCCATTATGTCCACCAGCCCCACGATCAAAGGAGATCTTGAATGTGCCCAGTGGTAAATCAACATCATCATGAAGAACGATGATGTTCTCTGGAGAGACATCGTTCTTCTTTCTAAGATAGGCAAGTGACTCCCCCGACTTATTCATATATGTAGTAGGTTTTGCATATATCACCTGCTCTCCTCCACGATTCTCCTCTTTGAGTGATGCGTGTGCATATTTACTCGCGGTCCATCCACGCCCATTTGCAAGCTCATCGACAATGAACCACCCAACATTATGCCGTGTACCCTCATAGTTGTCTCCGGGATTTCCCAGACCTGCAATTATATACATATTTCTATTATATCGCAGATATAAAGCAATGTTGCATATAACGAAACGTTTTTGTTGTTGCAACAAGTAAAGAGTTTGTACTACAATCGTAGGGAAACATGGACGCCCCAGAACAATCACAGCGCGAACACTCATTCTTCTCCGAGCTCGTTAATGTTGCCCTCCTCGCCGCGCTGATTGTATTACCAATACGACTCTTCATCGCCCAGCCTTTTATCGTCTCGGGTGCATCAATGGATCCCACATTTTCAAACGGCGACTATCTCATCGTTGATCAACTTTCATACCGCATACAGAATCCTGATCGCGGAGATGTCATCATCTTCCGCTATCCACGGGACCCCTCTAAATTCTTCATTAAGCGCATCATCGGTCTACCCGGTGAGACGGTGACAATAGAGGGGGATGTCACCACCATCAGCGGTGGAGAGCACAAAGAACCCCTTGTATTAGATGAATCCTTTGTGCGCCATATAGCACACAGCAATCTCTCTGTTGAATTAAATGAGAGCGAGTACTTTGTCATGGGTGATAATCGGCGTGCATCATCAGACTCACGAGTCTGGGGGCCGCTCCCCCGGGACAATATTGTCGGACGCGCATTCCTGCGCCTCTTGCCCGCCAGTCAGATAGGAATATTACCGGGTGATACTGACCCACCGAACACCAATTAGGTATCAGCGCTTTTTATAAGCTACGCTAACCAGAGATGAGTATGTACAAAACAAAAGAAGAGGCCCTACCAAAAGGAACTATCGAACAATACTACGACTATCACGGACCACTAGAAAAAGCCGTACGCGTTGCACAGCACTATGGATTTCACCTTGTGCCACCTACAAAGCCAGAGAAGAAAAATAGAGAACCAAACGCGGGTGTATGGTACATATCTCCAAAAGAAAAAGAGCGTTCACTAAAATACTACAAATCAAAGCTTCATAAACGACCACATCCGGTGAAGGTCTGCTACACACTCCATCACCGAAGGAAGGTCGGGAATATAAAACTTGAGATATTTGGATGCAAAAAGAG
>JBBDUG010000047.1:0-2880 GCA_040904025.1 Minisyncoccota bacterium
CACGAGAAGTGGAGGTGACTGATAGTGATGTGCGCGAGGCTATTATCCCCGCACTTGAGTCTCTGGTCTCTGCTACTCGCTCTGTTCTCGAGGAGACACCACCAGAGATCGTTAGTGATATTCTTGAACACGGAATCTTTCTTGTCGGTGGCGGCGCACAGATGATTGCTCTGGATGAATATCTTGAAGAGAAGCTCGGTATTCCTGTTTTTCTTCCATCTGAACCTATGACTGCAGTGGCACGTGGTGCGGGGACCATTCTTGAGCAGCATGATCGGTATTCCTCGCTGCTTCTGCGAGGAAGTGAAGTAGTCGTTTAGCGTATGAAAAATGCACTTGCACAGATAAAGCGAAAGAAGCGGATACAGCAGCTTCTTGCTGCTGCTGTTGCACTTGTACTTCTTTGGTTTTCCCTCCCTATTCTTTCACACACCTTCTTTGCTGTTCTCACTCCTATATGGAGTAGTTTTAACCTTGGAAAGCAGGTGGTATCCGAAGATATTGGATCTCAATTAACTCCCCGCCATCAACTTATCGCAGAGAATACGAAGCTGAAGGAGCGAGTTCAGGAGCTTTCTGCAGCTATGAGCTCGCTTGAGGCAGACAAGCGGGCACTGGAGCGGGATATTGGTGTCTCTTCTTCTACCCCAGTATCGGGTACTGTGATGCGTGGTGCAGTGTATGCAAAGCCCCCCGTCTCTCCATATGGTACATTTCTTGTGAATGTGGGATGGAAGGCGGGACTACGTGAGGGAGACTATGCTCGTGTATATGATGATGTTGTGCTCGGAACAGTTGAGCGTGTCTATTCATATCATGCTCTCGTTTCTCTCATATCTCGTCCAGATCGTGTTACCCCCGCACTCTTTGAGAGTGGTATACAGGTCGACATTATCGGACAGGGTGGCGGCACACTACACACACAGGTACCGGTGGGGAGTGAAGTTGAGGAAGGACATGTAGTGTATGCGACCGAGCCTTCCCGTCCCGTCATTGGTGTAGTGGAGGCGGTGCAGGAAAAGCGGGGTGAAGGAATACTTGAGATCTTTATTCGCCAGTCAGTTAATCCGCATGAGGTAAGTCATCTTCTCTTTGATATATCAGACCATGAAAGATAGGGGAACACGTATACTTTTTGATATTGTCCTTCTCATCTCTCTTGGTATCCTACCTTGGTGGATTACCGCCATATTGGCGGTGGGTGGTGCTCTCTATTTCCCTCGCTTCTATGAGATAATTATTGTGGGTGCCATTATAGATGGGCTCTATAGTCTATATATAGTGCCTTGGACAACAATCGCTGCTATTATCCTTTTCATACTATCCCGTATTGTTCGCGGTATACTAAGAATTGAACGTTAATATGTTTTGGAAACGAAGGAAAACATATAAAGATCACGATCTTTCTCCGGAAGATGTCCTTATCGATGCGCATAATATGCCGCATTTTAATGAGCATCAGTTCGAGGGGCGGATGGCCGGGCGTATTCCGTCCCGGCGTGGATATGCACTTATCGCTCTTTTTGCACTCATTGCCCTTGTCTTTGGCGGACAGCTCTACTCGCTTCAGGTCCTGCGCGGTCCTGCGCTTGCCTCTCAGAGTGCAGAAAATCATCTGGACCATCACACGCTCTTTACTGACAGGGGGATTATCTATGATCGCACTGGTAGAGAGTTGGCATGGAATACCCCACAAGAAGATGATTTTAATCATCGGGAATATATAGATGCTGCCGGATTTGGACATGTTCTTGGATATATTAGTTATCCAAAGCGTGATGCAGATGGAAACTACTACGACACCTCGTATGCGGGAGTTGCAGGAGCTGAGGCGGCATTCAATGGTGCTCTTGAAGGAGAACAGGGGGTGAAGATAATTGAACGTGATGCACATATGGATGTTCTCTCCGAGAACACCATTACCGATCCGGTAGATGGGGAGGATATATCCCTCTCAATTGACGCAGCTCTTCAGGAGGCAATGCATGGATATATTCGTGACATTGCCGAGCGGGTGGGATTTGTCGGCGGTGCCGGAGTCATCATGAATGTGAATACCGGAGAAATTCTTACTCTCACAAACTATCCAGAATATTCTCCACAAGTGCTTGTTGATGGAGATGATGAGGAGATGATAGTTTCATATCAAGGGGGGAATACCCCTTTTCTTAACCGTGCTACTCAAGGTCTCTATACCCCTGGATCTATTGTGAAGCCGTATGTGGCACTTGGAGTGCTCTCCGAGGACATTATCAACCCTCGTGACCGTATACGCTCTACCGGGGAGATACGGGTTGAGAATCCATATGAAGAAGGTGAATACTCTGTATTTAAAGACTGGAAGGCGCATGGACTTGTTGATTTAGTCGATGCATTAGCTGTCTCTTCTAATGTGTATTTCTATGTTGTTGGTGGGGGTCATAATGGGCAGGAGGGATTGGGTATATCTCGACTGGTGAGATATTTTGATGCATTTGATATTGGAACCCCCACCGGATTCATTCTCAATGAGAGTAGTGGAACTATCCCCAGTCCTGCGTGGAAGTCTGATACATTCAATGGAGAGCCGTGGCGTTTGGGTGATACATATCATACTGCGATTGGACAATATGGTTTTCAGGTAACCCCACTTCAGATGACGCGGGCAATGAGTGGTATTGTCCACGAAGGAGAAATGATCACCCCCCATCTTCGCGCGGGAGAACAAGAGCGCCTGCGTGATGTTGATGTAAATATAGAGAGTGAGGCATATGGGTGGGTAAAGCGGGGGCTGCGTGAATCGGTTCTCCGTGGTACGGCACGCGGACTTAATGTGCCGTATATTAATATTGCGGCAAAGACTGGAACAGCAGAGGTGGGGAATGAGCGAGAGAAAGTACA
>JBBDUG010000048.1:0-2811 GCA_040904025.1 Minisyncoccota bacterium
TTGTGCATGAATACGAAACTATAGATATGGATGAACTGTTACGCGGTGCTCGACGGGGTACCTCAGATTACAGAGAATATGTCGCACAAATTGATTCTTTTTTGAAAAAGAGGACTCAAGAGGCATAACAGTATAATACGTTTATACATATGAAAACGGTAAATAATAGGAGACACCTCTACCTCATCTACGCGATGAGCATCTTCTTTGTACTCCACTATGTATTCCCGGTCTATATCATCTCTACATTCCTCTCCGAATACCTCTCAGAAGGTCTTGTGGGTGTTGTTTATACTGCCGCATCTATTCTTACCATCTTCGGCTTTATCCTTGCCTCGCGTGGTGTGCGGAGATTGGGAAATTTCTGGACGACACTCATACTTGTGCTTATCGAGGTAGCTACACTTATAGCTCTGGTTATATTTAGGGATTTTGTTATTGTCATTCCGGCAATTATAGTACATCTCATCCTTGCTACTGTGATTGGGTATAATATTGATCTTTTTATAGAGGCGTACTCAATAGACTCTGAAACAGGGGGGATCAGAGGCACGAACCTTACACTTAATAATATGGCATGGGTTGTTGGACCTATTATCGCCGGCTTTCTCTTAACCAACTCAGACTATTGGAAAATATTCCTTGCGGCGCTTGTCATGCTTGTTCCTATGCTTGCGCTTCTCATCACACGCTTTAGGAAGTTCGATGACCCTCCATATGCGCGTGTCCGCTTCTTTAATTCTCTCCGTCATGTCTGGGGGAATCCCAACGTACGAAACGTATTTTGTGCAAATTTCATGCTCCAAGTGTTTTTTGCTTGGATGACAATCTATACACCTCTCTATCTACATGAGCATATAGGGTTGCCGTTCTCGGAGATAGGAGTGATATTCACCATAATGCTCTCAGCGTATATACTTCTTGAATATCCGCTTGGAAAGCTTGCTGACTCAACGTATGGGGAAGTTGAGTTTATGACCGGTGGATTCCTCCTTATCGCAGTTACGACGGTACTTCTCTCCGTATTTACCCTCTCATCGGCTCTCTGGTGGGCTGCAGCGCTCTTTGCGACACGTATAGGGGCTTCTATGGTCGAAGTGATGTCTGAGACCTACTTCTTTAAGAAAATAGACTCTTCTGGTGCAGGAGATCTCTCTATATTTCGTATGACCCGACCACTCGGGTATATCATTGCACCAGCTCTTGCCTCAGGATTCCTTTCCTTCTTTGATATGCGCTACCTTTTCGTATTTATCGGCTGCATGGCTCTCTTTGGTATCTACTTTGCACTCCAGCTCAAAGATACGCGATAGGGGGGTTAATCTATTATCCTGTACAATTATGTACAGGATAAATTATGACCACACAGCATACAACCAAAGATCGAGTGGCACCACTCCTTCGGGATGGGGGAGTATCCTTACGTTTCAGGTGGAAGAGATGAGGGGGTGTGGTATAATGACAATATGAAAAATATGGTGCCACAGACGCTTCCAGAGAGACTTAGACCTCTGTTTTGGTCATATGTTTTTGAGTCTATAAATATACAGAAGAACAAGAGACTTATTATCAAACAAGTCCTTAACTACGGCACCCTTACTGATTGGAAGTGGATGGTTTCAACTTATGGGAGAGAGGAAGTGCAACGTGTAGTCTCCTCACTTGCAGAGAGCGAATTAAAACCTCCCACAAAACTACTTGCAGAGGTTATGTTTAATACAACACCACGTCATGCATTACGACGCACTCACTAAAAACGGTCGAAGAGTGTACGACCAGTTAGGTAAAGCCGATTTTTTGGATAATTTTTATCTTGCGGGAGGAACCGCACTGGCTTTACAGATTGGGCACCGTATTTCAGTAGATCTCGATTTCTTTTCTTCAGATCCTATAAAAAAGAATCTTCTACAACAGGTAGAGGGGTTACTGGGAGATAAGTTTTCTCTTGAGACTCGTGTAAACAACAGTGGGGAACTTACTCTTGTTGTAGATGATGTTAAGGTGACTTTTCTCCACTATCCCTTTTGTCTATTATTCGATCTCGAGAGAACAGACGGACTCTCGTTTCTTTCACCGAAAGAGATAGGGGTCACTAAAGCATACACAATAGGAAGGAGGGGAGAATATAAAGATTATATTGATCTTTACTTCCTTTTAAAGCAGAAACACACTACTTTAGTTGAATTAATGACTCTTGCTGAACAAAAATACAGTCAAGCATTTAATTCTAAGCTTTTTTTGGAACAACTTCTCTATGAAGGAGATGTTGAAGAGGTTGAGATAGAGTTTCTTCAAAGTGTCGTGTCACGAAGAAAACTCTCTGCTTTTTTTCGTGAACAAATATCCAAAATCAAATTGGAATAGACTAATTTTACTATCAGAAAGAAGTAAATTATCCCTCTACGTAGGGATTTTTTTATATCCCAGTCAGAAATTATATCTTCTGAGGAGGTACACCTTAATAGGCGATTGATTAGAAGAGATATAATCAAAAAGTGAGTAAATATGTGCTAAGAAATGAGTGTGAGAGGGGATTGAAATAGAAACTTTTGAAAAAGTTCTTATTTTAAAATACAACCTATATTTTATCTGTAAAATCGCATAAAATATTTAAAAACACTACTCGTCAAGGAGATAAATAATGAGATATGTCTAGCAAATTTCTTATATACATCAATTTTGACAAAATGACAAAAAGATTATCATTCAATTTTTAGAATGATTATCAAAAACAGAAGCTTCGAAAATTTTACTTTTCTGGTCTTAAAAATTTTCAATTATGATGTTGAACATTTAGTCACCAAAAAAGCG
>JBBDUG010000049.1:0-2808 GCA_040904025.1 Minisyncoccota bacterium
GTTAATCTACGAGACGCGTCACTGGGAGCGCGATAATTGATAAAGAGAGCTTCTGCCATATCATCTCGACTCTTTAGGTACTTTCGTAACCACTCAAGAGCACGTGGAGAGAAATACACGGTACGTGCCTTGCTTCCTTTACCAATAATACTCAATTCCAACCCTTCCTTATCAAGAGATGATTCTATTTGATCTCTATTCAATGCTACAAGTTCAGAGATACGCATTCCGGTTGAAAAGAGTGTCTCTAATATTGCACGATCTCGTAACCCTATATCTTTTGATACGTCAGGGGCATCAAATAATCTACGGACTTGATCAAGATTTAAAAAACGAATCTCTTTTTCGTTCCGCGTTTTTGGTAACTCTATTTTTTCCGGGGGGAGGGAGGTGATATCCCGAGCAGCAAAGTATGAGAGGAGGGAACGGAGTCCTATTAGATAGTATTGCTGTGTGCTCTTCTCTAAATTTTTATCAGAATTCTCATGCTTTGTCTTTCGGGCAAGAAAAATTCGATAGTCCCAGACATGTTTCTCGGTAAGTTCATGCGGTAATAGGGAAGTGAGGTCATGTTTCTCAAGCCACTTAAAAAATCTCTTCAGAAATCGTGCATAGTTCTCCTGAGTAGAGGAAGCAAGACCTTTCTCGATATCGATCCAGTCTAAATAATCAGGAAGGTGCTTGATAATAGGCTTTTTACTCTTTTTCATTGTATATAGTTCGGTTAAGTTAAATTATGCGAACCTGTATTACTCTTATACTATATACTCCTCTTCTAATAAATGAAAATATTCCTCTGTGGATAAACCTTCCTCTTTTGTGTCTTTCCTTCTAACATGCTTGCTCTACTCTTATATAAGCTGGAGTTTATCTAATATAGGATGTCTGTATTAGCTAATTAAACTTCTCTCTTTATATACCTCCCTTCCCTTGGCTCTATAATATTGTGCGACATTCTCTTTTCTCATATATAGGTAGTAGGAGTAGGGTGAATGATCCTTCCAAGCTGAATGTTTTGACTGACACTCTATATATCTATGTGTGGGGCGTCTCTTCCTATGACTTTGGTATTACCATCCATGCGAAAAGGTATATAAGGATGCCGGGAATAACTCCGGTAAAAATTGTAATCACAATCCAAAAAACTCGGAGAAATGTTGGATCAACATTTAAGTATTCCCCGAGTCCACCAAGTACTCCAGCAATTTTTTTATTTGTTTTTGATAGATGAAGATTCTTTTTCATATAGTGAATGTAATTAACTTATCAACCTCTCTCCCCTACTCTACTAACCATGGTATAGGATATTTTTTGTATTCGTCAAGTAGTGGCTCATCAAAGAGTAATCTTGATATAGCTTCTGCTGTCCACTTGGCGTCAGTCAATGCATTGTGTGGTTGTGGTACTTCTGGAATTCCCACATACTTTTGTGTGAAATTGCTATCTATATCTGAACGTTTATTTGCCGTTGGTGGTGTCTCTCCCCTTTTTATCATATGCATGTATGTAAGGGTGTGGTCATCTATGGTTCGTCGTGCAATATCCCAATTCAATGAATAGCGATACGCGGATGTGCGGAGAAATTGTAGATCAAACTCCGCTACATTTCGCCCAGCAAACATTCTGTTCCCCACCGATTGCGACCAATTAAGAAATCCTCTCATAAGGATCTCTAATGTCTGCTTACTTGGATCTGTTATATCCTCTTTACTAAATCCGTTTACCTCCAATGCCTCCTTCGTTATTTCTGCTCCTTCCCATATTTGACACTCTCCATAGAATGTGTTGTTGGGGTTCTCAAGCTCAACAGCCCCAATAGACACTATCGAGTGTTTATTAGGATCAACTCCTGTTGTCTCTGTATCAACTACAATCATATGAACATAATACCAGAAACATTTATATCATTCTCATTTTATGGTAAAACTATTTATAGCTCGCAACCCCAATCACCTTTACCGGGGTCTGATATGTTATTTCCTAAACGATACTCTCTCTTAGATAAATCTTGTAGATGTGTCAGAGAATCCACACAAGCACGAGATGGATATGAAAAACCTCCCCTTCTTGAGATAACACAACAAACATCCGAGAGTCAGGTGTGGATACGAAGAGTATGCCCGTTGTGTAGCAGGAAGACAGATCTATGGATTCCTCTTGAGCAGTATACTAAACGGGTGAAGAGAGTACCTTACAGCATGCCCATCGACCACAGCTGCAACACTCCTCAACAGCTAAGGTCCTTTACACCAATTGAAACCCCCAGATTCCCCTTCTTTAAAAAGAAGGAATGAAGGGGGATTTTTTATTCCAACCCCTTACAATTCTTCGCGGGTCGTAATCCAGCGGCCTTTGCCTCTTCTGTTGATGAATAATATACCTTATTCCTCTCTTTTATTCTCTGTGCTCCTGAACACCACGGATAGTGATATACATCTGAATTCTTTGAGGCGACGACAGAGACGTCTTGGGATTCTTCTTTAGATTCTATTGAAGCATATGCTGCCGCAGGTATAGTTTGAAGCTCTCTCTCCCCTACTCTGATCTCTTTAACTTTCTCATTTTGAATAGATAGTCTTCCCAAACCAAAACTTGCAAGAGCGAGTAATATGATTATTGCAACGAGAGATGCGTCTTTATATGAAGAATCATCCAAAAAGTGCTTGAATTTTCTGCCTATATCCCGTATACTCACGATACCTATATTATAGACCAAATTTATGGCACATAAAAAAGCAGGAGGATCAGCAAAAAACTTAACAGACTCAAAGCCAAAATTCCTTGGTGTAAAACTCTCTGATGGCCAAA
>JBBDUG010000050.1:0-16397 GCA_040904025.1 Minisyncoccota bacterium
GAACCACAAGTGGAGCTGCAGACCTTCTTGTGACTGGTAATGTGGGGGTTGGGACTACATCGCCAATGAGCAAACTCTCCGTTACCGGAACTAGCAACCAACTTACCCTTGCATATGATGGAACAAACTACTCAAACATCACTACAAACTCTAGTGGATACTTCACACTCGACTCTTCAGGAGACCGTATTAGTCTTGGAGACGGTACATACTACCTTAGGGAGGATAGCTCAGGATCTAACCTCTACTCACTCCAACTCAATAGGAGTGCAGGTACAGGAGTTAACCCTGATGTATATGGTCCTTCAGGTAATTCTGGACTCGTACTCGGTGCAGATTCTTCTGAATCCTCACAGCTTGTACTTGAAGATGGGGGTAATGTAGGTATTGGAACGTCCTCACCGTATGTAAAGCTGGGGGTTGCGGGAGAAGTAGCAGCAACCAACTTTACCGCTACAGATGCTACCGCAACCTCTACATTCGGGGATATAGTACCAATGTCTGATAATACACATGTATTGGGTACCTCTGATAATAGGTGGAAAGAGCTTCATGTAGGTCCGGGTAGTGTAACAGTACATAAAGATACAACTGATACGAATAAGTTGCGCCTTACCTTTGATGTAGATATTGCGCAACTTATAAGTGATGGGGCTACAGATCTCCAGATGACTACGGGGTCTAATAAAGGTATTACCGTCACCACAGCAGGTAAGGTTGGAGTGAATACACTGAGTCCGTCAGCACAGTTTGAGGTGGATGGAACAGCGACGTTGAATGGTAATTTCTATGCGAAGGAGTTGACAGCAAGCTCTAATCAGACGTTTGAGGAAACCACCACAGACTCCTCTCAAACCACTGCAAGTGGATACAATGATGCAACGGTTGTAGAAGGAGAAGAGGCGGGACAACATATCTCATCACATTCACTTGACGCAAACACAACCTATACCGCCTTCTATCACAGTACTGACAATGACCTCATATTCTCAAAAACCACAGATGGTGGAGATACGTGGACAGATACAATAGTGGACAGTGGAGGAGCTGTTGGAACATATACCGATATCATTGCAACAGATGCAAATACTATATACATCTCATATGTAGATGAGACAAATGACACTCTGAAGGTTGCAAAATCAACAGATGGAGGATCAAGCTGGAGCACAGAGACCATTGTCTCTTCTGAATCCGGTGTGTCATACACATCCATCGATGCTTCAGGATCAACGGTATATATCGGTTTTTGGGTTGCTGGAAACCCTGATGAGTTCCTCTTTGCAAAATCAACAAATGGCGGGTCAAGCTGGAGCACAGGAACCATACATGATGATGCTACTACTTTTGGTGGTTTCAGAAACTATCTTGATGTTGTTGATGCAAATACCGTATGGGTCGCCTTTGAGGATGCTAGTAGCATCTACTATGGACGAACTACAGACGGTGGAGACAATTGGACGACTGCTACTACCAATCTTGGGAATGCGGACAATTCAGTCTCTATTTCCGCTATTTCCGCTACAACCGCATTCATTGCATATGACGAGTCAAATATCTCAAAGATGGGAAAGACAACAGACAGCGGATCAAGCTGGACAGAGCACAGCACGGGAGCTGCCGTTGATTCAACGTCATACGCCTCAATCAGTGCCGTTGACGCAAACACCATATACATGACAGGTCGAAATGGCAGCAACCAGCCGTATTCTCAAGTCACTACAAACGGTGGATCAAACTGGAGTGGACAAACAATTGAATCGACCACAGCACGATACTTCAACATCACTGCCTTCGACGGTTCAGATGCTGTTGTCACATACTATGACCAAAGCAACGATGCTCGCTCTCCTCGATATGCGGATACATCAGATGGTGGATCAAACTGGTCTGCGGATTGGATCGATGGGTATACCAATACCGGAGTCTTCATTTCAACCGCCATGATTGACTCCCGTACTATCATTTCCTCATATATCGACCTAACGGATGATTCACTCACATTTGCAAAGTCAACAGATGGAGGTGCGACATGGAATGTCGAAAAAGGAATAGCTAGCGGTCTCTCCACAGATGTGAGCCGACAGAATACCTCAATTGATTTTGTTGACTCCGATACATACTTCATCACATATATCAATTCAAGCAACCAGGTTGCTGTTGCAAGAACTACAGACGGCGGAGATACCTGGGATGTCACTGTTGTTGACGACTTCACAACCATGTACGTACCGGACGTCTTTGTTGTTGATGCAAATACCATCTATATTGCCTCTACAGGTGGAGATGACTATGTACGATTCTCAAAGTCAACAGACGGAGGAGACACCTGGACCAGCTCTACTGCTAGAACTGATACCAACAATATTGATGGAGGTACTTATATCAGCGCTGCTGATGAAAACAATATCTTTATCACACACTTGGAGGGGAATAGTCTCTACGTTAACTTTTCGACAAACGGCGGATCAAGCTGGTCTGGTGATGCATATACAGGAATGAGTGGATCGAATCATGCTATTTCCATTAACGCTGTTGATGCAGATACTATATATGTCATTTCAAACTCTAGTGGTCTCTATTATTCAAAATCAACAAATGGTGGATCAAGCTGGTCTGCTGCTCAGATTGAAAGTGGCACTCAGACTTCCTATATTTCCAGCGTTGCTATCGATGCAAATACAATTCTTGTTGCATATGATGACAGTGTCGACGTTAAATTTGCAAGGACAACAGATGGTGGATCAAGCTGGAGTACGGAAACAGTTAGAAGTGGTCTTGGTTCAGAGCCACACCTAGGCATTGGAGCCGTTGATGCCGATACATATGCGATTGCATACCACGATGACAATACAAATATAGAGACATTTGAAGTCATTACATCCACTGCCTTCAGCAGTATCTCTCACAAATCTATCGACAACGATACGCACTTCTCGGCATACTTCGATCCAGCAAATGGAAACCTTGTCTTCGCTCGCTCTAACGATGGTGGAGACAGCTGGAGTGCCTCCAATGTCGATACCACCGGTGTTGTGGGACGATATGCAGCACTTGATGCACCAAATGTTGGAACAACACACATCTCATACTTCGATGCAACCAATGGAGACCTCAAATATGCAAAATCAACAGATGGTGGTTCATCCTTCTCAACCTCCGCTATCGATACTGGGGGAGTTGTTGGTGAATACACCTCACTTGACAGCGTCTCTACCTCAACTGTATACATCTCATACTATGACAGGACAAACACTGCTTTGAAGTATGCACGTTCAACAAACAGCGGTTCAAGTTGGGCAACTGGCTCTGTCATCACATCAGGAGCAGTTGGAACCCACTCATCCATTGAAGCAGCTGACAAAGATACTGCATATGTTGCATACTACGATGAGACGAATGGAGACCTTGAGTTTGCAAAGACAACAAATGGTGGATCAAGCTGGAGCACTGATACCATTGATACATCAGGTGATGTGGGGCAATACACATCCATTTCAGTTGTTGATGAAGATACTGTGTATATCTCATATTATGATGCAAGCAATTCAGCGCTCAAGTTGGCATACACTACAAACGGAGGAACAGACTGGACAACATCAACTGTCTCATCAGGAAATGTTGGAAAGTATTCATCTATTGAAGTCCTTGGATCCTCAACTATCTACATCTCCTACTACGATGCAGGGAATGCCAATGCCATCTTTGCAAAATCAACGGATGGAGGAGATACATGGACACGAACCACCACCTCCTCTACAGGAGATGTTGGCAAGTATACGTCTCTTGAAGCTGTTGACTCTACTCATGTCTATATCATGTTCTATGATGCGACGAACAATGATGTGGAGTTTACAAAAGCTCAATCTTCCTCTGGCCTTACCCTTGATGGAAAGGGAGTTGGTATAGGAACTCTGACACCAGAGTATGCACTGGATGTTTCAGAATCTGCCGCACTTGCAAACACCCTCTTTATTCCGAATAAGCAGAATGTGGCGCCGACCTTCCAAGAAACCACCACAGACTCCTCTCAAACCACTGCAAGTGGATACAATGATCCAACAATTGTAGAAGGAGAAGAGGCGGGACAACATATCTCATCACATTCACTTGACGCAAACACAACCTATACCGCCTTCTATCACAGTACTGACAATGACCTCATATTCTCAAAAACCACAGATGGTGGAGATACGTGGACAGATACAATAGTGGACAGTGGAGGAGCTGTTGGAACATATACCGATATCATTGCAACAGATGCAAATACTATATACATCTCATATGTAGATGAGACAAATGACACTCTGAAGGTTGCAAAATCAACAGATGGAGGATCAAGCTGGAGCACAGAGACCATTGTCTCTTCTGAATCCGGTGTGTCATACACATCCATCGATGCTTCAGGATCAACGGTATATATCGGTTTTTGGGTTGCTGGAAACCCTGATGAGTTCCTCTTTGCAAAATCAACAAATGGCGGGTCAAGCTGGAGCACAGGAACCATACATGATGATGCTACTACTTTTGGTGGTTTCAGAAACTATCTTGATGTTGTTGATGCAAATACCGTATGGGTCGCCTTTGAGGATGCTAGTAGCATCTACTATGGACGAACTACAGACGGTGGAGACAATTGGACGACTGCTACTACCAATCTTGGGAATGCGGACAATTCAGTCTCTATTTCCGCTATTTCCGCTACAACCGCATTCATTGCATATGACGAGTCAAATATCTCAAAGATGGGAAAGACAACAGACAGCGGATCAAGCTGGACAGAGCACAGCACGGGAGCTGCCGTTGATTCAACGTCATACGCCTCAATCAGTGCCGTTGACGCAAACACCATATACATGACAGGTCGAAATGGCAGCAACCAGCCGTATTCTCAAGTCACTACAAACGGTGGATCAAACTGGAGTGGACAAACAATTGAATCGACCACAGCACGATACTTCAACATCACTGCCTTCGACGGTTCAGATGCTGTTGTCACATACTATGACCAAAGCAACGATGCTCGCTCTCCTCGATATGCGGATACATCAGATGGTGGATCAAACTGGTCTGCGGATTGGATCGATGGGTATACCAATACCGGAGTCTTCATTTCAACCGCCATGATTGACTCCCGTACTATCATTTCCTCATATATCGACCTAACGGATGATTCACTCACATTTGCAAAGTCAACAGATGGAGGTGCGACATGGAATGTCGAAAAAGGAATAGCTAGCGGTCTCTCCACAGATGTGAGCCGACAGAATACCTCAATTGATTTTGTTGACTCCGATACATACTTCATCACATATATCAATTCAAGCAACCAGGTTGCTGTTGCAAGAACTACAGACGGCGGAGATACCTGGGATGTCACTGTTGTTGACGACTTCACAACCATGTACGTACCGGACGTCTTTGTTGTTGATGCAAATACCATCTATATTGCCTCTACAGGTGGAGATGACTATGTACGATTCTCAAAGTCAACAGACGGAGGAGACACCTGGACCAGCTCTACTGCTAGAACTGATACCAACAATATTGATGGAGGTACTTATATCAGCGCTGCTGATGAAAACAATATCTTTATCACACACTTGGAGGGGAATAGTCTCTACGTTAACTTTTCGACAAACGGCGGATCAAGCTGGTCTGGTGATGCATATACAGGAATGAGTGGATCGAATCATGCTATTTCCATTAACGCTGTTGATGCAGATACTATATATGTCATTTCAAACTCTAGTGGTCTCTATTATTCAAAATCAACAAATGGTGGATCAAGCTGGTCTGCTGCTCAGATTGAAAGTGGCACTCAGACTTCCTATATTTCCAGCGTTGCTATCGATGCAAATACAATTCTTGTTGCATATGATGACAGTGTCGACGTTAAATTTGCAAGGACAACAGATGGTGGATCAAGCTGGAGTACGGAAACAGTTAGAAGTGGTCTTGGTTCAGAGCCACACCTAGGCATTGGAGCCGTTGATGCCGATACATATGCGATTGCATACCACGATGACAATACAAATATAGAGACATTTGAAGTCATTACATCCACTGCCTTCAGCAGTATCTCTCACAAATCTATCGACAACGATACGCACTTCTCGGCATACTTCGATCCAGCAAATGGAAACCTTGTCTTCGCTCGCTCTAACGATGGTGGAGACAGCTGGAGTGCCTCCAATGTCGATACCACCGGTGTTGTGGGACGATATGCAGCACTTGATGCACCAAATGTTGGAACAACACACATCTCATACTTCGATGCAACCAATGGAGACCTCAAATATGCAAAATCAACAGATGGTGGTTCATCCTTCTCAACCTCCGCTATCGATACTGGGGGAGTTGTTGGTGAATACACCTCACTTGACAGCGTCTCTACCTCAACTGTATACATCTCATACTATGACAGGACAAACACTGCTTTGAAGTATGCACGTTCAACAAACAGCGGTTCAAGTTGGGCAACTGGCTCTGTCATCACATCAGGAGCAGTTGGAACCCACTCATCCATTGAAGCAGCTGACAAAGATACTGCATATGTTGCATACTACGATGAGACGAATGGAGACCTTGAGTTTGCAAAGACAACAAATGGTGGATCAAGCTGGAGCACTGATACCATTGATACATCAGGTGATGTGGGGCAATACACATCCATTTCAGTTGTTGATGAAGATACTGTGTATATCTCATATTATGATGCAAGCAATTCAGCGCTCAAGTTGGCATACACTACAAACGGAGGAACAGACTGGACAACATCAACTGTCTCATCAGGAAATGTTGGAAAGTATTCATCTATTGAAGTCCTTGGATCCTCAACTATCTACATCTCCTACTACGATGCAGGGAATGCCAATGCCATCTTTGCAAAATCAACGGATGGAGGAGATACATGGACACGAACCACCACCTCCTCTACAGGAGATGTTGGCAAGTATACGTCTCTTGAAGCTGTTGACTCTACTCATGTCTATATCATGTTCTATGATGCGACGAACAATGATGTGGAGTTTGTAGACTCATCTAATAATTGGTCATCAAGTCAGGTGGGAATTGGAACAGAGAATCCTCTTGCAAAACTCACCATTCAGGGTGACGGAACTGATCTTGGAAAAACATTCTCTCTCCTTAACTCTTCAGGTCTTGAGAACTTCACATTCCTTGATAAAGGAAGGTTTGGAATTGGAACATCATCTCCAATGGCGCAATTGTCTATAAAAGGAACAGGAACTACCACATCTTCTATACCTCTCACCATTACAAATGGAGATGATACAGACCTCTTCCGTATACTCGACAATGGATCTGTTGGACTTGGCGCAACAACAACAATCGCTTCTGCAAATATGCCGGCCGGATCACTTGTAGTTGATAATGGTGCTCTCTGTGTAGATAACGGTGGATTTAACTGTGATGACTCATCACGAACAGCAGGTACGATATATGCAAATAATACTACCGTTGGAGGATTGGACATCGCAGAGCGATATCAGACAAACGACGATACACTCGAAGCGGGAGAATTGGTCTCACTTGATTCAAGCACCACCACAATACCTGGACTCGTGAAGCGTGCTGTACAGCCTGACGATGTCCTCGGTGTCATCTCTACACAACCAGGAATTACACTCGGTATGGATATTGGTCATTCTGTGGCTGTTGCCCTCAAGGGGCGAGTCCCAGTGAAGGTCACAGGAGAGAATGGCTCAATCTCTATCGGAGATAGACTCACCCTTTCATCGACAACAGCTGGGCATGCTACAAAAGCAGCAACATCAACACGAACTGTTGGTATCGCTCTCGAGCCATTCCATCCAAATAATCCATCTGATGAAGGAACAATTGAGATCTTTGTTGAACGCGAGTATACGTTCAACAATAATGACTTTTATGTTGACTCTGAGACTGGAAATATCGGTATTGGAACAACATCTCCTGAATATGATGTTCATGTCATAGGAGATGTTGCAGCACAGAGCTTTATAAACATCTCAACGGCATCACAAAAGAAGAATGTCTCTGAACTCAGCGACTCAGAGCGTACTTCACTCATGGACAGCTTCCGAGCACTCAAGCCTGTCTTCTATGACTACATAAATGAAGAGACAGCTTCAACGACTGATTCGAGTACTGCAAGCAGTACCGCATCCACCACACCACGACACTTTGGATTCATTGCAGAAGATGCTCCGCTTGAAGTACTCTCTGCCTCTGGAAAGGGAGTCGATCTCTACAAACTCACCACATTCACCATTGCCGCTGTACAAGAGAATGATAGGCGTCTCTCCCGTCTCGAAGATGTGCTTGGAGGAGATGACTTCTTTGCAACCTCTACCGCAACGTCAACTGAATCAGCAGTGAGTATCATTACCTCAACCTCTACAGTTGAGACAACTGCAACCACATCCACCTCTACAGCACTCGGTGATCTCCCAGAAGACTTTGCAACATCCACTATTGCAACCACAACCGGCAATCTCATCACAACATCCTCCCAGTTTATAAATCGCCTTGCTGGAGTATTCTCTGATATAGGTATCAGGATTGAGGAGAATGTAGTTCGATTCTCAAATATCTTTGCACAGCAAGTACGAGCATTTGCAATCGAGGCTGAGAATATGACTGCCGATGTACTCAATGCACGCATCGTATACACCAAATACATAGAAGTAGAGGGAATTACTACAAAGGATCGTGCAACTGGTGAATACTACTGTATTGTTGTTGAGAATGGAGAGATAACAAACCTACCTGGTAAGTGTGATGAGCAGACGACATCATCTACTGATAGTACAGATGACTCTACATCAACAACTACTGACAATACATCTACAACAGACACATCATCCACTGACACCACTACAGATGGTAGTACAGATACAACATCTAATGATACCTCTACCACAACTGACTCAACGTCTGACTCAACTGCAAGCAGTACAGATGATGGCTCTGACACAACAGCAACTTCAACAGACGATACGGCAACTTCAACAGATGATGGGTCTACAGACGATACAACAGCATCATCTACCGATGATGGCAGCACAACAGATACAAGCACTGATGATACAACAACCGATAGTGGAAGTACTGACGACACGACTACAGATGATACTTCAACCTCAACGGACGATGGCTCTACAACAGATACGACCACGGACGACACAAGTACTAGCGACACAACATCAACTGATGATGGATCAACGACAGACACAACTACCGACGACACCTCAACAGACACCTCTACATCAACTGATGAGGTATAGAGACCTTGCATCATCTTCTCGTCCATACACGCCTCATTCTGACGTTATATAGATGCATTGTTGTATAATGGAATGTAATGAAAGAACGAATTATACCTAACCCACACAATGAAGATTTTGTTTCCCAACTTCAGGTTATACATGAAGCACTTCGTGGTTTGGGAGATGATGAGAGTGTTAAATTTGACCTGTCTAAGCTGTCGTTTGTATTTCCGATTATACTCCTTCCTATTACCTCATATATTCATGACACAAAGAGTGGGTATGATCTGGATTCTGGACACAAAATTGAATCTTATCTGAACACGGTTTGTTTTCCTGATGGGATAGATCAAGTATCTGAAATGGAACGATATCTTGCTCGCGGCACTTCTTATATACCTATAAGTGTTTTATCACGTGGCAATCTTGACGAAGCGAACAAAATAGAGTCATTGTTTGCCGGGCTGATTTCAGATGTCTTAAATATTCCCCCTGCAGCGAAGTCAGCTGTTATATACCCAATTTCGGAACTTGTGACGAACATTTTTGAACATAGTAAAGCAGAGAAGGGATTCCTTTTTGGACAGTATTACTCACAAAAAGAATTTCTTGATATAAGTATTGTTGATAGAGGGAGGGGATTGAGTGCCTCATATATTGAAGAATTTGGTACAAAACTTAATGATGAAGAGGCAATAATCGAAGCTCTCTCAGGTGTGTCTACAAAGAAGAGTGATGAAAGAGGGTACGGTCTCCATACGTCTAAAGAGATGGTGTGCAAAGGTCTAAAGGGGGAATTCGCTCTGATCACTGGAGATACTATGTTCGTGGCAACAGGAGAAGAAGATAAAGTGATCCCGTTACCGGATTTTAATTGGAAAGGAGTAATAATCAGTTACCGCATTCCAAAACCAAAAGAAGGGGTGGATTATAGAAAGTATGTTGAATAACTTTGACAGAAGTATATACTATATGTATCACTAGAAACATGAAAAAAGATATCTTTACAATTAATCTATTTGATATAACTGAGGCTAAAATTATTAGTTCTCGGTCTATTCCTGCTGACTTGAAAGACAAAATTAAGAAAGAAGAATTAAATGAGATTCATATTGATTTTTCTGATATAGAGTTTGTCTCAAGAAGTGCAGCTCATGAATTCTTTCTTCTGAAAGAAGAATTAAAACCTCACAAGAATGTTGAGTTTATAAATACGAATGATGATGTTAGTGAAATGTTTAAGGCAGTTGCAGCTAGTCGTGCACTTCCTCGTAAATTAAATGGGAAAATACAAGTTGAACGAGTTAGTGCAGAAGAGTTTTTTAAAGCTCGGATATAGAAGATAATTGAGATTGGATCACCATTACTTTTAATCGTATCATTCTGTTGCATAATCGTATCAAAATGATACGATTATAAGCATAAATGATACGATTATATGAGTACGTTAAGTCAAAGAGAAAAAGCAATAGTGTCTCTTGTTGCACAAACTCCCAACCTTTCCGCATCTGAGATCCATGACTCTCTCCCTTCATCTATAGAGGATGTGTCGCTCGTAACGGTAAAGCGTGATTTGGGGTCACTGACAGAACAGGGATATTTGGAGCGTCAGGGAAAGGGGCGCGCTGTAACATATTCCATTGCCCCTGAATATCGATTTAACTATCCATTTGATGTGGAGTCGTATTTTGATCTCTCTGCAGATGAACGAGAGGGTAAAGAGTCATTTAACTTCTCCATTTTTGAGTATGATCTCTCTCCTTTCAGCGCGCAGGAGCATAAGGAACTCGATGAACTAAACGAACAGTATAAAAAGAATATTGCATCACTTTCTCCTACTGTTATACAGAAGGAGACTGAACGTATTATTATAGAACTATCTTGGAAATCCTCTCACATAGAGGGGAATACATACTCTCTTTTAGAGACGGAAACACTGATCAAAGAGCACAAAGAGGCAGAGGGGCATACAAAAGAAGAGAAAGTGATGATTTTAAATCACAAAGAAGCTCTTGATTATATTTTCTCAAACCCAGAGCAATTTCAGACTATTTCATTGCGAAACATTGAAGATGTTCACACAATTCTCACAAAAGATTTAGGAATTTCATCGGGACTACGCTCATCTCCTGTAGGAGTGATTGGTACTACATATCGACCACCTGTTAATATTCATCAGATAAAGGAGGCTACAGAAAAGATGTGTGAGTATATAAATGCCAAGGAGGATATATTTGAAAAAGCATTGCTTACAACATTGCTTTTGGCCTACATTCAACCGTTTGAAGATGGTAATAAACGTACAAGTCGTCTAATGAGCAATGCACTACTTGTGGGACAGGAGAGCTGTCCTTTGTCGTATCGTAGTGTTGATGAAGTAGAGTATAAGAAGGCGATTATTCTTTTCTATGAACAGAATAATATATCCTACTTTAAAGATATTTTTGTAGAGCAATTTACTTTTGCAGCACAAAACTATTTTCAGTCATAATTGTGGTGCCTCAAATTCTGATACTATGGTGCTACTGAATAAATATGAAAATATATGCATTACAACCTGTAGAAAAGTTTATTCGCTCTTTACAGCCAAGGTTAGAGGCTCGCGTGCATCGAATGATAGATGTTCTGTCAGCAGCTGATGGTAATTTAGGAATGCCATATTCAAGAAAGATAGATACTGATTTGTTTGAGCTGCGAATTACCGGAAATAATCATGTCCGGATTTTCTACACATACCAAAAGAATGCTGTTGTCCTTCTCCATGCATTTAAAAAGAAGAGCGGTCGTATTCCAAAGAAAGAAATAGATACAGCACTTGCGCGTCTTAAACAACTGGAGTAGTATTACATATACGTAATATTCATTAGTATGAAACTGATACCATTTGAAAAGATAAAAAAAGAGGCACTCAAGGATTCTGAATTCAGAGAGGCATATGAGGAGCTCGAGCCGGAGTTTGAAATCGTGTGTTCTGTTATCCGCAAACGACAGGAAAAGGGGCTCTCCCAGAAAGAGCTTGCTCAACGTGCGGGTACTGGTCAATCTGCCATTTCTCGTCTTGAGTCAGGAACATATAATCCTTCACTTGCTTTTCTTAAAAAAGTATCAAAAGCACTTGATGCAAAGTTAGAGGTGAAGTTGAAATAATGTAGATATAACTAACATGCAAATTATTAGGGCCTAAGCGCTGGGGTTGGGCGATATGGTGTATAAGAAGTGCTATAAATGGTATAATCACTCATATGATTACCTTTAACGAGGAAAAAATAGAAAAACTTGCCCAAAAACACGATCTCTCCCTCGTGATGCTTTTTGGATCCCAGGCAACGGGAAAAACACACTCACAGAGTGATGTTGATATCGGATTTCTCTCTACATTAAAAAAAGATCTATCTGAGCGTATTAAAATAGAGATGGATTTTCAGCAGGAACTTCAAAATGGGCGTATACAGATAGTTGATTTAACACGGGTTTCACCCCTTCTTTTACACTATGCGGTTCAGGATGGAAAGGTTTTATATGAAAGAGATTCTCTCGTCGCCCCTACCTTTTTTGCTAAGGTCTTTAAATTATATATTGAGACACAGCCACTACGTGATATACGGGCGGAACGGTTAAAGAAGATAACTACTTCATAATTATGATTCGAAAAGAATTTATACAGACACGGATTGAAAACTTGGACCAATATCTCAGTGAGCTTGAGGAGTTTCTTGAACATCATACCGATACAGAGATAAAAGAATCGACCACCTTTCAACGTGTTCTTGAAAGAGTTGTCCAATTGGTGGTTGATGAGGCCCTGACTATAAACAGTCATATTGTAAAATATGAGGAACTTCATACTCCTGATGACTATTTCTCGACCTTTCTCATTCTCGCTAAGAACGAAGTCATTTCACATGACTTGGCGGAGCGTATTGCTCCATCCGTAGGCATGCGCAACCGACTTGTGCATGAATACGAAACCGTAGATATAGATAAGCTTCTCCGTGGTGCTCGAAAAGGAGCTCGATATTATCGAGAGTATATATCTCAGATAGGTGCTTTTTTGGAAAAAAGAACTCGGGAAGCATAACAGTGTATTTCTTGTATACTTATATAGGTTTTAAGAAAAGGTAGATATTTTCAGTTTTCTCAAGAGAGAGTTTAAAAATACCTGTTCCAGAGTTTAAAATACGTAAAATGGGTCTATATAGAGCAGTTATATATGATATAATGTAACTATGAGGTCAACATCAAAAGACACTCTCAGACAGTCCCTTTTTTGGGATACCGACGTTTCTTCCCTTGATATAGAGAAGCACTCTATATATATCATTGAACGTATTCTTTCTCACGGCAATGAAGGGGATTTACGATGGGCAGAAAAGATATATGGAGAAGATAGGATGAAAGAAGTACTTCTCAACAGCCGAGCTCTTGACCGGAAGTCCCTCAATTTTTGGTGTTTATACTTTAATCTTGATCCGTCACAATGCACCCGGAAACAATCGATAAACAAACAAAGTCCGTTCTGGACACGATAGGGTCACAGGAATTTATACAACCTTTTTATCTTGCCGGAGGAACCGCCCTGGCAATACATCTAGGTCACCGAATGTCCATTGACCTCGATTTCTTTACCGATCAGGAATTCTCCGTGAAGCGTGTGCGTGATAGACTTGCAAAACTTGGTGATCTTAGTGTGGAAGGAGAAGACGCGGATGGTACACTTAACGGCGTTCTAGACGGTGTTTTGATAAGCTTTTTTCAGTATTCATACCCCAACGTATATCCCACCATCTCTTTTGAAGGAGTGCAGCTTGCAGACGAACGAGACATTGCAGCTATGAAGATTGATGCTATCTCAAACAGGGGAAAGAAGAAGGATTTTGTTGATCTTTATTTTCTTTTAAAAAAATATTCTCTGAAAGAAATTCTCGACTTCTTCGAGGTGCGATTTCAAGGTATCGAATATAACAGATTACATATTTTAAAGAGCTTGACCTATTTTGAAGATGCAGAAGATGATCCTGATCCGATTATGCTCATCGACGTCCCGTGGAAAGAGATGAAAGATTTAATCGTTCAAAAAGTAAAAAAGATGGAGATATAACAAAACACCCCCAAGAGTTGGGGGTGTTTTATATTCTTTCTTCTATATCCCAAGCACTACCGGAATCACAAGTGGTCGTTTTCCTGTCTTCTGGAGAAGGAATTTACGCATATGATCTGTCACCTGACGTTTCAGATAGTCAAAGTTGACTGATTTCTTCCCTCGCGCACTCTTCTTTACCACATCCCGTATCACATCACGTGATTCAGAAAGTAGTTCTTGTGATTGTCGTAGGTAGACAAATCCGCGGGAGATGATATCAGGGGATTTTCTAAGCTTCCCACTGCGTGGAGAGATGGCGATAACGACAACGACAAATCCATCTTCAGAGAGCATTTGTCGATCTCGAAGGACAATATCACGCATATCACCTATGTGGAATCCATCTACAGTTACAGGATCTGATGGTGCTTCATATTCTGTCCGTACAAACTTTTTCCCACCATCCTGTATCTCGAATATAGATCCATTATCAGGAATTCCAATATTCTCCGGAGGTGTTCCTAACTCTTCTGCGAGTTCTCCGTGGATACGGAGCATGTAGTGGTATCCGTGGAGGGGCATGAAGAACTTGTATGGAATCTGTGTATGAATCCATTCAAGTTCACCTCTATTTCCGTGTCCGGATGCATGCACATCTGCATCGAAGTATGTCACAATCTTTGCCTCAGATCGGTAGAGATTGTCTTTGAGTTTGGTAATTGGATGCTCATTACCAGGAATAATTGATGAGGAGAGAAGGACTGTATCTGTTGGCTTGAGTCGTATGTATTTGTGCGTTTTGTTTGCAATACGGGAGAGTGCTGCATACTGCTCACCCTGTGCACCGGTTGCAAGCATGACTATACGATCATCAGGCTCTTCATCCGCTTGTGATATGTGGATGATATTTTCTTCAACATCTAAGAGACCGAGCTCTTTGATTATCTCCACATTGCTTTTCATGGATCGACCTTCTACAACAACTTTCTTGTTGTATTTTTGAGAGAGTTCAATTATCTCAACAATACGTTCAACCTGTGATGCAAAGGTGCCGATGATTAATCGTCCCTCTGCCTCTTTTATATACTTCTCTAGGTTTGTTATAACAACATGCTCGGGTGTTGAGAATCCCGGCTTGTGTACACTTGTAGAGTCAAGTGTGAAGAGAAGAACATCATCCATGTCTTTGAAGTGTGCATACTGATCGATCTCCTCCTGAAGAGGAACACCGTCAGTATGTCCAACACGGACGTCTTTGATGACTACTACTTTTCCATGAGGTGTCTGGACAATGATTCCCATTGAGTCAGGGATTGCGTGTGAGATGCCAAAGGTTTGTACAGACAGATCTTTTGAGAGTGTGATTGTCTCACTATTCCCTTCAACTGTGTATATATCCAGTGGTTTGAGGTCTTTGAACTCCTCTTGTCGTTTTCGGATCATCATTTCTCCGAATCGGCGTGTGTATATACGCGGATATCCCAATTTTTCGATGAGGTAGGGGATGCCACCGATGTGATCAAGGTGGCCGTGGGTAATGAAGATACCTTTGATCATCTCCTTTCGCTCCTCGAGATATTCAATATTCGGGAGAATATAGTCAATTCCGGGAGTCTCTTCATCCTGGAATTGGAATCCTGCATCCACGATGATTATCTGATCACGAAATTCAATTGCGGTCATATTACGACCAACCTCCTCTACTCCACCGAGGGGGATAATACGAATATTATCTCCTGCAGGCGGAATACCTTTCTTTTTCTTTCTGTCCCCAGAACCTTTCTGGGATGTCTTTCTGTTAGATTTATTATTTCCCATTGTGTTAATTAATGATTTCTAATAGATGTGTCTAGAGTCCTTCCAAACACTCGATGATTCTCTTTGAGATCCATCGACTATTAAGAAGATTTACCCCATCGGCGCTGTGTTTCTATATACCACTGGTGTATATCAATGAAGCGCTCATGTGGTGCAACGACATCGTGTTCTTTCACTCCATGGACATCTGGGAGTACATACGGGAGATTTGGATGGTAGAGAAAGAT
>JBBDUG010000051.1:0-15769 GCA_040904025.1 Minisyncoccota bacterium
AAATATCGAAAACCTGTACAGAATTCGTAGAATTCGAGTCCCTGCCGGGCAGCAGCCACATGCTAAGTCGAGAGACTGAGACACATAGGTAACTATTCCGTACATTGCATACCTGCTGAGAGCAGTAACCAGACAAAAATATCACCTCATTCGAGGTGATATTTTTGATATAATTAAAGAATGAAGATAATTCTTTTTGCCTGTACTGAAAACAAGAAACGAAGCAAGATGGCGGAAGCCATTTTTAATCATTTTGCTAAAGGAAAAGAGACTTCCGTACAAGCAATAAGTGCAGGTACTATACCTGCTACAGAGACTGATTCGCACGTGGCAGCGATACTCGCAAAACATCATATCGATTTTAAGGAAGAAGCACCTAAGAAATTGAGTGATGAAATGCTTGAGCATGCGGACCGCATCATTTCGTTTGGTTGTTTGATTCCCGACATGTTTCCAAAAGAAAAGTTTGAGGAGTGGTTAGTGGAAGATCCGCAGACAGAAGAAGAATACGAGAAAGCGTATGTAACGATTTATGAAAAAGTCACTGACTTGTTTTCAGCAATAAGCAATTCCTAAACGAACAGAGACTGTATCAAACTGAAAATACCAATCTACAAATGGTGTCTTTTCTGTTATTCTATCGTTATCTTCTTATCCTTTAGGAAGAGTTTACTCTGTAAGCATCCGAGCAGTTCACGTTTCTCCAGAATAGTTCCTTCCTTTAGAAGGTATTTCGTATAGTTGCGTACGTCCACATCAATCTCCACTTTGTCCTGTGTATGTCCCAGCACACCCGATCTGAATTTGTTGAATCGTCTGATCTCTTCCTCAATCCTTCCACGCACACCAAGTTCATCAAGGTCTACCGTATCCATGAGTCCTATTAGCTCTGTAATGAGACTCGGTTCGTTGATGTATGGATTCTTGCAATCAATGTTCCGTGACTTGCTACAGAAGTAGTAGACGTGGCGGTTCACGCCACCATCTTTGAGTTTCTTAAACTTCTCATCCGCAGATATTCCTGAGCCACAGTACCCACATTGCATGAGCTTCGTGAAGGCGAACTCTTTGCTTTCGGTCTTTGGTATAAAATTCTCATTCAGTGTCGTCTGCACCTTATCAAACAGCGCTTTATCTATAATCGGCGTGTGTTTGCCGGTATACCACTTTCCGCTTCCGACAGGGTACTCGAAGTCACCGTAGTAGTATGAATTTCGCAGGAGGATATAGATGTTGGCAAGCACCAACGGTTTGCCTCGATGCGTTTTGAAGTCTATCTCCCGAAGCCACCGATATATCTTCCGTCCACTCCACTGTTCATGTGCCACCTTCTCAAACATCCGTTTAATGACTGGTGCTCGTTTGTGATCTACTCGCACTTGGCACTTCTTGTCGACATGCTTCTCGTTTAAATATCCGGTCGGAGCAACTCCCGGTCTCCAGCCCATCTCACAGCGTGTTCGCAGTCCGCGCTTCACATTCACTGCTTTGTTGTCGTTCTCGAGCTTGGCTTGTGACCCAAGAATCATCAAGAGAAATTTTTCATTCGGATTGTTGGTGAACTTTTGACTATATGTTCGTATCTCATGCAGGAGCTTCTGGTCCATCAGGTCTACCACTGATCCAAGGTCTCCAGCGTTACGACTCAATCTGTCTGGTGCCCATGTGAGGATGGCGTTGTATTTACCCTCACGTATCTCAGCCAGCATCTGATTGTATACAGGTCGTTGCCCAACTTCCTTGGAGGAGTGGGACTCTCGTTTAGTATCCACCACATGAAGATGTTCACGTTCTGCTAATACTTCCATTTCCTTCACTTGGGATTCGATTGATAGAGCTTGTTTATCCTCTGCTTCAGTACTTTTACGTGCATAGAGGCAGTACCGCAGGGCCTCCGTTTGTTGTGTTTTTTCCATACAACACACTAATGACGCAATGGCTCTAGGGAGTCCAGGTCCCGTGTTGGAGAGTGTTGGTAACTAAATTACCCTTATTTTGCAACGTGAGTTAAGGTATAGACCTATGAAAACCTATGAACGCTTGACTTTATATCTCAATGAAGATAGGATGAAACTTATCAATATGCGTAAAGACATCGAAGCAAAATTAAAGGAAATGCCAGAACTGCTTTCTATCGGCCAAGTAGCAGAGATTTTCTCCATTCATCAGGACACTCTCCGCAATTGGGAAAAGGAGGGTATTTTAGTACCTCTGCGCGTTGGTAAGCGTCAGGATCGCAAGTACCGACCGCAGGATATCCAAGCGATTGTGGATCGTATGGGTAGCAAGCTCACACTTCCTCAGCTTGAGCAGTTCCTTTGGAAGAGTGCGGACATCCTTCGTGGCAAAATCGACAGCTCAGACTACAAGAAGTACATCTTCGGCCTTCTTTTCTTCAAGCGTATTAGTGACGTGTGGGATGAAGAATATGCCAAGGTGATGGCTGAATATGACGATGACACAATTGCGCGCGCCGACTACAACCACCGCTTTCAGGTTCCAAAGGAATGTCGTTGGTCGACAGTAGAGGAGCGTGCAGAAAACATTGGTCAGAAGCTCAATGAAATTTTCGATAAACTCGCCAACGCCAACAGCCCAAAGCTCGACAAAATCTTTGCCGATCTTGATTTCGCCAACAAAGACCGCTTTCCAAACGAAACACTTCAACGGCTCATTAACCATTTTTCTCAATACAACTTCGGCGATACATACATTAGTTCCGATATTCTCGGTGACGCCTATGAGTACCTCATCAAACAGTTCGCTGCGGATGCGGGTAAGAAAGGAGGCGAATTCTACACACCTCGTGAAGTGGAGCGAGTAATCGTACAAATCCTTAAGCCACACAAGAAAGATCACATCTATGATCCAACCGTTGGCTCAGGAGGATTCTTGCTTGAAGCTTTTCACTACCTTAAAGAAAAAGAGAGCGAATCAGTTGCGCGTACGCTCTACCTCTATGGTCAGGAGCTGAATATCGGTACATACGCCATCGCCAAGATCAACATGTTTCTTCATGGGCTTGATAGTGCCGACATCCAGCGTGGTGACACACTCGCAAACCCACAATTCCTTAACCCGAACGGTTCGCTCAAAACCTTTGATATTTGCGTAGCAAATCCACCTTACTCAATCAATGACTGGGAGGATGAAATCTTTAAATCAAATAAGTACGGACGAATTGAGGGATACGAGATGCCACCGAAGAAGAACGCAGACTACGCCTTCGTGCTACATATTCTCAAATCAATGAATTCAAATGGTCGTGCGGGTGTGGTGCTTCCGCATGGCGTACTTTTCCGCGGTGGTGCTGAAGGTCGGATTCGTGAGCAGATTCTCAAGAACGATCTTATTGAGGCGGTTATCGCGCTTCCTGCCAAGCTCTTCTATGGTACAGGTATCCCTGCTGCCATTATTATCTTCAACAGGAACAAATCCGAGAGTCACAAGGGTAAGGTATTGATTATCGACGCCGAAAAGGACTTCTCTGAGGGAAAGAATCAGAACGCACTTCGCGTGCAGGATATTCAGAAGATAGTAAAGACGTACGACAACTACAAGGATGTTGAGAACTACGCTCGCGTGGTTGACCTCAAAGAGTTAGAGGAGAATGACTTCAACCTCAATGTACGTCGTTACATTGAGAGCGGTGACAAAGAGGAAGAAATTGATGTCCCAACAGTTATCAAGGAGCTGGCGGTCTTAGAGAAGGAGCGTGTGGAGATTGATAAAAAGGTCGAGGGGTATTTGAAGGAACTTAAATATTGATTATGGATAACGAACTGAAAAAACGAATAGAGCAATATAAAGAGTTCAAGTGGGAACGACTTTTGAGGAAAGACTTGGGTCGGCACAGTCTGGAAGAGGTGAAGGAAAGTTTTGACAATGTCAAAATGTATCTTGATACAGTTGTTGAATATAAAAAATTTCGTGAACTGCCTGAACAATATCTACAAATTCTCCACTCACGCTTGAATGAATTTTTTGAGTTTGAGGAACAATTAAGTAATCAGTTTCAAAATGTATCCGAGCGCCCGCAGTGGATTAAAAAGGTCAAGCAGTTTGAATACGGTACGTGGGATGCTCTACGTCCGATAATTGAATATATACGCTTCACATATGTGAGTGGCGATAGTAGCACTAAGCTTTTTGATGAGAAAATTAAACAGTTAGAAGGTCTCGGCGAGTCTCTTTCACAAAAATTGCAAAAGGCTACTGAATTTGAACAGCGCGTAGAGCGTTCGCTAAATGAGGTGTCTGAAAAGAGTAAAAGAATAACCGCTATTGCTGATCAGGTTGCACAAGATGAGGAGAAGTACACCAAAGCCAAAGAAGTCGCTGAAAATTGGATAAAAACAGAAGGTAAAGCTACTGCGAGCACGCTGCAAGATAAATCTAAAATCTTTAGCGACAAAGCCGACAAGGAACACGTCGGACGAAGGGTCTGGTTATGGTTGGCAGGCGTTCTAGTTTTTGCTGCTGGTGCAATCTTCTCTGCAATACTATTGATTTGGAAACTAAACGGTGACAGCGAAGGTCTGACTATTGGGGCAGCTTTGTTGCGCATTTCTGTTGTCGGTATGTTCTTCTCACTCGCTTATTTATGTTATCAGCAGTTTGGTATCCAGCGCAGGCTGTATGAGATATACAAATTTAAGGCGATTGCTCTGTCTACAATGGAAAACCTCATAAAGTCATTTACTGACCCAGGAGATAGACAGCTCATTGTCGAGAAGGCAATCGAAATTGTCTTTACTGAGCCCTCCTTCAAGGAGGATAAGGTTGCACACCAACGTGTTATTGACGAGCTTGTCGATGTGTTAAAGAAGAAAATATAGAACCATGTCCACAGTTAACACAGAACAGAATATTCCAGAAGGATGGCAGCGAGTAAAACTCGGGGAGTTTGGTGTTACGCTGGGTGGTCTTTCTGGGAAAAATAAAACCCACTTTGGGCACGGGAAGTCATTTATTACATATATGAATGTATTCTCTAACTCTCATCTCAATCGAGATATGGTGAATTTTGTAGAAATAAAGGAAGGAGAAAGACAGAATAAACTACAGTACGGTGACTATCTGTTTACCACAAGTTCGGAGACACCTAAGGAGGTCGGAATGTCATCAGTGGTAGATTTCGAACCTGGCGAATTATATTTAAACAGTTTTTGCTTCATTTTTCGGCCTCAAAAAGACTTACTTGAGCCAAGTTTTGGTGGTTATATGTTTAGGGGTCCGATCTTTAGAAGAACAATTGCAACTCATGCAAAAGGAAGTACACGGTTTAATTTGTCGAAGAAAGACTTCTTGGATGTAGATGTAGTGTTTCCAAATTCTAAGTCAGCACAAAAGAAGATTGCGGAGATTTTGAGTACTGTTGATGAGGAGATCCAAAAAACTGATGAGATTATTACCGCAACCGAAAAACTCAAGCGCGGGTTGATGCGACAGCTTTTTACTCGTGGTATTGGACATACTAAATTCAAGAAGAGCAAAATAGGAGAAGTCCCTAGTGCGTGGGATGTTGCAGAGCTTGGTTCATTCCTTCTACAAAAACCTGACTATGGAATAAACGCGCCAGGAGTTGATTATGCTGAAGATCTACCAACATATATTCGTATCACAGATATTTCTGAAGATGGAAAGTTTATTTCAGGCAATAAAAAATCAGTAGACCACAAAGATTCTTCGAACTATCGTCTTCGGAACGGAGATCTGCTGTTTGCAAGAACAGGTGCAAGTGTTGGTAAGACATATCTCTATAAACCAGAAGACGGAGATCTTGTGTTTGCTGGATTTCTTATAAGGGTTTGTCCTGATAAAAGTAAGTTACTTCCTCAGTATCTTTCTTACTTTGTGCAAACTTCAATATATTGGAACTGGGTTCGTGTTATGTCTACAAGAAGTGGTCAACCAGGCATAAATGGAAATGAGTACTCAGGCATGATAATTCCTGTTCCTCCCCTGAGTGAACAGGAGGAAGTTATTGAGGTTCTCTCCTTGTTTGACGAAAAGATTTCAATCAATCGGAAATTGAAAGAAAAACTAAATCTCCTTAAACGTGCCCTAATGCAAGATCTTCTCAGTGGTAAAAAACGAACAGTATGAAATTCAACGAACAATACACAGTAGAAAATCACGTCATAAAATTCCTTTCTGAGGAGCTTGGTTACGAGTTTATTAAACCTCAGGAGTTTGCAAAACTGCGTGAATTTGAAAATGAATTCATTATCACTCCACTCCTACTGGAGGCAGTGAAGCGTATTAACGACATTGATGACGACGAAGCACTTTCCGTAGTGCGTGAGATAAAAAAGCTTGATTCTAACGAGGCGTTTTTGGACGTGTTTCGTAATGGTGTGAATCTCAAGGATTCAGCGACTGGTAAGATGCGCGACTACTACATCATCGATTTTGATACTCTCGACAATAACCAGTTTGTTGTAACCAACCAATTCTATTTTGAAGGTAATTCAGAGAATATCCGTACCGATGTGATGGTATTTCTCAACGGTATCCCTGTCGTTGATATTGAAGCCAAGAGTCCGACTGCGGCAACAAACGTAAACTATGCAAATGCCATTGGACAGCTCAAGCGCTATGAACGCAATGCCTTCAAACTCTTCTGGCCCAACTGTTTCAATATTGCCACTGATGGACTCAAGACATTGTACGGTGCGACATATTCACCCGCACAGTACTTCTTGCAGTGGAAAGACGAGGAACTTGCAAAGCAGACCGATGGTGAGCTGGAGCTTACACTCACCGCACTTCTATCTCAAGAGCGACTCTTGGATGTAATCCGAAACTTCATTCTCTTTGAAAAAGAGAAGGAGCACACAGTGAAAAAGATTGCTCGCTACCAACAATTTCGTGCGGCAAACAAGATTATTGAACGTGTCGAAGATGGCGAGAGCAAGCGCGGACTCATTTGGCATACACAAGGGTCTGGTAAGTCACTCACCATGTTCTTTACTGCATGGAAGCTTCGGTTTAGTAAGGGGCTAAAGAACCCAAAGATATTTATTCTGGTTGATCGTATTGATCTCGATGATCAGATCTATCAGACGTTTGTGAACTGTGGCGGGCAGAATGTTGTTCGAGTTGATTCACGCAAAGACTTGGAGAAGAAAATCAAGTCACCAGAGCGTGGAATCTTCATCTCGACCATTCAGAAGTTCTCTGAGCTTGGGGATGAGATCCAAAATCTCGATGAGAACATCATTGTGCTTTCTGACGAAGCACACCGAGATAACGAAGGTATTTCTGCAATCAATCTGCGTAATGCAATGAAGAACGCATACTTCTTTGGCTTCACTGGTACACCAATTGATAAGACGACTCTCAACACACACCGCAACTTTGGTCAGGAGGGCGAACGCTACCTCGACTACTACTCAATCCAACAGGCGGTTGAAGATGGTGCGACACTTCCAGTAACCTACGAAGCACGTCTCTCCAAGTTCTTCATTGACGAAGAACAGCTTGATAAGCAATTTGATGAGCTAACCGAAGGTCTCTCTGATAAAGAAAAAGAGCAGGTATCAAAGAAGTACGGCAAAAAGGAAGCGATTGTAAAGCTTGAGAAACGTATGCGCGCTGTGGCACAGGATATTGTCGAGCACTATAAACTCTATGTTGAACCTGCTGGCTTTAAGGCCCAGGTTGTGTGTTATGACCGAGAAGCAACTGCAAAGTACAAAGCACTGCTTGATGAGCTAGTGCCTAAGGAATGGTCTGCCGTTATCTACTCTCCAGGTGATCCCAACACAAGCCCAGAAGAACTTCAAAAATACAACACTACTAAGCAGAAGCGTGAGAAGCTTATCTCTGAGTTTAAAGATCCAAGTAATCCGCTTCGATTCTTGCTTGTCTGCGACATGCTCCTCACTGGATTTGATGCACCGATTGAGCAGGTAATGTATCTCGATAAACCACTTTGGGATCATAATCTTCTGCAAGCAATCGCACGAACAAACCGAGTCTACCCAAACAAAGGTGCGGGTAAGGTTATCGACTATTACGGCATTACCAAGAGTCTCCACAGTGCCCTTAACTTTGACGAAAGTGTGGTGGACTCAGCGATGGTTAATATCGACAAGCTCAAGGAGGAGTTTACTGATGTCGTGGAAGACATACAGGAGTTGTTTGTTGGTGTAAATATCGAGGATCCATCAATTGAGAACCTACGTCGTTGCCTTAAGATTTTTGCTGAGAATCAGGAAAAACAGAAATTCTTTCGTGAGAAATATGCCCGACTTAAACTTTTGTTTGAGGTGCTTTCTCCCGATCCGTTTCTTAAGGAATATGTACGACGCTTTGAGTGGTTTACCAGTGTGTATATTGCTTTTGATAAGGAATATGGAGCGAAAACTTCTGACGCAGAAGTGTTGGCTGACTATGGCGAGAAGGTAAAGCAACTCATTCAGGATCGTGTTGATTATGAAGGTATCACTAAGAACTTCCGTGAACTCAATATCAACGATCTATACACTATGGAGCGTCTCAACAAGATGGACGACGAAGAGAAAGCACTCAACTTGGAGAAGATGCTCAAGCAAGAGATTTCTATTAACGTCGATACTAACCCCGCATACAAAAAGTTCAGTGAACGACTTTCAGCTATTCGCAAAGAGTTTGAGAAGAATCAGATTGATTTATCTGAGCGTATCAAACGGTATCAGCAACTGATGGAAGACATAAAGAAGAAAGGAGATGAAGCGAAGGAGCTTGGATATTCACTAAAAGAATACGGACTCTTTGTTATCTCCGAAGAGTTTGTTGAAGGTGACAAAGAGAAAGTGCGAGAGTTCATTAAAGAAATGACGAAGCGTCTTGAAGATGTTCTTGACGAAGGATGGCAAGAATCTTCCAAACGTGATGAATTTTTGAAAGAAGTGAAGCGAATTGTGCAGGAGTTGGTGCTTAAGGAATATAGAGCAGATATAAAGGTAGATGACTTCCATAAGTATCTGAATCGTCTGGTTGATATCGTTATTAAAAAGTTCTAAGTATGAAAAAACAGATCACATTACAAAATAAAAAAGTCAGCTACACGCTTCGGAAAAGCAAACGAGCACGCCGTATGCGACTAGCGGTGTATTGTGATGGATCTGTAATTGTCACCGCACCTTTCGATTTAAAGGAGGGTGTGACTGAGCGATTTGTACGAGAAAAGACTGATTGGCTCTTGTCTAAGATTGCCTACTTTAAGCAGTTCAGAGGAAAGCCGGTGGCGAGATATAGCCACGAGGATTATGTAAAGTATAAAACAAAGGCGTACGACATAGTTTGTGAGCGAGTTGAGTATTTTAACAATATATACGGCTATAACTTTAATCAGATTAATATTAAGAACCAAAAGACTCGCTGGGGCAGTTGTTCAAAGAAAGGCAATCTGAACTTTAACTACAAACTGCTCTTTCTGCCAGAAAAAGTGCGCGACTACATCGTGGTCCACGAACTTTGTCATTTGAAGGAGTTTAATCACTCACGCAAATTCTGGAATCTGGTCGCTAAAACTTTCCCCGATCACCGGGAGATTAAAGCTGAACTACGTAAGCATAGTATGGAACTACACTAAAGAGATAATTTTGTGGGATAATATTAACGATAATGAAAAAGAATAAACCAATTTGGATAACAGAAGACATCGCAATCAAAGACCTTTCTCTATGGGACGAGAATGCGCGTTTTCCTCAGGAATATTTCAGTAAGGAGGAACCTGAACTTATTGAGTATTTTCTTAAGAAGAAAGATTTCAAGATTGAACAGTTTGCTCGTGAGGTTGTAAAAGAATTTGATCTTCCACAGTTAGAACGAATTGTAGTGTTAAAGCTGAACGGAAAGAAGATTGTTCTCGAGGGGAATCGTCGTCTCACTGTATACAAGCTTCTAATGAACCCAGCGCTTACTGGAAACGGTAATGCACAGAAATTTTTTGATGAGCTAAGTAGGACGGTAAAGATTCCAAAGAGCTTTTCTCTTCAGGCGAACGTCACAACCATAAAAGACGAGGGCTTGCGTTTTGTTGACCGTAAGCATAATCGCGGTAATAACGAAGTGGGATGGGGTGAGCCAGAGCGTCGAAATTTTGCGGTGCGGCGTTCACATGGAAAAGGAAAAGACCTGCTTCGTGTTGAACTTGCAAATGCTGTAAAGAAACTTGATCTTCCAGATATTATCAAGGAAGAAGTCTTGGGTAAGGGGTTGGTGACTACTTTTTATCGTATTGTCGATAGTGCTCCTGCCCGAGCGAAGCTAGGCTACGAAGTCTCTGAAAGTGGCGCACTTTCCATCAAGGATCAGAAGAAGTTCGATGCACATCTCAAAACTATAGTTTACAACGTTTGGACGAAGAAAGATTTTAAAGGTGGAGGTGTAGACTCACGCTCACTTAACAAAGCTGAAGCAATTAATTCCTATGTAAGATCTTTACAGGGAAAAGATGTTGCGAAGGTTGATGCTGAAGTAAAAAAGAGCACTAAGGAGAATTTATTTGGTGAAGAGGTGATATTAACTCCGCCTGCACGAGCAAGGAGTCGGCAACTTTCTACTGATCGTAAGTATCTTATTAATTCAAACATCTTCATTAAGAGTGTCCGTATCAATGATATTTATGATGAGCTTAAGAAGAAGCTTGAAGTAGATATAACACCCAACGCAGTCGCTGTCCTGCTCCGTGTATTCATGGAGTGTTCTATAGATTGTTATATCGAGATGCATAAAATACCAGTTAAAGATGATATTAAACTTGCAGGTAAGATACTAAAAGTTGTTGACCACCTTGAAGATGCGATAGCATTACGTCGTTTGAATGAAGAAGGAAATAAGAGCCCGACCGAAGCTGAACTCAAAAAAGCCAAGGAGAAAGTGAAATTCAATAATATGAGAAAGGTCGCCACAAAAGATAATGGAAGTATTCTGTCCGTCACAACCTTTCACGATTTTGTCCATGACCACAAAACGTCCCCTATTCCATCTGAACTTAAGAAACATTGGGATAATCTCGACAGTTTCTTCACGGCACTTTGGGACGCATTATCAAAGAAAAAATCATGAGCAAACATTATTCACCATTAAGATATCCGGGAGGCAAGGCTAGATTAGCAGATTTTCTTTCCAAGTTGCTTAAATCAAAAGCAGACGGACAAGACATAGTCTTCGTTGAGCCTTTTGCAGGGGGTGCAGGTGCTGCACTTCAGCTTTTAATTGAAGGGAATGTTTCAAAAATTCTGATAAATGACCTCGACCCAGCAATATACGCTTTCTGGAAGATTGCTGTATATGATACTGACAGGTTGATTAGAAAGATTCAAAGAACAGATGTCTCTATAAAAGAGTGGAAGAAGCAGCGGGTAATCTACAAAAAGAAACCAAAAGATGATCTCAAATTTGCCTTCGCAACGTTTTACATGAACAGAACGAATCGATCGGGAATCATTGAAGGAGGGCCAATTGGAGGTTTCGGTCAGAAAGGCGAATGGAAACTAGATGCTCGTTTTAATAAAAAGGGATTGATTGAGCGTCTTAGAAAAATAAAGGAATTTCGTAATCAGATAACAGTCAAGAATCTTGATGGTATTGAACTACTCAAAGAAATTCAGGGACACAAAGATTTTAAGGACCATTTTATTTTTATTGATCCGCCGTACGTTGAAAAAGGAAAGCTTTTATATCTCAACCACTACCAGCAGGAGAATCATAAAAAGCTTGCAAAATTTCTTAATAGTTCCTTGCTTGATTGGGTAATGACATATGACGACACTCCTTTCATTCGTGAACTCTATTCTGAGAAAGTTGTAAAGCGATTTGATATTGCACATACTGCGCATGCTCGAAAAATTGGAAAAGAAGTATTCATCTCTCCTTTGCCAATAAGGAATAGAATCAAACTGGTTGGGTAATAAGATGATAACTCGTAGTTGGTAAGTAGAGCTTCGCAACCTTCCAAAGGTAAGCTAAAGTGCCAAGTAGTACCAATTTTGGTATCATGTACTTGTACAACTGAATATTAGCCGCCTAACCCTTAGAGTTTTTGCTTTAAGGTATGGCGCAAAAGACCGCTAAAGTGTAAAAACCTCCTCGTCAGGAGTCACTTTAGCGGTCATATCTGGAAACGGGTATGGGTCTGGTCGAAAGACCGGATCGCAACTGGCGGGGAGATTTTTGCATCTCTCCAAACGTAGGTAGTAAATCCGCTAAAGTGCAATATGAATACAACACAGTCTCCTCAGGGAGACGATTTTAAGATATTAATACAAGAACGAATCAACAACTTCTTTGGGTATGGCAATCTAGAAAGCGACATCTGGTTTGTCGGTATGGAAGAGGGCTTTGATGGCTCAATGGAATTGCTGTATGAACGATTCAAAACCACGAGCAACAAAGTAGTCTGCGATATCGTAGAAGACATGCAAACGAGTCCAGATCACTTGCGTTGGTTTGAAGACAATGCACCAACACAGAAAACATATCGTCCACTCATTTTCATTCATCTATACCTAAAGACTGGCAAAGAGCCGACACTTGAAGAAATACGTGAGTTTCAAATACGGCAATTTGGCAGAAAACAATCCGATCACACTGTACTGGAACTCATGCCGTTGCCGTCTAAGTCAATCAAAGAGACAGATTGGTTGTATGGTGATTTTAATATTGAAGAATTAGGTTCTCGCAAAGAGTACCTAAAAACATATAAACCAAAGCAAGTGCAAAAGCTCCAAGAACTAATACATCAACACAAACCAAAGCTCGTCCTTTTCTACTCTCGTACGTACCTCACAGACTGGCAACAAATTGTCAGTGTTCCATTTGAAGAAGTCATACCTAAGAAGCTCCACATAGCAAAGAACCACGGCACTGTATATGCCGTGGTTCCTCATGCTACTTCATTCGGTATGTCGAATGGAGATTGGCGAGATATTGCTGAGAAAATTAGAAGCTCTCTTTAAGTGTCATCAGTTCTTCTCACTCGTTTGTCTAACGTATCTCTCAGTGGAGCAGGGTGAATGTGGATTTCGGTCACAGGTAATGGTTCCTTGTCGGGAAGTTCCCGTGGCCATGGTTTGCGTGGTTGATAATCTGGGTGGCAACTGGCGAGCTGGAACTTCACCGCACCAACATGTCCTTGTTGAATGTTCTGAATGAGTTGGGTGTGCGCCAAGTCATTTACAAACTCTTTACCAAGTTCAAGTGCTCGGTCAGCTTCTTCTCTAAACACCTTGCTCCGACGCCACTTGTAGTATGTCTCGCGAGAGATTCCCGCCCGTTTGCAGGCGTAGCTGATGTTGCCAGAGTCTTTAAGGTGTTCAAGCACTTTTGCCTTAAAGCGCTTGCTCCGATCCTTCGGATTGGATGATTTCCGTGCCATGTCCAGTTAATTTTTTCCACCGCTTCACAATTGTCTCGCAGTACTCTGGATCCATCTCGACCATGATGCATCGACGCTTGGTGTGTTCGCACGCAATCAAGCTAGTACCGCTTCCACCAAATGGGTCATAGACAACTCCGCCAATCCGAGTGGCATTCAGAATGATCCGACGCATGAGCGAGACGGGCTTCATGGTGGGATGAAGCACACTGCGTGATGGTTTTGGAGCAAACATCACTGACTTGTCTTTGCCACGACGCCACTCATGAGTACCTTTCCAACCGTAGAGAATCAATTCATGTTGTGGTAGGTAGTCGAGCCGTCCTAAGATCGGCTGTGACTTCACCCACACAATGAGCTGAGCGACCTTGATATCAAGTTCAACAAACGCCTGTCGAAGAGCAAAGATCATCTTGTCTGAATTGAAGACATAGATGCTGTTCTTCTTTGTGAGATGTGGCAGTGCAGGTGCAAGCCATGAAGTGGTGAAAGCCGTGTACTCGACATCCGTCATGAAGCCATCGTTTGCGATGTCCTTGTCCTTGGCAATTTTGCCAATACCACGCTTGCTGGCTGCATAATCCACCGAATATGGAGGATCGCAGGCAAGACAATCTATGGTTCTTCCATCGAGAAGTTTTGCGAGGTCCACATCTGTTGCGTTCCCACAGTAGAGGACATGGTCGCCAAGGCGAATAATATCGCCCTGCTTAACTGAGTTTGACTGCTTTGTTTCCGGTGAAGTCTTCATAGCGGTTTACAATTACCTGACAAAAGACGGGACTCAGTTCGACCAAGAAGGCACGTCGCTTCATCTGTTCGCATGCAAGCAGTGTGGATCCGCTACCACCGCACAAATCGAGCACCGAATCGCCGATTTTTGTACAACGAGTGAGTGGTCTCTCGTGAAGTGAGAGTGGCTTCTGTGTAGGATGTTGATAATCGGTTCCTGCATCGCGTTTCGCCAGCCAGATATCAATCATGTCCGTGATGTCATCGATGGTCGCGTTGCCGATACCAATCTCCTTGTTGAGAATCTCGCCGAATTTGGTGTGCTTGGGCGACAGGTATGGACGTCCCGTGATTCCGTAAAGTGCAGGTTCGTATTGCTTAGAAAACGCAATCTTCGGTGTACAGTTGATGCCGTTCTTGATCCACAAGGCCGTGCGCTTATACTTAATACCGACTTCCTCAAAGAGTGACTGCATCATGCCGACATAACTGGAATCGCAGTACCAGATATGGTGTGAATCCTTCGCAGAGACTGCAAGTGCATTCTCCATGAGTGTGCGCACGAATGTTCGATATTCACTATCAGTTTTCTTGTCATCAACATCTCCGCCGTAGTGAGCATTTCCTCCGAGTCCTTTGTCGTAGCTCAAATTTATATTGTACGGAATATCCACGTAGGACATGTTGATTTTTTGGTCGCCAACTAACTTCTTCACAACTGTTTGGTCTGTACTATCTCCACACGTGAGGAAATGGTCGCCGAGCTGGAAACGATCTCCTTCTTTAATGTCGGTATCCTTCGCTTCCTCGACAGCATCTTCTTCCTTGAAGTCATCGTCTTCAATCTCAAGCACGTCCTCCCAGATATCTGAAAGATCGGTGTCATCGAATCCAATGTCGAGCAGAAATTCTGTGTCGAAGGCACGAAGGAGTTCGTAACTCCACGAGCCGGTATTGCGATTCGAGCGGAGCATGTATTCCTCACACTCCTCTTTAGTTAACGTCCGTGAAGGAATGCGTACGTCGATGAGTTCATCAGAACGTCCGAGTGCTTTCAGCACGAGCAGCCTGGCATGACCTGCAAGCACCTGATTGTCGGTGTTCACAGCCATGATTTCTGCAAGGTTAAATTTAGTAATGCTCGCTTCAAGATCTGCCTTCTGTTGTGCAGAGAGTGAGCGAGGGTTCTTGGCGTTCGGGACAAGGTCGCTGACCTTTCGTTGTTCCGTGTGCCATGTAAGTGTGTGTTCCATCGTAATTTTGCTTAGTTGTTAAGCAAAAGGGCCCACGCACATCAAATGAATGATTGTGCGCAGGCCCCGATTTAACGTGGTCACCCGCTATGTAGTTCCTTTTGTGTCCTCATTATATACATGCGCAATTCCGTCTGTCATGTGGAAAAGCCCGAAAGGCACTAGTGCGACATCAAAAGCTTTGTATGTCGATTCACATAAGGGTAGGTAGTTCTATATCGAAAGGGTCTTGTGGGGGTTGTCAGGTTTGTAAACCCCTTGGAGGACAGCTAGACTGAGGCGCCTCAAAACCCCGAGCGAAGAAACGCCTAAAGACCCTTGTGGTGTCTCACTTCGTGGGGTTCACAACTGAGTCAGCCAGCAACTGTTGTGATACGACATATAGTAATTCAGCCGCTAAGACGGTAGCTTA
>JBBDUG010000052.1:0-2581 GCA_040904025.1 Minisyncoccota bacterium
CGCATGTTGCATCAGATGATCCATCTTGTGTGTAGTATTCGTATATAAATCCATCCCTGTTGAGGGGGTCTGAGACGATTTTTTGTATAAGATTCGCATCAACAAGTGGCTGGAGGGCATTTTGAAATTCTCCACTATCTGTCTTGCACCATCCATCTGCTGCACTGCATTGAGGATATGATGCATTAAATGAGTAGTGTGTCTCAAGTGCTCGTTGAAGCTCCTTGAGCTCTGCAACACGCTGAGAATCCTGTGCCTTGACCTTTGCCTCATCCAGAGAGATAACAACCACGCTCGCAAGAATTGCGATGATGGCAACAACAACAAGGAGTTCTATAAGTGTAAAACCGCGATTGGTAGATGGTATGGGCATATAACTATATTCTCCCCCAGATTAACATAACTCATGCCCAATTTTATACACATCTCCCGCCCCCATGGTAATAACAAGTGAGTCATCCGGAAGATGCTCTTCAATATATGAGACAACTTCATCAAAGTGTTCTATGTATTGCACCGCTCCACCCTTATGCGCAATCATCTCTTTGAGGTCCTGTGAGCTGATACTTGGATCCTCCATCTCTCGTGCAGCATATATTGGAAGTATCACCACCTCATCAACATCTTCGAATGAGACAGCGAAGTCATCGAGGAACTCTTTAGTTCTACTATACAGGTGGGGTTGGAATACAACACAAATATATGTATCGGGATACATCTCACGAAATCCACGAAGAGATGTTTGTATTTCAGTGGGATGGTGTGCGTAATCATCAAACACAGTGTATCCGTTGCGAGAGCATATTTTTTCTGCACGCCTCCATGTACCGCGAAAGTCCTCCAGACTTTCAATGGCCTTTGCGCGATTAATCTCGAGAAGTTGCGCTGCGCTAACTGCAGCACGTGCATTCCACACATTATGTTCCCCGGGGATAGGAAGGGAGATAGAATCCTTAATATCATCATAGTCTATGATCTGTGCGGTGATATTCTTCAAAATAGGAATTACCCGAGGATCATCGGTATCACAGATAACATAACCATCAGAGGGGACATTCTCTGCAAGTTCTCTGAAGGCGCTTTGAACATCTTCGATATCATCATAGTAGTCAACATGGTCGAGATCGATATTTGTTATCACAAGTATATCGGGAGAAATATTCAAAAAAGAACGTCTATATTCACACGCCTCAACAACAAAAAGATTGCTTTCTCCGTGGATAAAGTTGGTTCGTCCTCCCTGAGGACCCTCAGTAATAGATGGGTCGAGAAGTGAGCCCACAACAACTGTTGGGTGCTGCCCGGCATCAAGAAGTATCTTCGCAAGCATCGCAGTTGTAGTTGTTTTCCCGTGTGTTCCAGAAATAGCTATAGTGTATTTTTCTTCTGAGATGATACCGAGCATCTCAGGATATGACACCGTTGGAATTTCCCGCTCCCGTGCAGCAGCAAGCTCTGGATTGTCATGCTGCAAGGCAATAGTATAGACAACAAGATCCACATCATCTTCAATATGTTCTTCCTTGTGCCCGATAGATATATCCGCGCCCTCATCTATAAGTGCATGAATAAGCTCACTGTCAGAAGCATCTGATCCACTCACCTCTCTTCCTTCTCTGAGCATATATCGAGCTATGGCAGAGACCCCGATACCTCCGATTCCGATGAAGTGAACCTTTTGTATTTGTTCGAGATTAATTTCTTGCATGTTTAATATAATTTTCTACGATCTTTGATTCATCGAGGTCTGTTCTCTTAAAGCGCTTTCCTTGTTTGATAAAAATATCCTTCAATTCCTCTGGTTCAATCCACATAATAGTACTTGTTGATTCAACATCATCATAATCTCTCTTGGAGAGATCAATATGATCTAGTTTTGTTAAGAAATACAGGGTGGTCTTATGAATAGTTATCCCAGTGGTAACTCCTGGAAACCATGAATTAACAGTGCCGAGATAGTGAGTTATTTTTCCCTTAGCCCCAAATTCTTCGTATATTCCTCTGTGAACCACATCTTCTATTGATTCTCCTTCATGAGGTGTTTCTCTCATCAAAAGGTATAACTCGCCTTCATTCCCGGATTCATATGGGAGCCCTTCGGGATAGAAGTGGCAACAAATCTCTCCGATATCATTAACGAGAAGTGCCCCTATTGAGAGGTGAAATGGATATTCTTTTGCACCTGAGAATATATTCTTCATAGGTATACATTAAAAACTCCGCACAATATCAAGAAATTGATCATTGCGTTCGTACTCATTTGCAAAAAGTCCGAAACTTGAAGAAGCTGGAGAAAAGAGGATAACGTCACCTGAAGAAGCTGCGTCTACCGCTTGTTCAAACGCCTCTTCGAGAGAATCATGTTCACTCGAAGAAATACGTAGATTCTTTCGAATCTTATCAGTTGCTGTGCCGGGAAGGAGGATGAGACGCTTTACCTTCTCATTTATCTGATCAGTGAGCTTAGAGTAGTCGAGATTTTTATCTGTTCCTCCGGTAATAAGAACAACACTTCTTTCGGGGAAGCTCTTAAGTGCTGCGATTGTTGCCTCGGGTGATGTTGCATTATTGTCGTTATACA
>JBBDUG010000053.1:0-2560 GCA_040904025.1 Minisyncoccota bacterium
ACAACACCTATGGCAAAGAAAGGAAAGGTAAATATACAACCTCTTGGGAGTCGCGTTCTTCTCAAAGAACTCTCAGAGGAAGAGACCGAGACAACAACTGCTGCAGGGATTATTATCCCTGAGACAGTCTCAAAGGAGGCAAAAGGCGCGAAGAAAGCAAAGGTGGTTGCGGTCGGTCCGGGCGAATGGAATGAAGATGGGGAGAAGCGTATTCCCCTCTCAGTGAAGAAAGGAGATATGGTTCTATTCAGCTGGGGAGAAGAGTTGGAAGTTGATGGAGAAGAATACCATATCGTGAACGAATCAAATATCTTGGCAATTGTTGAGTAATCTAACCATACATATATATGTCTAAACTTATCCGATATAACGAAGAGGCACGACGCGCTCTAAAGCGTGGCGTTGATAAAGTGGCAAATGCGGTAAAGGTCACCATTGGTCCGCGAGGACGTAATGTGGTGCTTGATAAAGGGTTTGGCGGCCCAACCATCACTAATGATGGTGTCTCTATCGCAAAAGAGATCGAACTGAAAGATAGGTTCGAGAACATGGGGGCGGAGATCATAAAAGAGGTTGCAGAAAAGACAAATACCATAGCAGGAGATGGTACCTCTACCGCAACCATTCTCATGCAAGCACTCGTTGAAGAGGGGATGAAGCGCACAATCATGGGTGCAAATGCAATGTCAATTCGAGAGGGAATTGAACGCGGAGCTTCTGAAGCAGTTGAAGAACTCAAATCACAAGCAAAGCAGATTAAAAGTGATGAAGAGATACAGCAGGTTGCAACCATCTCTTCTGAATCCAAAGAACTTGGAAAGATCATAGCTGATACTATTCAAAAAGTTGGAAAGGATGGTGTTGTAACTGTTGAAGAGTCACAGTCTCTTGGACTTGACTATGATGTCGTTGAAGGACTTCAGATCGACAAGGGGTATATCTCACCATACATGGTGACAAACTCAGAGCGTATGGAGGCGGAATACAAAGAACCGCAAATCCTTGTGACTGATCAGAAGATCTCATCAGTTAAAGATATTCTTCCACTCATTGAGGGACTTGCACAGGCAGGCAAGAAAGACCTTGTCATCGTTGCAGATGACGTAGAGGGAGAAGCACTTGCAACTTTTGTGGTTAACAAACTCCGTGGAGGATTTAATGTACTTGCAGTCAAAGCTCCCGGATTTGGTGATCGAAAGAAAGCAATGCTCTCTGACATTGCGACAGTTGTCGGAGCACAGGTTGTATCAGAAGATATGGGAATGAAGCTCGAGAATATTGGTTCAGATGTACTCGGGGCTGCAGACAAGGTAGTGGCAACTAAAGACATCACTACATTTATCGGCGGAAAAGGACGCAAAAAGGATATTGAAGCACGTGTTGATCAGATGCGTAAGCAACTTGAGGCAAGTGACTCTAAGTTTGACCGAGAGAAGCTTGAAGAACGCATTGCAAAGCTCACCGGAGGCGTTGCTGTTATCCATGTCGGTGCAGCAACCGAGACAGAGATGAAATATCTCAAACTTAAGATTGAAGATGCAGTTAATGCAACAAAGGCTGCAATTGAAGAGGGGATCGTACCCGGCGGAGGTGTTGCCTTTGTGAACGTGGCTGAGAAGCTCAGAAGGGGTGCTGATCGTATTCAAGTGTCCGATGACGTACGTATTGGATACAAAATCCTTATCCGTGCACTTGATGCTCCATTCCGACAAATAGTGGTTAACTCGGGTAATGAAGAAGTTGGAGCTGTACTTGAGAAGGTGCGCTCTGGAAAAGGATACGATGCAATGGAGGATGAGATTATCGCTGATAATGTGAAGGCGGGAATCCTTGATCCGGTAAAGGTTGCACGATCTGGAATCCAGAACGCTGCATCAGCTGCAGCAATTCTCCTTACAACCGAGGCGGCAGTTGCAGATGACCCAGATGAGAAGGATGATGACAATGGAGGTGGTGGACCCGCAGGAGGCGGTATGCCTGGAATGGGAGGAATGGGTGGATTCTAGGACGCACTACATTTTATAGCGGGAAAAGGAGTCGTTGACTCCTTTTTCTTTTTCTAATTCCTCTCTTTACCCTTCTTAATATGTGTGGTATTCTTTTAACCTATCAAAAGATATATGCGCAAAACAATCCTTTCAGTAGCTATATTTGCATTTATTCTCTCTCCAATGAGTGTGAATGCAGCAACATATAATGATGATATCGCTTCTCAAATACGAGAGATTCTTATGCGTGTTGTTGAGTTGCAGTATCGAGTTCAAAACCTCAAACATGCTGCAACTACTCCTTTGGGTGAAGTCGCAGGAGCGACTATACACCCAATCTCGGTTGAATGGACAAAACGTGTTATTGAAGAAGACGATGACGGTGCAATATTCTATATGGATTTCGGGGGGAATACTCCCGCATCATATCGTATGCATCTCATCTGTGATGAAGATGTAATCGATGTGGAGCTCGATAAATATGGAGATGGATGTGGTGATTCTGTAACGCAAAAGTGGTCTCCCCAGACTCCAGAGCGATTTCGACAGCGAGTACAGCTTGATAACTTTAG
>JBBDUG010000054.1:0-2532 GCA_040904025.1 Minisyncoccota bacterium
CCTCAATCGCAAAATCGATCAGTTCCCGCGCCTCCGCCTCGGTAAACTCGCCATGCGGATAAATCACCTTCACCAAACCGGAAAAAGTCTTCTCAATGGACGTTTTATCTCTTGTGGTGATACTGTCGGAGAGCTGAAAGTACTGTTGATAGGACTTCATGTAATCTTCCTTTCGCAGATCCTTCATAATCTCCGCAAGGTAATCCACGATAAATCCATAGTCTCCGGTAAACATCTCATTTCGAAGTTTTTGAACTTCCCAGCCGGGCAGATAACAGTGAATACGATCCAGAAATGCGGAGTCGTAGTAATCTTTCGGCAGGGCTTCAAAGAGATCACTGTGCTTTAGCATATAGGGTACCGAGTGATCCGTATTGCCCACATACACCATCGATGCTTCCGCCTGATACACCTGCGTACCCCGGGAAAAGTTTTTGTTCGCCATGTAGTTTTTCAGGATATCGACCAGTCCGCGATCCACTTTCTTGGTTTTTCCCGCAAATTCATCATAGGCGACCACATCCCAATACCCCACCAATCCGATATCACCTGTGCTGTTATTGACAAACAGTTTCGCTTTGGACACTTCTCCGCCCGATATCAAGATCCCATGGGGAGAGAGTTCTGAATAGAGATGCGATTTCCCCGTTCCCTTGGGACCCAACTCAATCAAATTGTAGTTCTTTTCGGCAAAGGGAACCAGACGGGTTAGCTGCAGGAGTTTTGACCGGTCGGAAAACTCCTCCGGATTTAACCCCACCGATTGCATCAGCAGATCGATCCACTCCCGGGTTGTAAACTGTTTACGCAACTCTTTGTACTCCTGTAGATCCACTCCGGAAATCTGAATCGGCTTCAACTTCTCGATCGTCCAGGGAGTCGAGCCACGCTCGTCTGAGGGTTGATAACCCAAGGTGATGATACACCAAACGCCACCTGACAATAACTTTGGATACTTTTTTACAAATGTATCGTGAATAGGAACCTTATTGAGCCCCAGATTGCCAAAAAAGGCTTCATAAATATCTTGTTTGTCATTGAGCTTCACCGCTACTTTATCGATGATTCTGTGAGAGCCCCGTTCCCGGACGGTCGATTTGATCACCTGCGCTTCATCTCTGTGCACAAAGTGCTTGGTAATAATACTTTTCACCGTTTCTACCCCCTCGCGGATGGTCTCTTCATCATCGGTGGCTGCATACTGACCCAGCAAGTACTCCAGCACGTAGGTTGGGATACTCGCATTTCCTTTAATCAGATTGGTGAGATCTTTACGTACTACCTTCCCCGTAAAGTGCAGGTTAATTTTCTCGTCGAGTTCTTTCATAGTTTAAAAGTCGTCAAAATCGGATGTAAATGAAATTTTAATCTCATACGGATACTTGCCGTACTCTATCCACTTATTACTGTCTTCCACCTGCTGCTCCAAGAGAAGATAGACCTCCTGATTCCCATACTTCTCACTCGCCTTACTGGATATCTGAAACTGATATACCATCTCCCGGTCTTTGGGATTCGTTGCATCTGAATCGAAGGTGTAGGTGAAAACATCACTCAGTGATTCCCCGTCTTTCGACTGAAATTGAATTTTTAATGTCCGGGAAATCATCTGTTCGCCAACAGGCTTATTCTGATAGAAGCTCACTCGCTGTATATTGGTGGAGATCTTGTTATTTCGCTTATTCAGCACATCCACATCCACCTGTGTCACAGTATCTTCCCGCTTCTTCTTCACGAATATGACAGGCGTAATCAACTCCTGCAAGGTTGCTCCGCCATGTACAAACCGGGATCCTGCTCCCTGAACCCGCAATCGGTTGATGCTTTTTGGTATTAAAACCTGCAGATCTCCCCCGATTCCCAGCTCCTTACAATCAAAAGCCATCACATTCTCTTTATGCGTCAGATTTCGCCCCAGCACAAAGCGCCGGTTCGATTTTATCAGCTCCCCCTCCACACCTGCATCTGCAAAATCACTCTCGTCAAGGGGATCATTCTGATAGATAAATCCGTGATCTGCGGTAACGATCATGTTGTACCCGCCCATATTGCTCACTTTTTTGATCAGGTCGATCAAAAACTGAAGTTCGTCCCGCGCTCCTTCAATCACCTTCTCCTCGGAGCTTTTGTCATCGCCGAGTTTATCAATTCGGTTATGAAAGATGTAGATCAGATCGTGATTGGCAACCAGCTCCCTGGCTTCTTCACTTTTGGATGCCATTTTCATGATCTCCTCCGCAAGCACAGCGGTGGCATTAGCGCCGGAGCTGTTCTGCAGCACATTTCTTCGCGCCGTGAGACCCTTTGTACTCTTCCCATCCGCAAGAATATCATCGCCTTTCCCAAATGAGAGCTCGTCATGGGGCAGCAGCGATGCCATTCCAAGCTGGGTGTAGGAGGGCAACGGAGCTATTTGGTAGTCGAGTTCACTTTCAAAACGATTCTCCTTCTGCATCATCTGATGAAAGGATACCCCACACTCATATCGCAGAGCGTCGGAGATAATGACAAACAGTCGTGTTTTCTTTCTGA
>JBBDUG010000055.1:0-1169 GCA_040904025.1 Minisyncoccota bacterium
AGGTGGTCGATATCATCCGCTTCTGAATGCGGATCATTATTGAGTGTTGCGATGTGTCCGAGTGTAAGGACAAGGTCATCAAGTGTTATCACCTGATTATCCAGTGTCTTGTCATTTGTCGGCTTGTCAAAACGCTGATTAAATCGGAATCGCCCCACGCGAGAGAGATCATATCGCTCTTCTGTGAAGATAGAGTCAATGTATTCTTTTGCATTTGAAAATGAGACGATGTCTCCTTCACGGAGTTTCTTGTACATCTCTACATATGCCTCTTCCACTCGTGTGACATCATCCTTCTCAAGTGTGTTTGTTATATATTCCTGCGCCAACTCATTGCCCTTAAAGAGCCCAATGAGGTCTTCTCCGACTTTTCCGGAGAGGACTGAGAGAAGTACGGTGACCGGAAACTTCCGCTTGCGGTCAATACGTACCCAGAGGACATTGGCATAGTCACTCTCAAACTCCATCCAAACACCACGCTCTGGAATGACCTTTGCACCAAAGCGTCGCTGTCCACGGGATTCACCCTCTATAAAGAGCACACCGAATGAACGGATAAGCTGTGGAATCAATACACGTTCAATTCCATTGATGATAAAGGTACCGTGGCTGGTCATCATGGGGAAATCCGCCATGAACATCTCCTGTTCCTTTGATGTCTCCTCCTGCTTGTTGGTCAACTTAACCGTCGCACGCAACGGTACATCATATGAGAGTTGATACTCTCGTGCATAGTGTTCATCATATTTTGCTTCACCAAACTCAAAATCAACAAATTCAAAAGAGAATTTCTTTCCTGAGTAGTCGTCTATAGGAGAGAACTCTTCAAAGAGTTCTTTAAGTCCTTCATCAAGAAACCACTGCCATGATTCTAGCTGGGTCTCAACAAAGTTGGGATAGTCTGCAAGCGGTTTTGTATACCGCGAAAAAAATTTTTGCTTCATGTGGATTTGTTTGCCTCGTTAGATGGCACGGATTGATTGCGCCACAGATGAGCCAATAACACAACAACGTAAGATACACACCTCACTGTGTACCTTTTCGTTAAGGCTCGCTTATAAACTTATGAAGTTAGAATCAAGTTGTAGTCTTTAAATTATTTAAATCGTTCAGACCTGTCTGCCGTTCTCCTCTGTAGTGATACCTATTATATGTATATCTGCTCCGAG
>JBBDUG010000055.1:1269-2529 GCA_040904025.1 Minisyncoccota bacterium
CCGCCCCTCTCCCATATACTGTGCACACGTTTCTTCGCGCGAGGAAACCCATTATCAACCCCAAGAGCCTAGACTAACCCTCATACTTCGCATACCGGAAGCATATGGATAAGTATGAGACACTATGCTCTTTTCCTATGTAATGAACACAGAAAAAGAAACTGGGGATGAGGCAGAGATGCCCGATACAGTCCCCTCAAAGACAGAAGAACGACGCAATCCAACAATCCACACCGAAGGTGGCTCTAAAGTAATGGAGAGGCTCATGGAAGATACGGTCGTACGACCGGAAGTGGGAGATATTGTAGAGGGAACAGTTGTAGCTATTGAGCCCAACCGCCTCTATATAGATATCCCTCCACACTCAACTGGTGTGATATTTGGACGCGAATTCATCAACATGCGTTCAATCATCCGAAACATCGGTATCGGAGATTCAATCAGCGCATCTGTTGTTGAAGAAGAAAATGAAAATGGATATATAGAACTCTCTCTTCAAGAGGCACGTCAGGCGATTGTCTGGGGTGAAGCAGAAGAGGCCATCAATGAAAGCAAGGTCTTTGAACTGCCGATTAAGGACGCCAACAAAGGAGGGCTCCTCATCGAATGGCAGGGCATCACCGGATTCCTTCCGGCATCACAACTCAAGCCGGAGCACTATCCGCGTGTAGAGGGCGGTGACAAAGACAAGATACTTCGAGAACTCAAAGAGCTCATCGGAGAAAAGATCACTGTCTCTATCCTCTCAGCAGATCCAAAGGAAGGGAAACTCATCTTCTCTGAGAAAAACATCACAGAGGAGGATCGCAAAGAGATAATCGAGCAGTATCAGGTGGGAGATGTAGTAGAGGGTGAGGTCACCGGCATCGTTGACTTTGGTGTCTTCATCAAAGTTGAAGAAGGTCTGGAGGGACTCGCCCACATCTCTGAACTTGACTGGGGACTCGTTGAAGATCCAAACGATCTCTTCAAGATCGGACAGAAAGTGAAAGCAAAGATAATTGAGATTAAGGAAGGAAAGGTTTCGCTGTCTATAAAGGCACTCCGAGAGAACCCATGGAAGGATGCAGCGGAGCAGTATGAAAAAGATCAAGATGTGGATGCTGTTGTAATAAAGTTCAACAAGCATGGAGCATTAGCTTCGATCGAAGAGGGAGTCGCGGGACTTGTACACGTCTCGGACTTCGGATCAGAAGAACAGCTACGTGAGACACTTGAACTTGGAAAGACATATCCATTCAAGATCACAATATTTGAACC
>JBBDUG010000056.1:0-3124 GCA_040904025.1 Minisyncoccota bacterium
ACCCCGGGGCAGTTTGCTGATGTGGGAATACAGACCATGCTTGCCAATACATACCATCTCTACCTACAACCAGGATCAGAAGTAGTGCGAGATGCCGGGGGACTTCATTCTTTCATGAACTATGATGGCCCCACCTGGACTGATTCAGGAGGATTTCAAGTATTCTCTCTTGGTGCTGCTTTTGGAAAAGGTATCAGCAAGTTTTCAAAAGGAGATGAATCCTCAGAAGAGGGTATTACCCCATACAACAAAGAACTTGCCACAGAACACGGAAAATTAGCCATTGTGGATGATGAAGGAGTTACCTTTACCTCCCACATCGATGGATCTATGCATCGCTTCACCGCCGAGCGTTCAATTGAAATACAGCATGATATTGGTGCAGATATAATATTCAGCTTTGATGAGTGCACCGCTCCAACTGAAGATTGGGACTATCAAAAAGAAGCAATGGAGCGAACGCATAGATGGGCACAGCGGGGGCTGAAGACACATCGGCGGAACGTGGAAATGAATAGAAGGCAAGGACTCTTTGGAATTGTGCAGGGTGGACGATTTGAAGATTTGCGGAGGGAAAGTGCAGAAGTACTCGCTACTATGGATTTTGATGGATACGGTATTGGAGGATCTTTCTCTAAAAAAGATCTTGATATAGCAATAGAGGTGGTGAACGATGTACTTCCCGATGAGAAACCACGACATCTTTTGGGAATTGGTGAACCTCAAGACCTCTTTGTTGGTGTAGCTGAAGGTATCGATACATTTGACTGTGTGCTACCAACACGATTAGGTCGTACTGGTGCACTCTATACGAATGAGGGGAAGGTAAACATTACCGCGGCGCGGTATAAAGAGGATCATACACCACTTGCGGAATGGTCGGGATATTTTGAAGGAACTACCTATACGCGCAGCTATCTCGCGCACCTCTTTCGCGCAAATGAAATGCTTGGACCAATTCTTGCAAGTGCGCATAACATTTGGTTTATCACCAACCTTATGAAAAAAATCCGCCTCTCCATTGAAGAAGGGCGGTTTGATGAGTTTCGTCGGGAGTGGACTGAGCGCTATTCGAGCGATGCACGGTAGAGCTCTGAGGAAGTTTCTATTTTCGGAGAGCTCTTGTTCCCCGTATCTTCAATGTTATCTGCGATGAGACAGATTCCAATGAAGAAGAGCACAACCCCGAACCATCCCCATGACCTCAAGTTCACAACGCTAAAGAAGGCAACGAAAACCAAAGCAATGACAGGTGCCGTTGCTCCGGCCATGAAGTTGATGGAAAAGGGGATTGAAAAAGGGGCTCCCACATTGAGCATTCGTGCTTGTAAATAGGCAACGAGCGCTCCTCCAACAATAGCAACCATAATTCCCCAAAAGAGGGAAATAGAACCCTCTGACTGAATCGACGGGCTCAGGTACCAAAGTCCCACAAGATACGCAGCTGCTCCGAGGAGTGCTGCGATGAGGACTGGCACCTCAGGAAGTTTTAGTATCTTTATCGCGATTTCGGCGAGAAGGATGATTGCAAGGAGCGTGATTGTTATGTGGCTGAACCACGCGGCAATTGTATTTGGGACGAGAAAGCTCATCTTATGTATCTCCATCTATTTCTAAAAAGGACGCCTACCTCCCTAGAGACTAGCGGAAATATGGCTTAAAGACAACTAAAAATTCAAAAAGTGTGTTAGAATCCCACCATGTCATTCAATCTCAAAAGTGAATTTGAACCCGCAGGAGACCAGCCAAAGGCTATATTGGAGCTTCTTTCTGGTTTAGAAGAAGGACTCGAAAAACAAACACTTCTTGGTGCAACAGGTACCGGAAAGACTTTTACCGCTGCCAATATAATAGAGGAGGTTCAAAAACCTACTCTTGTAATTGCACACAATAAAACCCTTGCAGCACAGTTAGCTCAAGAGTATAGGGAATTCTTTCCAGAGAATGCAGTGCACTACTTCGTCTCATACTATGACTACTATCAGCCAGAGGCATATGTGCCGGTGACGGATACATATATCGAAAAAGAGGCAATGATCAATGAAGAAATTGAACGTCTCCGCCACGCCTCTACCCAAGCTCTCCTTACCCGTCGAGATGTCATTATCGTCGCATCAGTCTCATGTATATATGGATTAGGTTCACCGGAAGAATATGAAAAGGTTAACCTTAAGTTGGAAGTTGGAACTACAATGAGCCGAAAGGATCTTTTGCGTAATTTAGTGGATATATACTACGAGCGCACCAATGCTGATCTTTCTCCGGGGCTTTTTCGTGCGGTGGGGAATACGGTAGAGATTATGCCAGTCAATGAACTTCTCGCATTAAGGATCGTATTGCGGGGCAAGAAAATCACCTCAATTGAGAAATTTAATCCGGTGAGCCAAGAAGTATTTGAGAGGCTCGAAGCAACGTTCCTTTTCCCCGCAAAGCACTTTGTCTCATCAGAAGATCAGGTAGAGAGCGCCCTTGCTTCAATTGAAGCAGAGTTGAATGAGAGATTAAAAGAGCTGAATGAAGAAGAAAAGCTTCTTGAAGCACAACGGCTTAAGCGACGCACACGATATGACATGGCAATGATACGAGAGATTGGATACTGTAATGGAATTGAAAACTATGCACGACATTTCTCGAACAAAGAACCAGGAGAACCACCAGAGACACTTCTTTCATACTTTCCTCACAATGATGATGGTTCTCCTGATTTCCTCACCATCATCGATGAATCTCACGTAACAGTGCCCCAGATTAGAGGTATGTATGCGGGTGACCGTGCTCGCAAGGAAACCCTTGTTGAACATGGGTTTAGACTTCCATCAGCAAAAGATAACAGACCACTTCAATTTCATGAGTTTGAAGAACGTGTGGGACAGACTATCTATACATCTGCCACACCTTCTGACTATGAGCGCGAAGAGAGCGGCAAAATTGTCGAGCAGATAATTCGTCCTACCGGACTCATTGATCCCAAAATCGATGTAAAGCCAGTGAGAGAGGGGGATGAATATCCCGGTCAGGTCAAAGACTTTATCGAAGAAGCAGAAAAAGTCATAGAGGGAGGTGATCGTGTTATCGCCACTACTCTCACCAAACGCATGGCAGAAGATTTATCGGAATATCTCAG
>JBBDUG010000056.1:3224-14979 GCA_040904025.1 Minisyncoccota bacterium
TTATCGCCACTACTCTCACCAAACGCATGGCAGAAGATTTATCGGAATATCTCAGAGAGAAAGATATTAAGGCTGAGTATCTCCATAGTGAGATTAAGACAATTGAACGTATTACCATTCTCGGTGATTTTAGACGAGGAGAGTTTGACGTATTAGTGGGAGTTAACCTCCTTCGAGAAGGGCTCGATCTCCCCGAAGTTGCTCTCATTGGCATACTCGATGCAGATAAGGAGGGATTCCTACGATCAGAAACAGCGTTGATACAGACAATCGGCCGCGCAGCACGAAATGAAAAGGGAAGAGTTATCCTCTATGCGGATAGGATTACCAACTCAATGGAACGTGCAATTGATGAGACAGAACGACGTCGAGAAATTCAGCTTGCATACAACAAGAAGCACAATATTACCCCCAAAACTATTCGGAAGCGTATCACCTCTATTACTGATGATCTCCAAAAGGAGCGCAAAGCAGCTGTACAGAGCATGCTTACCGTAGAGGAGGAAGAGTTTAAGAAGGACCCTAAGAAGTTTATACGCAAAAAAGAAAAAGAAATGCAAGAAGCGGTAAAGGATCTTGATTTTGAAACAGCGGCAATTATCCGTGATGAAATTGCTGAGCTTAAGAAGCGAATGGAGGAGAAATAGCATTGTTTCTCCCTCCCCACCTGTGTTACTATAGCGGTGTAATAATTGTTAGCAGTACCCCCCTAGAGAGGAAATGGGGGCACTTTCTTGTTATGAATAAAAAGAATGGTACATACTCACAAGAGACCCTGACACACTTCCGATGCGGGAAGTGTGATAAGTGGTGGTCTATCGGTGATGCTAAAAACGTAGAGAAGAAAGAGTGGTATTGCCCGTGGTGTGGAGTTAGACAAACTATGAAAAAAAATGGACGATAAGATCACAGTAAAAGGAGCGCGGATGCATAATCTCAAGGATATTACCGTTGAGATGCCGCGAAATAAAATGATTGTAATAACCGGGCTCTCTGGCTCAGGTAAATCTTCTCTTGCCTTCGATACCATCTTTGCAGAGGGGCAACGAAGATATGTTGAATCTCTCTCAAGCTATGCTCGCCAATTTCTTAACCAAATGCAGAAGCCAGATGTAGATGAGATCACTGGACTTTCTCCCGCAATCTCAATTGATCAGAAATCTCGATCAAATAACCCACGTTCAACCGTCGCCACTATTACAGAGATATATGACTATTTACGTATTCTCTATGCACGTATTGGTCATCCGTACTCGCCAATAAATGGACGAAGGATACAGAAGCTCACCACAGCTGAGATTCAGGAGATCATTCAAGAGAAGATCAGTGAGCACGAGAAGTCAGATTCAATCACTGTCTATTCTCCTGTTGTTCGAGGACGAAAAGGAGAATACTATCAGCTTCTCTATGATCTTCTCTCAAAGGGCTTCAGTACAGTGCTTGTGGATGGGAAAGAGAAATCTCTCCGAGAACAGATTGTGCTTGATAAGAATAAGAAGCACGATATTGATGTGCTTGTTGATGAAGTAACCCTTGAGGAATTTAGTGAAGATACAGAGGCAGCGGAAGAGCGCCTCTTTGAGGCAATTGAACGCGCACTCGATGAGGCTAATGGTTTGCTCCGCATTGTCTTTTCATCTGATTCACTTGATGATGGGCAGGATCGATACGGTGAACTACTCTCTTCCACCTTTACCGACCCATACAGCGGATACTCATTTCCTGAAATAGAGCCGCGGCTTTTTTCATTCAATTCTCCGTATGGGGCATGTCCGGAGTGTCGTGGCATTGGCACTAAACATGTACGTGGATCAGAGAAATGTCCACTGTGTAAGGGGGCACGACTGCGAGAAGAAGCACTACACGTCTTTCTCGAAGGAAAAGATGAAAAATATAATATTGTTGATGTCACCAACCTCACCATCAAAGAAGCAAAAGAATTTTTTGAGAGTCTTGAGTTGTCTAAAAAGGAAAAAGAAATATCGAAGATGGTGGTGCGTGAAATTACCGAACGTCTCCGCTTCATGCTTAATGTTGGTATCGAATATTTAACCCTGTCTCGTCGGGCGCATACACTCTCCGGTGGAGAGGCACAGCGCATACGCCTTGCATCACAGCTAGGCTCAGGGCTTGTTGGTGCACTCTATGTTCTCGATGAGCCGACTATTGGTTTGCATCCACGTGATAATGAGCGGTTGGTTGATACACTCCATCATCTTCGCGATCTTGGTAACACGATTGTGGTTGTAGAGCACGATGAAGATACTATTGCCGCATCAGATTACCTTATCGATATTGGACCAGGGGCTGGACGCCATGGAGGAGAGGTGGTTGCCGCAGATTGGCTTGAAAAATTAATGGACGCAAAGAAGGTAAAGAATGATTCTCTGACACTCAAATATCTTCGGGGAGAAGAAGAGGTAGAGGTTCCACAAACGCGTCGAAAGAAAGATAAGGGGACATTGCGTATACGCAGTGCAAATCGATTTAACCTCAAGAATATTGATGTGGATATACCACTGGGTCGCTTTGTGACTATTACAGGAGTATCAGGCTCTGGTAAGTCAACATTACTCTACGAAGTTCTCAACAGGAATCTTCGGGCGAAGTATACAAAGAAATATCGATCTAAAGATCTTCATAATGTGGCAAAGTTTGACGGAACGGAATACCTTTCTCGTGTCGTATTAGTGGATCAATCACCAATTGGGAGAACCTCTCGTTCAAACCCTGCAACATATACAGGTGCTTTTGATCATATACGTGATCTGTTTGCTTCAACATCTGAAGCACGGGCACGTGGATGGAAGAGAGGAAGATTCTCCTTCAATACCAAAGGGGGTCGTTGTGAAGCGTGTGCGGGGAAGGGAGAAGTCGCAGTTGAGATGCACTTTCTCCCAACAGTACACGTTAAGTGTGATATATGCGATGGAAAGCGATATACCAACGAGACGCTTGAAGTCAAATACGACGGAAAGAGCATTTTTGATGTACTTGAGATGACTATTGAAGAGGCACTGGAGTTCTTTAAGGATATTCCCGCGATCTTTGATCGATTAAATACACTTAATAATGTAGGTCTCGGATACCTACAGTTAGGTCAAAGTTCCACAACCCTCTCCGGTGGAGAGGGACAGCGGGTAAAGATATCGTCTGAGTTGTATCGATATCACACACAAAAGACAATCTACCTTCTCGATGAACCAACAGTCGGTCTTCATTATGAAGATGTAAAGAAGCTTGTTGAGATACTCAACAAGCTCATTGAGCAGGGGAATTCAGTTGTTGTGATTGAACATAATATGGATTTGATAAAGTCATCTGACTATGTCATCGATATGGGGCCGGAAGGTGGCGAAGGAGGGGGTCAGATAGTAGCAACTGGAACACCTGAGGAAGTTGTAAAAGAGGAAAAGTCATATACTGCAAAATATCTGAAACGGGTGTTGTAATAAAAAAGGGCGTATCATACTAAGGTGTATGGTACGCCCCTGACTACCAGAGATCTCTCTATGCAGAGCAGAACCTGGACCTGTGTAGTTCTTTGAGTATCTCGGCTTTCTCTCCAGCGATTGATTCATGAGCGATGCGGGCCGCTTTTTCCACTAACTCTACCTGCTGCCCGTACGGGAGTTTTTTGAGAGGATTAAGATTTCTCTCAGCACGTATCTGACCCATTATAAACTCAAGATCAGACCGTGAACGTCGGGAGAAGTACGGATGATTGGGGTCATCCAATTTTTTCCGCTTCTCATTCCTTGCTACTTGTACTACTCTTGCCACTGCTTGCATTGTTGTCCTGCATTGGTGAATAAATGAACATATCTAATTCCAGCGGCAAAGAATAACATCTCTCTTTTTAAATGTAAAGTATATACTGTATATATGGCAAATTTAGAAGAAACAATAAAAGACCTTCCTGACACGCCAGGCGTATACCTCTTTAAATCGAGGAAGGATATTCTATATATTGGAAAGGCAACCTCGATACGTGATCGAGTTCGTTCATATTTTTCCTCTGATCTTCGCACTACACGGAGTCTCTTAATTGAAAAAATGGTCGAAGAAGCTGATTCTATTGATTTTCAAGAAACAGATTCGGTACTTGAGGCACTTATCCTTGAAGCGAATTTAATTAAAAAACATCAACCTCCGTATAATACTCAGGAAAAAGACAGCAAAAGCTTCAATCATGTTGTCATAACTGATGAAGATTACCCCCGCCTCTTTACCGTTCGCGCAACTGAGCTTGCAACTGTATATGACCCGGATGAGTTTAAATATGTCTTTGGACCATATCCACGGGGCGGAGCACTAAAAGAGGCATTGCGTATCATACGTAAAATATTCCCATATCGCGGAAAGAAAGACCCGGTAGAGCTAAAAGGACGAAAATCTCCGTTAAAGATGCAAATCGGTCTTGTGCCGGATTTCTCCGAGGTGAGCAAGCGGGAGTATTCAAATACAATTCAGAACCTCCGTCTTTTCTTTGAGGGGAGAAAAGGGAAACTGATTAAAAAGCTGGAGCGGGAGATGAAAGAGGCGGCAAAAGAAAAAGAATTTGAAAAAGCGGAAGAATTGAAACGAAAGATATTTGCCTTGCAGCATATAAATGATGTTTCCCTTATAAAAGAAGAGAATCTTCGAGAAGAAGATCCAGAGAACATACAACGAATTGAAGCATATGATATTGCGCATATGGGGGGAGGTGACTCTGCCGGAGTCATGGTGGTTATTGAGAATGGTTTTCTTAAAAAACAAGATTATCGACGCTTTAAGATACGAACCGCAAAAGCGGGGAGTGATACAGGGGCATTAAAAGAGGTTCTCTCACGCCGCCTTGCTCATGATGAATGGCAATACCCCAACCTCATTGTTGTTGATGGGAGCACCGCCCAGATAAATGTTGCCGAATCAATACTTGAAGAGTATGGATTTAAAATACCAGTGGTGTCTGTGGTAAAGGACGAGAAACATCAACCACGAGAGTTGAAGGGAGAATCCCGCTTTATCACAACATATGAGAAGGAAATACTTCTTGCAAATCAGGAGGCACATCGCTTTGCATCCAGTTATCACCAAAATCTGCGCAGGAAACGGATGCGGTAAGAGATATAATTGATATCATATACATATGTCAGTTCTCGATGATATACATATCGGCATCCTTCGCGGAGGAACATCAAATGAATATCATGATTCCCTCAGTACAGGTGCGGGGATACTTTCTGATCTCTCAGAGAGAAATGTGAATGATATTCTCATTGACCGTACAGGGCAGTGGTATTACAAGGGGGTGGTGCACGAACCACGTTCTCTTTTAACCTCTGTTGATGTGGTGGTGAATGGTCTTCATGGTGGAATTGGTGAGGACGGTACGATTCAACGCACTCTTTTTAACCTAAAGATACCTCATACCGGCTCTGGAGCACTTGCAAGCTCTCTCTCACTACACAAGCCGGCGGCTAAGAAGCTTTTTGTAAAGGCGGGTATTCGGACACCACGATACTCAATATTTACCCCGAGAGACCCTCATACGGACGCGCATGAATTTGTGCGCAACTTCTCATTGCCGGTGATGATAAAGGCAGTGCGGGATGGGGGTTCGCATGGCGTTCACCGTGCTGAGAGCTTTGCTGATATTCGACGTCTTTTAGAGCAAAATAGGGGAGAGGTATTAATCGAAGAGTATATATTTGGAAAGATGGTGACATGTGGTGTTGTCTCTTCTTTTAGATCGGAGGAGATATACCCACTTTTTCCTGTTGAGGTGGATTGTGGTAATGACTCCTTCTATGACCATCGCAGACGAGGGGAATATGGATTCCATTGTCCATCCGGCTTGCCGCAGGGTGTGAAGAAAGAAATACAAGAGATGGCTCGTCGTGCACATGATGTTCTTGATCTCTCCCACTATTCCCAGAGTGATTTTATTGTTACTTCATCCGGTAGAGTCTATCTCTTGGAGGTCAATTCGCTGCCGTCTCTTGAAGATGGAGCCCCATTTGTACGTGCATTGGAGGCCGTAGGGAGTGATCGTAGGAACTTCCTTGAGCACGTTCTTGAACTTGCACTTGAGAGGAGATAATATAGAATGCATGAGTCCAAATTACGGGCCGGTGGCTCAATTGGCTAGAGCACCTCACTTGCACTGAGGGGGTTGGGGGTTCGAGTCCCCCCCGGTCCACAACAAAAAGTAGTTTTCGGTTTTTCCAGAATTCTTTAACGAGATAACAGTTATATAAATAATGAAGATTGGTACAATATTTTCAATTTTAATAAAAGGAATTCTTTTAATCCCTTTTTTCCTCTTCTTCCTTCTCTTTGCGGGATGTTCCTTTGTAATGAAGAAGACGGATGATATGGATATGCGAGGAAGAACATTTATCCGTGGAGTTTTTGGCAGCTGTGCTGCGATAAGTATGGTTTTTGTCGGACTCCTTGGGAAAATATACGAATAAAAATCTCCTGTGATATCATCTGCACGATGAAAGAAATACTTGGAAAAGAGTGGTTTAATCGAGATGCAGAAAAAGTAGCACAAGAACTTCTTGGAAAATATCTAATTTGTGGAAATATAGCGCTTCCTATAACAGAAACAGAAGCATATGTTGGACCACAGGATCTTGCAAGCCATGCATCAAAGGGGAGAACAAAGCGAACTGAAGTTATGTTTGGCCCGCCAGGGCACTGGTATATATATTTGATATATGGCATGTACAACATGCTTAATATCGTGACTCGAGAGAAAGATTATCCCGCTGCTGTTCTTATCCGTGGAGCAGGAGACTATGATGGACCGGGGAAGTTAACAAAAGCATTGGGTATTGATCGAAAGTTTAATACACAAGAAGCTACCTCTGAGAGTGGATTATGGGTAGAAGATAGGGGAATGAGGGTGGAAAATAAGGATATAGAGAGAACCTCAAGAATTGGGGTAGGATATGCAAAAGAGTGGTCAACAAAGCCGTTTAGATATGTATTAAAGAAGGATTGACATACTATACTATATATAGTATTATTATGCGGACTGTACACTAAGAATATCTTCATAATCACCCCACTGGAGGGAAGAAATATGACACGCATCTTTGCGGTACTTGCACTATTTGTTATTTTTTCGGGCTGCACCGATCAGTTGGTGAGTCTCGAGACTGAATCTGCAGAGGGGAGCGAAGTTTACTCTTCGCCTGTCTCGATCAGCGAGGTTCAACAGATAGTCATGGAAGGCTATCTGCAAAATAACAAGGCTCCTACTTCCGTAAACGGGAAGTCGACCGCAGGTGCCTATGCGACCCTGCGTCACGCCATTACTTTCAACAAGGGCGACGGTAAAACCGTCAGTTTCTATGACGGGCATGTCAAGCTCGGCAGGGACTTTCTCGTTCCAGAGCTGATGGTCCGTGTAGAGGCCGTCAAAGGGAATATTACCTCCCCCGATATTTCTTGGAGGTTTAGACCCTTTCACTCCGCATTTGCATCGGCCTTTCGAGAGATCGAGGTAAAAACAAATGCGGTAGATACCTGGGCATACTTCACCTTTCCTGGTGAAGACGGCGATGTTCAGTATCATCGATACATCGGTGGCCCTGGTGTCTCAACGCTCTATCTCCCCGAAGGGGAAGGGTATGTTCGCGGAAAATCCGTATCGGGAGTAATCTCGAAAGAAGTGCGGTTCTCCGGCGGAGATACCAACGTAGAGATTGTTTTCGGAGATGCTATCCAGGATGTTACCGACTTGGTCGTTCTGGATTGGGCCACGATTGACTCCGTGCTGCAGGCACAGAGGAATCCCGACTACGACCAGATTCTGGTTAGGGTCCAGGTCCGAGATATCGAGGGAAATATCGCCGGTCATACGCGCGACCTCTCCCTCGAAGAAGGAGGTTCACGTGTAGTTGGGGTCCTGGGAACGCCGAGGGATATCACCCTCTCCGTCCAGCTTTACGAAGCCGGATTCTATCGGGACTTGAGATTTTTTATAATGAGTCTCAAGCCCGAATCAAACGAGGAGGGGAAGCCGAGGTGGCTTCTTGACGAGGTCATTTCCTCGTACACCACTAAGGGTTGACCTAAAGGGTAATTACGAAGAACCAAGGGACTTACGGAGTTTTGCTCTGTAAGTCCCTTTTCTATTTGCAAAATCAGTCAATATCTGTACTATATACCCACTAAACATCACCCGCTTCCTGCGGGTTTTCATAAGTCGAAATATGGCGGAAACAAAAGAAAAAAAGAAAACAAGTAAAAAAGAAACAACAAAGAAGAAGTCTGCTCCAAAGGAGCAGAAAGAGTCTTTTGCTGTTATCGCAACCGGTGGAAAGCAATACAAAGTGCAGGAAGGTGATGTAATCACTATTGAAAAACTTAACGACGTCTCCGAAGGTGACGATGTCACGTTTGAAGATGTTCTACTTATCGATGACGGATCAAAGACCGATATAGGTACCCCGTATATCAAAGGGAAGAAAGTCACTGGAAAAGTAGAAAAGGAGGGACGAAAAGAAAAAATCGAAGTTATCCGATTTCGGGCTAAGTCTCGACACTTTAAGAATAAAGGGCATCGACAACCATATATGAATATCCGCATTGAGAAGATCTCCTAACACATAGCCCAGAGAACGCGAGCTATTTTCTATTCTCCAAGGCTTCTTTCATTGTATCTACATCAATATATTCAAGTTCTGTACCTGTAGATAGCCCACGTCCAAGCGTGGATGTTTTTATATCAGTATCCTCGAGAAGTGGAGAGAGTGTTTTTAGTACATGTCCCTGTGTATTATCTCCATCGGGTGTTGCACTTGTCGCAATTATAATCTCAGAGAGCTCATTGGCTTTCTTGCCCCGTTCAACACGCTTTTTAAGTTCATGTAATCTAATGTATTTCTGCGGATCTTTTTCCATTGCTGGGACGTTTCCTCCGAGTACAAAATATCGTCCGTTATATACTCTACTTTTTTCTATAGATTCAAGGTCACTTTCTCTCTCAACAATCATAAGGAGATCACGATCTCTATTGGAATCTCTTTCAATCGGTGAGAGAGATTCTTTTGTTGTGGTATAAAAATGCTGAAAGCTTTCTTTACACACTCGAACGTTCTTTCCGAGTGAGGTTATAAGATCGGTAAGTTGAGAGCGGAAATTTACATTTTTCCGAAGGAGGTAATAGGTGAATCGGCGTGCTTGACGGGGTCCAATCCCAGGAAAGGAGGAAAAAAGAGAGGTCAGTTGTTCGATAGGGTTAGAATTCGTCATTGTCTGTCTCTTCAGCGTCAAAGGTATCAAAGTCATTTGTCTCAAGGTCCATAAAGGTGGCTTTTTGGTCATCGAAGTAGAGATCAACCTTCCCCACAGGACCATTTCGGTGTTTTTCGATAAGGATCTCTGCAATATTTGTTTGTTTTCCACCCTCATTGCGGCGTGTACGATCTTCGCGATGGATGAACATAACAACATCAGCGTCCTGCTCAAGAGAACCTGAGTCTCGGAGGTCAGATAGTCGTGGTTTTCCACCACGCTGTTCCACCGCACGTGAAAGCTGGGAGAGAGCAATAACTGGTATCTCGAGTTCTCGTGCAAGTTGTTTGAGAGAGCGAGAGATCTCAGTTACTTGGTTGACCATAGAATCAGAGTTTCTAAATCGACCAGATGGAATCATCAGCTGAAGGTAGTCAACGATAATCAACTTCAAATCTTTATCACGCTTTAACTTTCGAGCAATTGAGCGCATTTTTAGAATGTTGTTTGCAGGTGTATCTTCAATGAAGATAGGGGCTTTTGAGAGGCGATCGAGTGCATCGCGGAGTTGAGAGAACTCTTTCTCGGAACGAATCTTTCCTGTACGCAGTTTCCATGCGTCTACACGTGATTCTGCAGCAAGCATACGATCTACAAGTTGTTGAGAGGACATCTCAAGAGAGAAGATGAGAACAGGATTACCATGCTCTGTTGCTGTTCTACGTGCAATATCAAGCGCAAGAGCTGTTTTACCAGTTGAGGGGCGTGCAGCAAGAAGTACAAAGTCTGATTTCTGGAACCCAGAAAGCTTGTTATCAAGCGCCTTGTATCCCGAGGAGATTCCTCGTAGGTCTGTTCCTGAATCATGAAGCTTCTCAAGGCGTTCAAATGCCTCACTAAGCTCATCAGAGAGAGTTACAAAGTCAGAAGCATTAAGAAGGTTAGTTACTTGAAAAATACGCTTTTCTGCGGCATCAAGGAGTTCACCAATTTCTTCTTCTTCGGAGTATCCAAGTTGTGATATCTCATTTGCTGCGTCAATGAGATTACGCATAAGGAATTTCTTTTGAACGATCTCTGAGTAGTAGACAACATTTGCAGCTGAGGGGACTGTATTTACCAACTCGGTAAGGTATCCGGATCCACCAACTTTTTCGATGAGCTTCTTATCCTTAAGACGAGAAGTGAGGGTAAGAAGGTCAATAGCTTCATTCTTTGAGAAGAGTTCAAGCATCGTCTCATAGATGATGCGATGCTTTCGTGCATAAAAACATTGGGGGGAGATAGAATCGAGAATGTCATTGATACATTCTGGCTTAAGCATTACCGATCCCAATATTGCCTGTTCTGCCTCGACATCCTGTGGAGGTACACGCAGTTCTTTAGAGATGGGAGAGGGGATTGATTGACCTGAACGTTCCATGAACTTACTTTATCATATGTACGATGAATGGAGTACATTAAATTCCCCTCTTTTTGTGGAGGAAGTGGGGAAGAAGAGTGGATAACTTTTAGTTCTTTTTTATCTTCCTTATTTTAGGACTATCCTCAGCGTCGGTAACGGTGTAGCCCTGCTTCTCAATAGATTCTCGTATTTCATCAGCTGTATCAAAATCTTTATTTTCTCGTGCTTTTTCACGCTCTTCCACGAGTTTCCCTATTTCTTCGGGGACAGCAATATCGATCTCTTCTTGTTCTCCTAGGTTGAACCCAAGCACTTTATCAAAATCAATTAATGTTGCTTTCTTGGAGCCTGGATCAACTGATGTATCACCGAGAAGATCCCATACGACAGCGAGAGCCTGTGGCATATTCAGATCATCGTTCACCACCGCTTTAAACGCATTCTGATACTTATCATCAATCGAAGTTGTATCAGGGAGAGCGCGCATTACTTCGTAGAGATGTCCAAGTGCATTTGAGGCAGCTTCAAGTGCCTCCCAGGTAAAATTGAGTTGCTTTCTATAGTGTCCAGTGAGGTAGAAATATCGGAGAGCAAGAGGAGAGAAACCGCGTTCACGTATATCATGGAGTGCATATGCGTTTCCAAGGCTCTTTCCCATACGCCCATCATCAACAAGTAGGAAAGATCCGTGCATCCAATACTTTACAAACGGATGTTTATTAGTTGCCGCTTCGGACTGTGCCACTTCATTCGGATGATGGGTTGATCGAAGATCCTCTCCACCAATATGGATATCAAACTGCTCTCCGAGGTATTTCATACTCATTGCAGAACACTCAATATGCCAACCCGGGAAACCTTTTCCCCACGGGCTCTTCCACTCCATATCTCGCTGTTCTTCTTCGGGACTGAATTTCCAAAGGGCAAAATCACGGGGATCTTTCCGCTCTGGATTCTTTTCAACTCGCGCACCTTCTTTTCTTTGGTCGAGTGTGGAAAGGGTGCCATATGTATTTCCCGCATTTTCGTATGCGACAACATCAAAATATATTCCATCAGATGTTTTATATGTGAACCCCTGATTCTCTATCTCTTGTATGAGATCGATCTGTT
>JBBDUG010000057.1:0-2422 GCA_040904025.1 Minisyncoccota bacterium
CTGATCAACGACAATTAAAATTCCCCTTCAACGACAATTATTTTTCCCCGGTTTACTCATGTAGTTTCTAACTCTGGTTTGTCGTTCTGTTTTCTGTTTTGGGATGACTCAAGTCGATAGCTACCCAGATTCAATTCAAGTATGATGCTGTGATGAACCAACCGGTCAATCGCTGCAGCCGTTGTCATCGGATCTTTAAAAATACTTTCCCATCCCGAAAAAGGTAAGTTACTCGTCAGCATCACACTGCCTCTTTCATACCGTTCTGCAAGAAGTGTAAAAAGTACTTCCATTTCTTGTCGACTATGTTGAACATATCCGATGTCATCGATCAGAATCGCCTCATATCGAGATAATTTTTTAAGTGCCTTTGGCAACGTCAGATCACGTTTGGCCAGCAATAGCTCCTGAACAAGCAGGCTGCATGGCCGGAACAGTACCCGATAGCCTTGCTGAATCAGTGCATGAGCGATCCCGCATAACAGATGGGTTTTCCCGCTACCGGGATTCCCAAAGGCCAGAACATTTTCCATTCGAGCCAAAAACCCGCCTTCCAATAAGACACTCACCTGTGCATTCACATGGGCAGGCAATCGTTTCCGGTCAAATGTGTCCATGGTCTTCTCCCCCGGAAGGCGAGCCTCACGCAGGTAGCGTTCGATTCGTTTATGTGTACGCTGACGCGATTCCCCATCCACAAGTTCATACAAATACTGCTCATAGCTTAGAGATTCAGCCCGGGCCTGATCGGCCATGTCTTGATAGGCGTGCTGGATCATCGGAAGGCGTAAGTGTTTCAGCCTTCCCTTTAATTGTTCATGGAGCTGCATCGAAATTAACATGTAGGGCCTCCTTTGTGGTTGAGAAGCTGATCATAGGCCATCAGATCCACCGGCGTAATGGTAACATCCTCAGGTGCAGACAACCGGAGCGAATCATCAAGCAACGAACGTACCGCCTCTGCGCTAACGGGCACCTGAGCGTCGATCAGTTGCCGCAGGGCCTGGTCGACGAGTGACTCGTTTTCTTTAGCCGCCAGATGCAGGATCTGCAAGTAGGCTTTGGAGCTATGTCCATTCAATCGGCTTTTTAATTGATCATAGGCCACACGGAAGCGGTGGGTCGGATACAAATCCTGGCGGTAGCGATAGTTTTCAAAAGCTCCAGGTTTGCGTAGCAGCCAATCGATGACATGCCGGTATTCAATCCGGTGACCACCATTTCCACGCAATCGAGGCAGTACCTCTACCCGGCGACGCCCATACCAAACCTCCAGATGATCAGCCATCAGACGAACCTGAACCGTCTCACCGATTAAGCGGCTGTTCACCGAATACACGTTATGCTGAACCCGAATGGTACTCGATGGCCCCACTCGGGGCGTAAACGTCTTGCAGGTATCCAGACGTCGAGCAGGCAGTCGCCGAAGGGTGGCAAGCTCTTCAGTAAATCGTTGGCTACAACCAGAATTGAGTTGATCAAAGAGTTTTTCCAGATACCCCTTATACTCCCCAACGCTGTCAAAGTCACGGCTTCCCCGAAGCATGAGCGACTGATCAAGCGCCTGCTTGAATCGGTAATGGCTCTGCTCGGCATCTCCGTTTTCATGGGGGCTGCCTGCATTGGTTGCAGCCGCTTCCATCACGTAGTGAGCCAGCAGATCACGGTAGCGTTGAGTAAATAGATGTTTGCTTAAATCCCGATGTACAGCCGCGCTCAACCGGTCCGTACGGTGAACCAGCGGGACTCCTCCCAACGCCCACAAGGCATGTTGCAGGCCATCGGAGAGACTCTCAAAACTTTCCGTATAACAGATCGTCCCGGTTTGCCAGTTCGAGTAGGTCAGCACAAAATGATAGACCAAATGAGCGAAAGGCTGTCCGGCAATGGTAATCCTAAGGGATCCCATATCGGTAAAGTCTGAGGCACATAATCGCCCCGGATGATGTTGTTGGGGGAAATAGACTTCTTTAGGTGGGCCTTCCAACGCCCTCCACTGTTTCACACAACGCTGTAGTGTACGCAGCTGACCATTTTGGTATCGTCCGGGATAGCGTCGCTGCAAGTCTTCAAACAGGGTTTTGGCCTGTAGACCGGGATTAAGCATCAGCTTCTGACGAAGAGACGGCCAATCCTCTTCAAACGGATCTTCCCGCGTTCGCCAGTTATGGGAAATAGCTAACTCACTGGGGAGCTTGTCCAATTGCACATACTTACGCGCTGTCTTGCGGTCCATCCCTGCTTTATCAGCAGCTGTTTGTAGTGTTGAGTTTTTATTCATGACAGTATGTAATGTCCTCACCTGGTTATCTGTAACCATCCACACCTCCTTATTTGTTAGTGTCGATGGAGTATAGAATTCTTTCTTATCGATGGGGAATTCTAATTGTCGTCGGTGGGGACAAATAAATGTCGTCAATCA
>JBBDUG010000058.1:0-2348 GCA_040904025.1 Minisyncoccota bacterium
ACTACAATAGCGGCAACTATACCAATTGTTATCCAGAATATTTTCATATTTCTTGTTGCATCTGATTGATAATAGATGTCCATTGTTCATATGGAATTGCCCCAGGTACTGCCAACATTTCTCCGTTAGGACTGATGATGACATTGTGCGGAGTTCCTCGTCCTCCCGATGCTCGTGCAAGTGCAAGGTCTTTCTGAATTATTTCTTGTATTGCATCTTCCGCCATACAGCTTTCCAAGTCACTCCGTGCAATTCCGTGGCGCGCTGCTTCCTGTGCGTAGTATTCCGGCCCGAGTGATCTCATATTGTCAAACGCAGCGGCAGAAAAATCGAAGAAGGCTTCTTCACCTGCCATGCGTGCGATACACTCCGCGGCGCGGGAGGTGCGCGGTGCTTCTCTATGAAGCGGGAAATGGCGATATCTCCACTGCACAGTATCCGGATTTTCAGCTACAACCCGTTCTAGTATTGGATGTAGTCGTGAGCAGAATGGACATTCATAGTCCGAGAACTCAACTATGGTGATTGGCGCATCTGGGTTTCCAAATATATGGGTTGTATCTTTCAGCTCCTCAGCGGATATGGGGTTATTTCTGGTATTTTGTGTGTGAGCACCGGGGGCTGTTGGTTCTTCTGTTCCGCCTTTTCCCATACCCATTATGACAAATGCCACAATGAGTGAACCGAGGATTATTGAGAGTGATATTTTTACGTTTCCTCCCATGCTTATATGTTAAGTGCCTCGCGGAGTTTAGATTCATTGAACCCCACTATAATCTCATCATCTATCATGATGACAGGGACTCCCATTTGTCCACTTTTCTTTACCATCTCTTGTCGTGCCTGTGGATCTTCCTGAACATTTTTGTTTGTATATTCAATATCATTCTCTTCGAAGAAAGCCTTTGCGTGATTGCAGTGTACACATGCATTTGTTGAATAGATTGTTACGTTACTCATATCTTGATTATATATTACTTGAATAATTCTGTTTCTGGATGAACAGAGAGCCATGAGAACCAGAAGCCCTGTAGAAATGGTATCTCTTCTTCTCCAATCGTCATCCTAACTTCGCCGAAAGAATCTTTTGTGATTGATACTGAGGAGCCAGCGAAGCTATCAACTGTTGTTCCAATTGGAAGGGCATCTTTATGATATGCCTTGAATTGGTCGTCTATCTCTATGCCGAGGACGAAATCCTTCGGATGAAGGCGATCATCATTAAATGTTGCGCCAAAGGAAACTGAATCTGAGGTGTAGTAGTTTCCATATGGGTCATTGCCGTATGGACGGCTGGCACCAGTATCACGAGAGAGGATTTGAGTGTTAGGGTGGTTGCTCAACCAATCTTCGTATTTAACCGTATTAGCCGGAATGATTTTGAGTTCAGTTCCTGTGAGTGGTCCGACCACTGCTTCTCCGAGTACCTGAGACCAGAGTGATTCATCTTCGGGATCACTGGTGCGATTGTACATAAGGAGGTTTGACTTCCAGAGTTTTCCTGAGACTCCGAATTCATATGCTGTCCCGTCTACCTCCGAATCAAAGACAACGCCGGTTGCACACAATGGACAATATGTGACGAGAACAGGTTCTCCGTTGACGGTATCATTGACAATTTCATGCCATACAAGGATTTTATATGGATAGAATCGTTCTTCTCCGTTATATTCAAGACCGAGGCCGATATCATCGCCGTCCATCCATTCTGTTGCTTCTCGTGGAGTCTCAAAAGATGGATTGTCGATGGACGGAATACCATCTTTTGCTGGCCCACCACCAAGGATCTCTTCAAGTGGTATGGAATGTTGTGTGGTATTCATAGTTTGTAGGATGTCCCCTCCGCCAAACAGGGGAGAGCGGGATGAATTATCTTCTGATGAGACGGGCCCTGTGGTAAAGAGGAGAATTGCACCAATGATGACAATAATTCCCCCTATTACATACGTGGTGTACTGTTTGATGTTTTGGTTTTTAATATTCATATACTATGTTTTAAAAAATTACGAACCATCTGTGCCTCAGGAGAATCAGTTATGTGATAGCAGGATGTCTGACCATATCGTACGCAGGCAACAATTTCATTATCCTCCAACTTCGAGAGTTGATGTGAGGCATTTGATTGCGTGGTTCCGACATGTTCAGCAATTTCATTTACACATAATTCTCCGTTTGATTCGACGAGAACTCGAAGAATCGCGAGACGTGTTGTTGATGAAAGCATTTTGAAGAGTCGTGCCTGATCTTCTATTGTTTGTGATGCAGTTGTCATATTAATATATGAACAAGTATTCATATATTATATGAGAGCAAATGCATTGTCAATCATGTGTGTGGATAAACGTCTG
>JBBDUG010000059.1:0-14193 GCA_040904025.1 Minisyncoccota bacterium
ATGAAATTGCAGCGGGTGAAGCAAGTTATGAAGAAACACTAGAAGAATTCTATACCCCATTCCACAAGCAAGTGGAATCAAAAGAAGATATACCAAAGATCACAAATCTCGGTGATGCACCAGAGGAAATAAAATGTCCTGACTGTGAAAAAGCTATGGTGGTAAAACTCGGACGAAGCGGAAAGTTCTTCAGCTGCAAAGACTTCCCGGACTGCAAAGGTGCTCGGACACTTGAAGGAAAGGTTCTTGATGGTGGTACCCCTATCGGAAAGCACCCGGAGACCGATCAGCCGATATATGTCAAAGAAGGACCATATGGTCCATATGTTGAAATGCCGATAGAAGGAAAGAAAAAACCAAAACGCGGAAGTATACCAAAAGAAAAAGATCCTGAAGAAGTCACTATAAAAGAAGCGGTGAAGTATCTCTCACTTCCCCGCACTCTTGGTGAACATCCTGAGACAGGAAACAAGATACAGGCAAATATCGGACGATTTGGGCCATATATCGTACATCAAACAAAACCAAAACCCGACTATCGTTCTCTTAAAGAAGATGATGTATACACCATCAAATTAGACCGTGCACTCGAAATCCTCAAAGAACCAAAACGGAGACGAGGTGCAAAGAAGAAAAAGAAATAAGAATAAACAAAGGTGTCTAAAGTGAACATCCCTGTTTACACACCCCCTATTTTTCAATACCATGGGAGGGATGGTATCAGTCAAAGACATTCTGGATCTAATGAATTCACCATCTCGTGAAGATCGGGAGCTCATTGAAGGTGCATATAAATTCTCAAAAGAGGCACATGAAGGGCAGAAACGATATTCAGGAGATCCATACTTCATCCACCCTGCAAAAACTGCACAAAGTCTTGCAGAGCTCGGTATGGGCCCAAAGACCGTAGCAGCTGGTCTTCTTCATGACACCCTCGAAGATGTCGATGATATCTCGGCAAAGAAAATAAAGGAAGAATTCGGAGAAGAAGTGCTTTTTCTCGTGCAGGGAGTGACGAAGCTTGGACATGTTCGATACAAAGGAGCAACGCGACATATTGAATCATTAAGAAAACTTTTTGTTGCCACCTCACAAGATATCCGTGTTTTGATAATAAAGTTGGCTGATCGTCTCCATAATATGGAGACATTAAAATATATACCGGAGGAAAAACAGAAACGTATCGCACAAGAGACAATGGAGGTATATGCTCCAATTGCCCACCGACTCAGAATGGGAAAGATGACTGGAGTACTTGAAGATCTCGCATTTCCATATATAAAACCGGAGGAATATAAAAAAACACACGCACTCTCAAAGAATCGATATAAAGAAAGTGAGGTTCGGCTCGATAAAGTATATAGACGACTTAAAAAAGAACTCGCAGAAAATGGATTTAAAGATGTAAAGACCGACTACCGTAAAAAGCACCTGTATAGTCTTTGGCGTAAACTCAAACGAAAAGAGATGGATATTGATCGTGTATACGATATTCTTGCGCTCCGTATCATCGTGCCAACTATTCACGACTGCTACCGCGTGCTGGGAATCATACACAGTATCTGGCGTCCGCTCCCGGGGCGCATAAAGGACTACATCGCCTTTCCAAAGCCAAATGGATATCAGAGTATCCACACCACCATCTTCACCGGAGACGGCGGGCTCGCAGAGATTCAAATTCGCACAGAAAAAATGCACCGTGAAGCAGAATACGGAATTGCCCCACATGTGCAACATAAGCGTAAAGGAGTAAAACTCCTTCCCCTTGAGTGGTTTAAAGATCTCATCCCCGGACTCTCTCCTGAGAGTGAAGCAGAAGTGGGAAAGGAAGAAGAAGTGCCAAATTGGATAAAAGACCTCGCAGAAGCACAGAGTGAGATAGATAAACCACGAGAACTTCTCAATCACCTAAAGACAGACTACTTTGAGAATCGTATTTTTGTATTCACTCCAAAGGGTGATGTGATCGATCTCCCCGCAGGATCAAGTCCAATAGATTTTGCATACCAAATACACACCGATATTGGTGATCATGTTTCAGGTGCGAAGGTAAATTCAAAACTCGTCTCCCTTGACACCACTCTTTCCAATGGAGATATAGTGGAGATTGAGACGCGCAAAAAAAGCAAACCTTCACAAAAGTGGCTTAATTATGCAAAAACGAGTTTTGCACGCAGAAAAATTCGTTCTGCGCTGCAGAAAAAATAATCTAAACGGTAAAGTTTGAGATGGAATAGAGCTCCTCGTCTTTTTCTTCTTTCTTTCCCTTCTCTTCCTCTTTTTTAATATTTTTCTTTTCGGTCTCCTCTTCTTCTGTTTCTTCTACTTCCTTCTGGGCAAAAGCTTGTGTCGCTTTTTCAGAAAAAGATCTCTCCTGAACTTCTGGCTCATCTTCTTTTTTGTTCTCTTTTCGTGTTTTAGATTTGTCCTCTACATCAGAGGTGTCACTTGATATTATGTCTTCTACCTCTTCTTCTTGTTTCTCTTCTTCCCGCTGTTGTTCAACTACCTCAGCAACTGAAACCTCTTTTGGTTCTTCTTCCTCTTCTTCCAACTCCTCCTTTTTCTCAAGAAAACGCTCCATAAACTTATGTCGATTCTGTGGTTGAGAATCAACTACTCTCCCAAAGAGTTCCATAAGTTCTTGTACATCCTCCGAAGAGAAGAAATCGATAACAATCTTTCCACCCGTATCTTTTTTCTCTATCTGTACACGTGTTCCAAGTGATTCTGAGAGTTGTTTTTCAAGCTCAAGGATCTCTGGATCCGGCTTATACTTCTTCTTTCGCACCTTATCCTGCGCCACACGACGTGCAATAGACTCTGTGTCACGTACAGAGAGCTTTTTGTATATAACCTCCTTGTAGAGCGTCTCCTGCTCCTCAGGGCGGTCTTTAAGCATCAAAATGGGTCTCCCATGACCTTCCGTCATTTTTCCTTCCATAATGGCAGTTTGTATATGATCTGGGAGTCCAAGAAGACGAATAGAGTTTGAGACATATTCACGGCTTTTTCCCACTTTCTTCCCGATAGCTGCGTGTGTCATATCAAACTCCTCTGCAAGACGTGCAAATGCACGAGCTCTCTCAATTGCATTGATATCCTCTCGCTGAAGGTTTTCAATAATGGCAAGCTCGAGCTTCATCTGAGAGTTCTCTTCTCCACTACGGATGATAACGGGCACTTGTGAGAGCCCTGCAATTTTAGACGCACGATGACGTCGCTCACCAGCAATGAGTTCATATTCAACAGAAATACCACCATCTTCCTTTATCTTCTCCTTTCGTGTAACTGTGAGCGGCTGGAGAATACCATATTGCCGAATGGATTCTGCAAGGTCCTTTAATCGATCCTCATCAAATTCGCGACGGGGTTGATATGGATTGGGGCTAATTTTCTCAACCTCAACCCAAAAAATAGAGTTGTTTTGAAAACGTGACATATTGCTCAATCGCCTCTTATACCGCTCATTGTATCATACTCTTTTTCGTGTGCATTACGTTGATTTTTGTGTAGATTCAATTACACTAGGATTGCCAGAAGAGAGGTTTTAACCTGCCGGAGTGGTGAAATTGGTAAACACGCTACGTTCAGGGCGTAGTGCTCGCAAGGGCTTGGAGGTTCAAATCCTCTCTCCGGCACTATATATAAGGGCGAGTGGCGGAATTGGTAGACGCGCCAGCCTTAGGAGCTGGTGGGGTAATTCCCATGGAGGTTCAAGTCCTCTCTCGCCCACACACCATAGAGAATGAGGTTTGTAAAGAAAAGACCCCGCCACAACCAAAGTTGTACGAGGTCTGGATGTGGCTAGTGATTCAGTCCTATTCAAAGGATGACCATGATATAATGAAGACATCATGGTCAGCTCGCAGGTACAAAATGCGCGAAGTGGCGTCTTCATTGATGCATCCAATATTTTCTGGGGAGCTCGGGAAGCCGACTTCCGCATCGACTTTACCAAGCTTAAGGAATATCTTGATGCCCGCTTCTCCCCCACCTTCCTCAATTACTACTGCTGTGAAGATGAAAATCCCTCTACTCCGGAATTCGCCCGACGAGCGGAGGGTCAGAAAGATTTCCACAACCTCCTTGAGGGAATCGGCTACAGTGTAATTCGGAAACCACTCAAGCACATAAAGGGTGGCGGCACGAAGTGCGATGTCGATGTCGATATTGCTGTCGACCTCCGAAATTATGAAGACGACATCGACTGCATTATCCTCTTCTCCGGCGACTCTGACTACCTTCCCATGGTTGAGTATTACTGGAAGGCCGGTAAGTTCATCAGAATCTTTTCATATGAGGAACTTCTTTCGTGGGAACTTAAAACATTTGGGATCAAGCACCCGCGCTGTAACTATAAAATACTTAACGAGATTCGGTCAGAAATAGAGTTCAAAAATTAGCCGATTGTGGATAGTAAGTATTGACAATGCGAGCCGTCTACATATAATACAGAGGAAAGATTTTACCGCCTCCCGCAAGGGGGGCGGGTTTCTTTTAAGGTAAAACGATTCCCACTTCATCAAGGGGTCAGTGGACTTCATTCAGAGTCCCCCTTTTTTCTACGAAGGACAAGTCGGATCATTTGGTCTATAATGCGACTCAAAGTTCGAGGTTCATTCCGTTGAACCCCACTAGATGAATTTCCAAATCTGTGGTCTAAAAAGGGCTTCGAGTATAAAAAGACCCCATCACAACGAGTGTGCGGGGCCTAGGTACTGATTGTTTATAAGAACTAGGCGAGTACTACTGACGCTTTACCAAATTCGCCGGCAAGAACACGGAGTACTTCCTCTGAGGACATGTCGACGAATTCCTCTTCGCCGATTAGCGCCCCTTCTCGCACGAAGCGAGCCTCACTCCAGAAGCCGGCATCCCGTTTCCCGAAAAAAACATGGACATACCCTCGAGGACTCGGGAGTGTGATTCGGAGTTGTAGACCTTCAGAAACTGCCCATTCCCTCAAATCTTCCTGGCTGTCAGAAAGATAATAATGGAATGGATCAAAGCCCTCCAGACCACGAAAGAGGCTCGCTGCTATTTCAGAGAGTATGTCTCCCTCTCCTCTCAGGACCCATTCGCCCTGCTCCCATCCTTGCTCTGTGAGCTGACGACGTACGAGAAACTTTTTACCCTCAAAGTCAGCGGAGATGGGAAGTGAATAGATCAGAAGGGCCATGGATCTACCATTGTAATCATGCCCTCGAAAAACTATGGGTTCGAAGTCAGAGACGAAATCCTGTATATCATCTGGTAGGTTCATCGGATTCCTCCGTAAATGAGTTTGACATATCCACGAAGAATACTACCATTCAGACTCATTCTGTCAACGGCTTGGTGGACGTTGTGGACTTCGGGGATTTACTCAGAAGCCTCCTTCCTCCTCCGGAGGACAAATTGGATTATTTGGTCTATAATGCGACCCAAAGTTCGAGGTTCATTCTGTTGAACCCCACACCCTGCCGGGGTGGCGGAATTGGTATACGCGCAGCACTCAAAATGCTGTGGACGCAAGTCCGTGTGGGTTCAAGTCCCACCCCCGGCACCAATATGAAAGAAAAGAAAAAACTCCTTGTTATACTCGGCCCCACCGCATCGGGCAAGAGTGACCTTGCTGTTGAATGTGCATTGAACTTCAATGGAGAAGTTGTATCCGCCGACTCTCGACAGGTGTATGAAGGTTTAGATATTGCAACTGGGAAGATAACTCAAGAGGAGATGAGGGGCATTCCTCATCATCTTCTTGATGTTGCTCGTCCGCAAGAGCAATACAGCGTTGCACTATACAAAGAAGCAGCAGATGAGGTGATAGAAGATGTTCATGCTCGGGGAAAGCTTCCCATACTTGCCGGCGGCACTGGATTCTATATACAAGCAATTGTGGATAATATGATGCTACCGGATGTTGGACCTAATCAGATGTTACGAGAGCAATTGCAAGAAAAATCAGTTGAGGAGTTGCGTAGTATACTCAAAGAACTTGATCCCCGACGAGAAGAGGATATTACACAAGACAACCCACGGCGCCTTATCCGTGCCATTGAGATAGCAAAAGAACTCGGACATGTACCAAAAGTGCAGAAAGAAGTTAGATTTAACACACTCCAGATCGGATTGAAACCTAAAAAGAAAGAGTTAAAGAGACGAATACAAATCCGCACGCAACAAAGACTTGAACGAGGTATGATCGAAGAAGTAGAAGAGCTTTATAAGGAAGGACTCTCACTTAAACGAATGAGAGAACTTGGTCTCGAATACGAGCACCTTGCTGATTATCTAGAGGATAAGATTGATACGGAGGAATTAGTACAGAGTATAGAACGAGACGATTGGAGATACGCAAGACAACAGATAAAGTGGTTTAAGAGGGATAAGCGGATTAAGTGGTTTTCTCCAGAAAATCCGGAAGAGATATTGGCTCATATTAAAGAGTGGTTGACAGAGAGTTAATTTAACTTTATCATTTCGATAGACTCGATAAAACGGAATCAACCCCATTGAGACGATGGATATATGGTTTAAGGTCCAACGCGTTGCTGAGTACCTCGACAATAACTGGCCACGTCTTTATAAAGTTCTTTTCTATGGTCTCTGTATACTCTTTCTCCCCCTTTTTCTCCTCATTGTAGTGAGTATATGGAGTATCAGAGAACATGCTACAAAACTGTTCGCTGATAGAGGTGGCGAAACAGAGCATGCTCACAAACTGATGCAGCAGCAAGATCAATAACATCTTGCTGTTTTTTCTTTTTGCGGGTCCACCAGGACTTGAACCTGGAACGGTGGTTTTGGAGACCACTGTTTTACCAATTAAACTATGGACCCTTCCGAGATAAGGGTATCAGAAAAACAACCCTGTTTCTAGGGTTGTTTTACTCTTTATTTTTTATTTTCTTTTTCTTCCCCGCTTTCTTCACTTCTTCAAAGATAACGTGTTTATTAAGCTTCGGACTATATTTACGAAGCTTTAATTTATGATCAGCAAGACGTCGCTTGTTCTTGCGCGTGTAGTATACTTCTCCTGTTTCTTTATTCTGGAGAATTACGAGTTGTTTTTGACCTGCCATAACGGAAAAGACTATATCATTAAGTGCTTATATTCGCAATATACCTAGTGCGCCGGGCAGGATTCGAACCTGCGTAGCCACATGGGCGATGGTTTTACAGACCATTGCGATTGACCGCTCCGCCACCGACGCAAAATCACCTGCTCGTTAGTCTAGCATAAACGAGAGGTGTTTCAACTACGCTGCCACTGGCTCTTTCTTCCGTGTCTTCGCCTTGCTTTTTGCCTTACTTTTCTTTGCTCGCACGGTAAAGGAGAGTTCATCACTTCCCTTCTTTTTGCGTACATAGACACGTCCACCCTGCATGATTCCCTTTGAGATCATACGATTTGCAATTGGGGTAAGTATCTTTGTTTGAATAATACGCTTAAGTGGGCGCGCACCATATTGTGGGTTATACCCCTCCTTTGCTAAGTAGTCGAGAACAGGTTTAGAGAGCTTAATAGAAATATCCTTCTCTGCAAGTCGCTCTTTAACCAGCTCAACCTGAATATCAACAATATCTCGAATTGCCTCTTCTGAGAGAACATTAAAGAGTACAATATCATCGAGACGGTTAAGAAACTCGGGTCGGAAGTGATCCTTAAGTGATTTCATCACCTTATCCTTTGCATGTTCATACTGATCTTTTGCCCCTCCGGTAGAGAATCCGAGAGACTGCATCTTGTCGATATGCTCTGCCCCTACATTGGATGTGAGGATAATGATTGAGTTCTTGAAGTTAACTGTGCGTCCCTTAGCATCAGTCAAGCGACCATTATCAAGCACCTGAAGTAATACATTAAATACTTCTGGGTGTGCCTTCTCGATCTCATCGAAGAGAACAACAGAGTATGGTCTGTGACGAATCTGCTCGGTAAGTTGACCTCCCTCTTCATATCCTACATATCCGGCGGGAGAGCCGATCATCTTAGAGACAGCGTGTCGTTCCATATATTCGGACATATCAACACGCACCAATGCCTTCTCATCATCAAACATGAATTCAGCCAATGCTTTAGTCAACTCGGTCTTTCCAACTCCAGTTGGACCGAGGAAGATGAAGGAGCCAATTGGTTTATCAGGATCAGCAATACCAACTCGTGAGCGCTTTACAGAGTCAGCAACTTTCGAAACAGCTTCTTCTTGTCCAACAACACGCTCCTTGAGTTTTTCTTCCATACGGGAGAGTTTTTTAACTTCTGTCTCAAGCATCTTTGAGACAGGAATGTTAGTCCATCGTGAGATAACCTGCGCAATATCCTCTTCATTTACTTCTTCTTTGAGAATACGGCGTGATTTCTGCAACTTCTGCAGACGTTTATTACTCTTATCAAGCTCCTTCTCCATCTCAGGAATATCCCGATATCGAATCTCTGCAGCACGTCCGAGATCTGCAACCGCTTCCGCGTTGTCAGCTTCAACACGCGCCTGATCAAGATCAGTCTTGAGTTCTTTGATTGAGAAGAGTGCATCTTTTTCATTCGTCCATTTAACCTCAAGTTCTTTTGTCTCTTCTTTGAGCTCAGCGATCTCTTTATCTATCTCATCAATACGCTTTTGTGCCTCATCTCCATCATTTTCAGCTTCATTCTCAAGTGCTTTCTTCTCTATCTCAAATCGAAGGATCTTACGATGTGCTTCTTCAAGCTCAGGAGGCTTGTTCTCAAGTATCATACGCAATGCAGATGAAGCTTCGTCGATAAGGTCGACTGCCTTATCAGGCAAATAGCGGTCCGTAAGATAGCGACTAGAGAGCTTTACCGCCGCTAATATTGCTTCGTCTAATATCTTCACTCCGTGGAAAAGTTCATACTTTTCTTTTAGACCACGAAGAATAGCTATTGCATCATCAATTGATGGTTCGTTTATATAGACCGGCTGGAAACGTCGTGTCAGCGCCGGATCCTTTTCAATATGTTTTTGATATTCTTTAAGTGTTGTTGCACCAATTGCATGCAATTCACCGCGTGCCAATGCCGGCTTGAGCATATTAGAGGCATCCATTGCCCCTTCAGCTGCACCTGCACCAACAATGGTGTGAATTTCATCGATAAAGAGGATGACATCTCCTTCAGACTTCTCTATCTCTTTCATTATCTTCTTGAGACGATCTTCAAACTCACCACGATACTTCGTACCGGCAATAAGCTGTCCGAGATCGAGTGAGACAAGCTTTCTTCCTTTTAGAGACTCGGGAACATCTCCTGAAGACATACGCTGTGCAAGCCCTTCAACTATTGCTGTTTTTCCTACCCCCGCCTCTCCGATGAGAATCGGATTATTCTTTGTACGCCGAGAGAGTATCTGTATGATTCGATTTATTTCTTTATCCCGTCCAATAACAGGATCAAGCTTGTTCTCTTGAGCAAGTTTGGTAAGACTACGAGTATATTTAGTCACCGCGCGGAGTCGGTTGGGACCAGCATTTTCGGACCCACCTTCTTCACGAACTTCTTTGAGCGCACTCATAACTTTCTTCTGTGTGACATTAAAGCGATCGAGTATTTCGTCTGCAATATTATCCGTTGCAAGTACTGCAAGAAAGAGGTGTTCAGTGGAGACATATTCATCTTTAAGCTTGCCCGCGATCTTTACCGACCCTTCGAGTACCTTCACTAACTCAGGTGTTAGATATACCTGATATGACGGGGATACAACTGGTGATCCTTCAGGCTCTTCAAGTTCATCCATAACTGCATCGGTAAACATGACAACATCAATTCCAATGCGTTCGAGTATTGAATATACAACACTGTCATCCTGCAAGACGAGGGCGCCAAGTACGTGAAGTACGCCAACTTGGTTCTGTCCTCGTTCTATTGCGAGTTCATGTGCGCGACGAATGACCTCTTGTGCTTTTTGTGTAAACTTTCCAAATGGTGGCATTGCTGTTGAATGTTAAATATGGTGTGTAGTAAGGATTCTACCATCATTTTATATATCCGTAAATAGCGAAACAGTCCTATGACGCTGGTGTCTCCTCAGACTCAACACTCACTTCAGAACTTGCTTCCAAAATAGTCTCTATAGGAATAAACGTATATCCTTCTCCTTTCTTACCAGATAACGCAACAACATACCCATCTGAGGTAAAGAGTGGCACTCCTGCCTGTGGGGGTATGATGTCCGTCTTTAACGACTCTGAAATACTCCCCGCAGCTCCTGCAATATTCGCTCCAAATGTCTGCGTTATCGTTCCTCGACTTAATGAGAGCGAGTTTCCTCCAGAGAGAGCAAATACCTCGCTACCAAGAGCGAGTGGTTTACCCTCTCGTATCGGTACAGAAGCCGGCACCGATCCATCCTCCGACTCAACCCGATAGTATGCAAATGATGTTTCTTCCCGAACGAGCGTTGCATCATATCGCTTTCCAGAAAGATCATGAACATACGATACCGCTCCGAGTGATTTGTCTGCAGCTACCAGCCCATCTTCATTAAGCACGAGACCAAAACCGGTAAACTTACCAGAAGAAGAGGCGGTGTCGTCTCCAGAAAGATATGTGCGTACAATGCCGTCCGATACAGAAGAAACTGCTTCTTCCAGTGAAGCATCTCGTTCAACAACCACCACCTTTTCAGTGACTCGTTCAGTCGGATCAACCTCCTGAATCTCATCAGGTGGAACAACACGTTCAATAGTATGTTCAACAACCCGATTTACCGTCTTCGTCACCGCTGGTGGTGCATAGTCCATCATAGAGACTGTCACAATACCAGTCGCTAACGAGGTCACGAAACTGACAAGAAGCGCCAGAAGAAGGAGTTGGTGTTTGCTAAGATCCTCTAGATTCATAGTTGTAGTATAACGAATATCTCCCGCAGAGGCGAATACAAATATATCTCCTCTAAAAGAGCTTTTTTAATACCTCACAAAATCGTTCCACCTCACCCTCAGTTGTCTCTTTTCCTAAGGTGACACGGAGCGCTTCACGTTGACTCCCCCCAGGAAGTTCGGAAATCACAAATGACCCCTCTCCCCCACTCTCGAGACACGCACTCCGTGTCGCAACAGAAATCCCCGCTTCATCAAGTCTCATTTGCAAAAATTCATGGTTTGTAGATGGGAATGAAATACTTACATTTCCCGGCACTCGCTTCTCAAGCGATCCATTGATTGTCGCTTGTGGAAACTGTGTCTGTATATTCTGTATCAATACATCGCGTAGTCGTGAGATGGATGCAGAATATTCACCTCGCTCCGCCTCTGCGATCTCAACCGCTTCGCGAAATCCGATGATAAGGGGGATGGGGGGAGTTCCTGATCGATATGACTTTTCTGAACCTAGAAAGAGAGGTTCAATTGAGACATCTTTTTTAATAAACAACCCCCCTATCCCCTTTGGTCCATACATCTTGTGGGCATCAACAGTGAGGAGATCTACACCGAGTTTCTCAACATCAATAGACTGCCAGAGCCATGCCTGACTCGCATCAGTATGAACATATATCCGCCCATCCATCTTCCGCGTCTCCTTCACCACCTCTCGCACCGGCTGTATCGTTCCAATCTCGCTATTTACCAACTGCACGGAGACCAGAAGCGTCTCGTCATTCAATGCATCTTTAAATGCTGATATATCAATAATACCCTCCGCATCAATTGGAATTAAAACAACTTCCATTCCCCGTTTCTCGGCATACTTTTTAATATCCGCAACAGAGGGGTGCTCAATTGCAGAGAGAATAACTCTCTTTCCCGCACATTCCTCATCGGAGAAGGAATCAAGGAGTCCCCGCAGTGCAAGTGTGTTTGACTCAGTTCCCGATGAGGTAAATACGAAATCAACCTCTCCTACATACCCTTGCATTCCCAATGCATGCCCGATAACGTGCCGTGCCTCATCAATCACCTCTTCAACAGACTTCCCGTCGCTATGCAGTGACCGGGGGTGAAAGAAGTCTTCATTCCAATATGGCTCCATAGCAGAGAGCACCCGCGAATCAACCGGGGTCGTGGAGGCATAATCAAGATAGATTCGATCATTCATACCCCCACATTATATGGAAGACCTTTATAAATCAACATAATTACGCTATACTCAAGCGCGTCATGGCAACAGAGCAAAACAGTACAACTGTCGAAAGACCCCCGGTGATTGTCGTCATGGGGCATATTGATCATGGGAAATCAACACTGCTCGACTACATTCGCAAGACGAATGTCACCGAGAGTGAAGCAGGGGGTATAACACAGCACCTCTCAGCATATGAGGTGATGCATGAACGTGACGATACAGAAAAACGAATCACGTTTCTTGATACACCCGGACACGAAGCCTTCACCGCAATGCGTTCACGTGGTGCCTCTGTAGCCGATGTTGCCATCCTTGTAATAGCAGCAGATGATGGAGTGAAGGAGCAAACTCTTGAAGCACTTCAGAGTATTAAAGATGCTGATATCCCGTATATCATCGCGGTGAATAAGATTGATAAGGAGAATGCTGATGTACAGGCAACACTCAACTCTCTTGTAGAGCACGAAATATATGTTGAAGGATACGGAGGAGATATTTCATACGCGCAGATAAGTGCAAAGACAGGAGAAGGAGTAGATGAACTCCTTGATCTCATTCTCCTCCAGGCAGAGATAGAGGAACTCACAATGGATCTCTCAAAACCGGCGGAAGGAGTTGTAATCGAATCAAATGTTGATCCGTCTCGCGGCACCTCTGCAACATTGGTAATAATGGACGGAACGCTCTCTCAGGGGCAGCATATTCAAGCCGGCACCAGCACTGCACCCGTCCGCATTATGGAAGACTACATCGGCAAAACAATACAAGAAGCAACAGCATCATCCCCTGTTCGTATAACTGGCTTTGATGCCAGTCCGGCAGTTGGAGTACATTTTCATACATTTGAAAGTAAAAAAGAAGCACAGGAAGCAGCAGCAGAAAAAGAAACAAAACGAGAACGACCACAGTTGGAAAAAACCGAAGATGATGTAACGACCATCCCGATTATCATAAAGACAGATGTTGCCGGAACTGCAGAGGCAATTGCTGAGAAGGTCGCAGGACTTGTTACAGACCGTGCGCACCCTACAGTACTCGAAGAAGGACTCGGATCGGTAACAGAAGGCGATGTACGCCGCGCAGGAGCGGCAGGAAGCGGTGTTATAGTAGGATTCAATGTAGGAGTCGAGACAGGGGCACAAGAGCTCGCAGATCGCACAGAGGTAACGATAAAGACATTTTCTATAATATACGATCTGGTTGAATGGCTTGAAGAAGAAATACAAACCCGTACTCCTAAAATAGAGGTGCGAGAAAAGATAGGAGAAGCAAAGGTTCTAAAGACATTCAGTAGAACACGGAAAAATCAGATCATTGGAGGAAAGGTCACAAGCGGTTCCTTAACTCAAGGAGCACAGTTTGTGATCACACGACGCGGAGAAGAGATTGGTGAGGGAGTCTTTAGCGAACTCCAGAAGCAAAAAGCAAAGACAAGTGAAGTGCAAGAAGGATCTGAATTCGGTGCAGATGTTGAGACAAAGTTTGAAATTGCAATAGGAGACATACTCGTTGCATTTAAAATGGTTGAGAAATAATGAGAGAAGGAACAGAACGACAAAAACGTGTTGCGGAACTTATCCGACAAGAAGCAGCGCGATTTATAAACACACACCTCCCTCCTAAACCGCTTGTAACGGTCACACGCGCTGATGTCTCAAAAGATCTTAAGAAATCAACAGTATATTTCACTGTTCTTCCAAATGAAGAAGAAGAGCGAACACATACTCTCATCAAGAAAAAAGCTCATCTCTTCCGAGAGAATATGAAAGAAAGATTATCGACCAAATCTATTCCATTCTTCTCATTTTCAATTGATGAAGGAGAAAAGATGCGGCAACGCATGGATGAGATACTCTAAATTAACTCCTTTAAAAATATCAAAAAAGAGGGTATAGTTTGAACCTGATGGCCCAGTGGCGAAGTTGGTTAACGCAGGGGACTGCAAATCCTCTATGCGCCGGTTCAAATCCGGCCTGGGCCTCAACGCCGGAGTGGCGAAATCGGTAAACGCAGGGGGTTTAAAACCCCCGGCCATCACAAATGGCTTGTGGGTTCAAGTCCCACCTCCGGCACCAAATACCCTATCCCTTAACATACACAAACAATGTATCGTGATCCGGTAG